>JACRCR010000068.1 GCA_016218925.1 Deltaproteobacteria bacterium | reverse complement strand
TCCCGGTTACCCGCCCCGGTGCCGTTGACGGCCCGGGGAGTTGAAGATCTACCCATCGATTCCATTGTGTATCACCTTCCCGCCCCACCTCACTAAACTCGGGAGGGGAAAGTGTCTCAGCGATGTTGGCACAAGGGGGGCCGAGATAGTCGAGAAACTTCCCGCGGTAGAGACGGCCGAGCACCTTGACGCTCAGGAAGAAGCGCGGTCTGGCGCAAATCCAGCGCTGTCCGTCGGGTGAAAGACCACCGCCAGGGACAATGCAGTGGATGTGAGGGTGGTGCAGCAGCGTTTGGGTCCACGTGTGCAAGACGCCAACGAAGCCGATCCTTGCGCCCAAATGACGAGCGTCGGCGGCGATCTCGAGCAAAGTCTCCGAAGCAGCTCGAAACAAGATGCCGTAGATGACACGCTTGTTTTGCAGCGCGATCGCGCCCACCTGCGGCGCCGCCGTGAAGACGACGTGGAAGTACGTAACGGGCAGAAGGTCGCGACAGCGAGCGGTGAACCACTGGAGACGTTTGGCGGCCTGACACTTGGGGCAGCTGCGATTGCGGCACGAGTTGTAGGCGATGCGCTCGTGCTCGCAGTCGCCGTGGTCGCACTTCTGGATGTGGCCGCCAAGACTCGCAGTGCGGCAGGCAGCCAGCCGATGCAGGACTCGTCTCTGGGCGGCCGATACCGCAAGCCCCGCGATCCCGGTGACGCAGTCCGCCAAGGCTCGGATGATGTCGGCCACCTCCAGCGGTGGCCTGCTCACGATCAGAGCGCGTCGCCGAATCAGATCGAGCGGACTCTTGGTCGCGGTGATCTGCTCGCGCGTGACGTGCGTGTAGCAATCGGTGCTGGACAAGCGCCGGTGACCAAGCAAGCCCTGGACGACGCGGATAACGACGCCGGACTCGAGCATGTGGGTCGCACACGAATGGCGAAGCAAGTGTGGGTTTACCGAGCGTCCGAGCGCCGCCACAGCGGGTCTGTCCAGGCTGCGATGAATCGAGCGGCTGTTGATGTGACGCTCGCCGTCCTGGCCCGGAAACAGCCAGTACCGGGGCCGATAGGCGCGGTAGTAGTCCCGCAAAGGCCCGAGTAAGGCAGGCGACAGCGGCACCAGGCGGTCCTTGCCGCCCTTGCCCTGGCGAACGTGGATGAGCACGCGCACGCTGTCGATGTCGGCGATGCGAAGGCTCGCCACTTCGCCGGCACGGAGCCCGGCCGCATAGGTCGTCATGACGATGGCGCGGTGCTCGAGGTTGGTGATGGCGGCAAACAGGCGCAGCACTTCGTCCTGGGTCAGAACCGTGGGCAGCTTCTTGTGTGTCCTGGCGTAGGGGATGGCGCGCATCTCCCAGTCCTTGCCCAGCGTGATCGTGTACAGGAAGCGCAGCGCGCTCACGTAGACGTTGAGCGTCCCCCTGCTGACGTGCCGCTCACAGGTGAGGTGGACTTGGAAGGCGCGGACCTCCTCCTTGCCGAGCTGCGCCGGCGACCGGTGGAAGTAGCGGGCGAATCGCTCGACCGCGCCGATGCAGGTGTCGATCGTGTACTGGGAAAGACCGCGGATGCTCAGATCTTCGGGTCATGCGCCGGCGAAGTGGTGTCATTGGGCAAACTCCTCCTGCCTGGTGATTGGGAGGAGCCGCTCTACAGAAACCCCTGTCCCCCGCCGCCAACCGGACGGACAAGTCCTCCTACCGCGTAGCGGTTTCGTTCTTGCGCCAGGAAAGCCTGGGAAAGGAGGATGACATGTAGTGACTGAAACCTTTCATCGTGACCCGTGGGTGCAAGTCCCAACCGGCAAGGGCGAGGGCCACCGGCCGGAAGCGAGTCTTGCGTGGTCTGTCCGCGAGGGCAGCTGCGAAGCGTAGACAGCGAGTGCGTGGGCGGCGGCATGGAGCCCCGAAAGCCGCAAGTTGTAGAGGCCGATGCGATGAACGACGCAGAAGGCGAAAGAAGCTCTCCCAAACACAGGGCGGTATCGCCCGGGGTCCTGGGCAGCTTCCCCTACCGGGGTCTGAGACCGGCGCACGTGCACAAGGGTTGCTCAGGAACCTGGGAGACCTCGTAGCCTCCGGGATCACCGGAACGGCCAAGCGGAGCGAGAAGCAGAGCTTGGCTGGGGCGCGAGGAGTCGGAGTGCCGCAGTATGAGCGATGACGCTGGGGAACCACGACCCGAGGGACCCAGCCGAGCAAAGGGCGGCACCGGGATGAAGGACCGTAGGAGGGACAGATGGGAGAGACATCGTGCTCACCAACCATCTCCACGAAACTCACACGGATAGCGACGATGGCGCGCGAGCACCCTATGCTGGTGTTCACGACGCTAGCCCACCACATCGACATCGAGTGGCTGCGCGAGGCGTACCGTCGCACGCGCAAGGATGGGCGGTCGGTATCGACGGACAGAGGGGCCAAGAGTACGCGGCGAACCTGGAGGAGAACCTCGGGTCGTTGCTGTCTCGGCTGCAGTCCGGCACGTACCGAGCGCCCAGCGTCCGGCGAGTGTACATCCCCAAGGGCGATGGGAAGCAGATGCGACCCATTGGCATTCCAACCTTCGAGGACAAGGTGCTGCAACGTGCGGTTGCGATGCTGCTGGAGGCCGTCTACGAGCAGGACTTCTTGGACTGCTCCTACGGCTTTCGGCCGGGTCGCTCGGCGCACCAAGCGCTCGAAGCGGTCCGCGATGCGACGATGCCGGTGGGCGGCGGATGGGTCTTGGAGGTCGATGTTCGAAAATTCTTCGACCGACTCGGCCACGGAAACCTGCAAGAAATCGTGCGTCAACGGGTACGGGACGGCGCGCTGCTGCGCGCTATCGGAAAGTGGTTGAAGGCGGGCGTGCTGGAGGCGGGGAACCTCGTGTACCCCGAGACCGGCACGCCGCAAGGCGGAGTAATTTCGCCAGTGATCGCCAACATCTACCTGCACGAGGTCATCGACCAGTGGTTCCATAGGGATGTCGTACCGCGGCTCAAGGGTCGCACACGACTCGTCCGCTACGCGGACGATCTGGTCATGGTGTTCTCGTGCGAGGATGATGCGCGACGGGTTCTTGACGTACTGCCGAAGCGACTTGCCAGATACGGGCTCGAGCTGCATCCCGACAAGACGAGGTTGCTGGACTTTCGGCGCCGTGACCGGGGAGGCCCGGCCAAACCCGCGACGTTCGACTTCCTCGGCCTTACCCACTTCTGGGGCCGTTCGCGGTCCGGGAATTGGATCGTCAAGCGGCGTACAGCCAAGGACCGCTTCAGCCGCGGACTACGCCGAGTGCGGGAGTATTGCCGGGTTCACCGGCATGAGCCTCTCGCCGTGCAGCAGAAACACCTGGCCTGGAAGCTTCGCGGGCACTATTCGTACTTTGGCATCACGCACAACTACGATGCGCTTGCACGCTTCTACCGGGAGACGCGACGCATCTGGCAGAAGTGGCTTTCGCGCCGCTCTCGCGCCGGATACGTCGACTGGGAGCATATGCTTGGTCTGTTGGAGCGATTTCCGCTTCCGCGGCCGCGCATTGTGCATCGCCGGTACGCACCGTAGCGAATCTTCGTCCTGACGAGCCGGCTGCGGTAGTCCCGCACGGCCGGATCTGTGGGAGCTCCGGGAGGGTAACCTCCCGGAGCCACCCGGCAACTCTTGTTGTTTCCGACCCGACCCGCCCGGCCGTCAGCGAACCTGCGAGCCTCTCGCTGCGGGCCGGATCCGAAACAAGCCTCTGCTTTACGTCAACCAGGAACCCGCCAAGCGCCGCCAGCCCTCCGCCACGCCACCAAGACTCCGACGAGCCCCCGGCTTGCCCGTTGCCACCTGTGTGGGCGCGTTGCTACCGGCCGCAACCGCGCTTGCCGCGTCCCCTCCGGCCGAATGCCGACTCGGGATGGCGTACAGCATTCTCTTACTCCAATTGATCAACGGCCAACCGGCGTGTTCGGTGACGTCGATCGGCGTCGCATTGTTGCCACGCAGGATGTTCCTGCGCTCGGACCGCGTGTAGATGAGGTGCCAGCGGCCGCCGGGCAAGCGATCGACGCGGACGCAGACGGAGGCAGTCGAAGAGATTCGCCCCAGTGCCCGTCGCTGCGCTATTGCGGCATAGCGGTTGTGCTGGTGGTCGAAGTCGGACAGGTGGTCCCGGTCTCACCGACCCCGCAGTCTGCCCAGCAGATTGGGTCGTCGCAGTCGACCAGCCCGTTGCCGTCGTCGTCCATGTCGTTGTTGCAATGTTCGCAGGACCCGGGAGCCTCGGCCGGACTGACGCAGACTGCGGGCGAACCATAGCAGGCCTCGTCGCCGGGGCAGTCGCCGAGATCGACGCACGCGCAGCGCGCGTTCACCGCGAGAGCCAGCGTCGCCCGATCCACCCGCCGGAACACGCACTTGAAGAGTGCGCCGAAGCCCAAGTCGTGCTGGGGGCATTCATCGATGCTGACGGTCAGGGAACTCTTGTCAGCCGCTTCGTCGAACTCGAACGTACAGCCTAAGAGCAAAGGGTCAGGAGTGCACGCGGCCGAGCCGTCGTCGAGGTGCTCGAGGACAGCACCGGCACTGTCGAGCTGGAGCTGGACCTCCATCCAACTGCAGGCGTCGAGATTGGTGGTGGAGAAGTCGAGAGTGACGGGCGGGTCATCGCCGTCGGCGCAGCCGACCAACAAGCAGGTGAGAACGGCGATCGTCACGGCGAACCCGGCGCTGCTGCGGCCGCGCGCCATCAACTGCGGTGATCTCATGGTGCATCCTCCAGCGAATCGCCCCGGCTTCTCCGGCGACTCGGTTAGTTGAGTGCCGCCGACATGACGGCACTCTCTTGCTGGCGATAGTACGCCTGCTCGAATTCTACCGGCGGAACGTAGCGAATTTGCCCCTGCAGCCGGCGGTTGTTGAACCAATCAATCCATCCCAGCGTTGCCATCTCGACGTCGTCGATATTGCGCCACGGCCCTCGCTTCCGAATCACCTCAGCCTTGTACAGGCTGGTCACTGCCTCGGCCAACGCGTTGTCGTAGGAATCCCCGACGCTGTCGACCGACCGCTCGATACCCGCCTCCGCCAGCCGCTCAGTGGAGCAAGTCGAGACGTACTGGGTGCCGCGATCGTTGTGGTGGATCAGGCCAGCTCTGCCGTCGCGCATGTGCAGCGCCTGCTCGAGGGCATCAAGAGCCGGGTGACTCGTCTGGGCTTGGTGACTTGGTGGCGGAGCGGGGGCCTTGGGCGGGTCTTCGGCGTCGGACAGCTTCTTGCTGCGACGCCGGACACATAGGCATCGTCAGGGCCGTCGCGTCTGTCCATGTCGACCGCAAGGCGGCGGCCGGCGGCAATCGGCGCCGGCTTACACGCACCCGGTGGGCTTTGGCAGTCCGGCCAGTTTGCACGCGCCTTTGGCCGGTCCTGAGGGGAACATCGTGTAGATCTCCTGCAGCGTGAAGCCGATCTCCTTGCACAGTTTGCGAACCATCGGCGCGATGCCGAATTGCCTGTAGTAGTCGCGCAGGAAATGGATCACCTTCCAGTGACCTTCGGTCAATTCGTCGATTTCTTCGAACTTGGCCAGTACCTTGGCGGCATCCTCGCTCCACAGATCCGGATCGCACAGGAATCCGTCCTCGTCGAGTTCGAGGCTGCCTCCCTCGACGTCTTCAACGCTCATGCTCCATTCCCTCCTGGCTTCAAAGCCTTGCCGACGAGATCCATGACCCCACCCATCTCCAACCCCGGCATTCCGGGGGACTCGTCTGGGCTTGGTGACTTGGCGGAGGAGCGAGGGGCTTGGCCGGGTCTGCGGTTGACATAAGATCCATCACTCTGACCCGAACTGTAGCTCCCATATAGAAATGTCCGGTTTCTCCCATTTAGAAATGTCCGGTTCCGGGCCACACGGGTGGCATGACGGAGCACGTGACATTGAGTCGAAAGGAACTGGACAGGTTGCAGATCATGAACCGCATAGCCGAGAGGCGCCTGACCCGGCAACGCGCCGGTGAACTGCTGGGACTGTGCGAGCGGCAGGCGCGTCGGCTCTACGCGGCGTTCCAAGAGCGCGGCGCCGAGGGGCTGGCTTCGGCCAAGCGTGGCAGGCCGAGTCAGCGCCAATTGCCGCAAGCCACCCGCGAGCGCGCGGTGGAACTCATCCGGGAGCACTACACGGACTTCGGCCCGACCTTTGCGTGCCAGAAGCTCGTTGAGGTTCACGGGTTGGCCGTCAGCGTGGAAACGCTGCGGCTGTGGATGATCCAGGCCGAGATCTGGATACCTCGTTCCCGGCGGGCACGCCGCAGCCACCAGCCGCGCGAGCGTCGGGCGTGTGCCGGCGAGCTCGTGCAGATCGACGGCAGCGACCACCCCTGGTTCGAAGAGCGCGGCCCGGCCTGCACGCTGCTGGTCTACATCGACGACGCGACCGGAAAGCTCATGGAACTGCGATTTGCCGAGTCGGAGTCGACCTTCGACTACTTCGCGGCCACGCGGACCTACCTCGAGAAGTACGGCAAGCCGGTGGCCTTCTACAGCGACCGTCTTAGCGTGTTCCACGTAGCAAAAGGCGATAAATCTGCGGGCGGCGCGGGCCTATCTCAGTTCGGCCGTGCGATGAACGACCTGAACATCGACATCATCTGCGCCAATTCGCCACAGGCCAAGGGACGCGTCGAGCGCGCCAACCGGACCCTGCAGGATCGTCTCGTCAAGGAGCTGCGGCTGCGCGGGATCTGCGATGCCGTAGCGGGTCAAGAGTACCTGCCGGTGTTCATGGAGGAGCACAATCGGCGCTTCGCGCGTCCGGCGCGCAACTCGTTCGACGCGCATCGGCCGATGCGCCAGTGTGACACCCTCGATGAGATCTTCACGCTGCAGGAGCAGCGAAAGGTCAGCCAGAGTCTGACGCTGCGTTACCACACGGTTCTCTATCTTCTCGAGGACACCGTGGAGAACCGCGCACTGCGCGGCCACCAGGTCACCGTGCACGAGCACGAAGACGGGACGCAGACGATCCGACACGGCGATCGCCGGATTCGCTACCGGGCGCATCCAAAAGACGAAGCCCGGGTGCCGCAGGGCGCGATCGTCGAGAACAAGCGCCTTGGAGAAGTGTTGGGCTGGATCGCCGAGCGGCAGCGCCAGCGTGACATCGAGCGCCTGGCCAACCCCCAGATCACGCTGAGGGCCAAGAAACGCATTCGAGCGGCGGCCGGAATGGCGCCCTAACCCACCAGCCGAACCGGACATTTCTACTTTGGAGAAAACCGGACATTTCTACTTTGCGGAAGCACGAACAGACAGTGTAAGTGGGAGGGACGATTCTTCGGATAGCCCCCTTCTTTTGCTTATCCCCCCGCGACCACATTGACCGACGGATCGACCAACACGGTACAGTCGTCCTCGACCAGCACCGAGTTGCCGCTCGGGTACTTGCCGTTCTTGGTGCCGAGCAGCACGCTCAGCCCTTCTCCTCCCAGTGACACCTTCTCGAACATCGACGACCCTCCGCACTCCTACGTATCGCCCGCGGGCTGCCGGGTCCACATGCTAAGCGGGTCGGCCGCGCGCCATCCAACCATCATTCGTCGCGCATCAGCCGTTCGACCATTGCATCGGCAAAGATTTCGTAAACGATGTTGCGCCGCTCGGCGAACACGCACTCGATCGTACGTGGCTTGCCGTACCTCACAATGACCCGGTACGGACCGATACGCAGACGGCAGTAGTCCTGCAGGGGTCCTTCGAGTGGCTTGATGTCGCCCTTGCCTTTCTCCAACTCACGCAGGGCAAGACGCACGGTTCGTCGCGGTTCCGGAGCCAGGCTTCGGATGAAGCCCGCCACTTGTACCGCGAGACGACCCCTCATTTCTCATTGTTGCCGAGCACCGAGAGTGACGCGAACTTCGTCTTCCCCTCTTTGTGCTCGCCGATCGCCTTCACGGCTGCCGGGTTCGACAGCAGTTCCAACGTCTCGACGATCGCTTCCATGCGCTGTCGTGAAACGAGGTACGCGACGATCGCATCGTGGCGGAGGATACGCACGGGCTCTCCTTGCTCGGCTTTACGAATCAAGCTCGAGAGGCTGCTCTGGGCCTGCGCTACCGAATACGTAGGACTCATAGTTCTTCTACATATTGCGATCTCGACCGCGGGTCCGGGAAACCAGTGCAGATCATATGTACCCGATGCGCCGCGCGGCATTCGTGAAAAGCGCCCCGGAGAGCCCGACGTGTGCTCGCGACCAGTGCCTCCACGTCGGTCGCCGGCTTCACCACAGTCGGCAAGGTGGCCACTCTGATACGATTCACGAGGCCGAACCGGGTTAACTTGCGTACGGCTCTCTCGCGCGCTCCCCGAAACTTCGCCCGCCGGATTACTCCGACGCGCGCTTCGGTCGCTACCTGCGCAGCGGGCAATTCGCAGGATGACATCCTTTCATGTCATCAGACCGACCAGGCTTTTCTTGGCGCACCCAATGGTCAATCAACCAATGATCAAATGCTCGACCTAAGAGCCGGCACGAACAGCGCGAACACCGTACGTACTCGTCTTGCTGAGGCTGCTCGTTACTCCATCGTAGAAGTGCACGTACCACACGCGCGCCGGGACCTCCTGGGACGTAGAGGACGACCAGTAGTAGAGCGAACGTGTGCAGCTGCACGTCAAGACCGTACACGTCGTGACGCAACCGGTATTGAACGCGGCGTAGGTCGATGGATTGAAAGCCCCCATGTTCCTCAGCGATTCCAATTCAAAGACGTTCGGTACCCGCCAGTCGCTGTACCCCGCAAAACCACCGCCGCCGTTCAGTGTCGCAAGGAAGGTCGTCACGATCGTACCGTCCATGTTATTCGTCCCGGTGGACCACGTGTAGTTGTTGTCCTTGTCGTGGATACCGCCCGAATCGTCCTGCTTCTCCCACATCAGGCCAGTAGCGTTGTCGGTGATCGTGCCGTCTCCGTTATCGGTGAATGACCGCGCAGCCCCCAACTCCAAGTCGCCGTCGGTTCCCGTTCCGTAAGCTGTCGTCCGGCCGGTCTTCAGAGGCTGGGCCAGCGGCAAACTGCCTACCAACCCGAACAGATCTACTCCGTTCTTGATGTTCGCCGCGGCAAGGTCGGCGTCGCCGGAGCATTTGCCCGAACCGTCGTGGTAGCCGGCGGCGATAGCCTGATCCGTCGTTGTCGGCGTCAGCGTCACCGCGCCGTTGTTCACCATCGTGCCGGTAACGCCGAGCCCAGCGGTGCTCGAAAAGGTCTTGTCCGTGAGCACGTCATCTGCCGCTGCGGTGCCCGCGCTACATGTGTCCAGGTCGCCGTTGCAACCAGCCAACTGCGCGTTGCAATCGGTCAGGCTACCGTTGCACGTTCCGAGGTTGCCTGTGCAGGTGCCGAGATCCGCGTTGGTGGTCGACAAATCGCCGTTGCAGCTCGTCAGATCACCGTCGCACGCTGTCAGGTTGCCGGTACAGGCACCGAGATCGGTGTTGCACGTGCCGAGTTCCGTGTTGCACGTCACCGGGTCGGGACCCAGCGGGCCACCCCCAACCGCCGCGGCGACACTCTGCACACACGCATCGACGAAATATTCGATCGGCGCTTGGTCACCTGCCGACGGGCACGTCGCCCCCGCAGCCAGTGCCGCAGCCTCGAGCTTGCTCCAGCTCGCGATCAGCTTGGCCTCGCACTTGGCAAGCAGCGCCGCGTACTTCGTCGCGTCCCCGGTGGAAACGTAGACCTTCTCGGCCTTGGCCGCACAGGCCGCGTACTTTCCAGCAGCGTCGTTCTTGCCCGCTTCGCACTTCTGTTCAGGGGTAGCTGCGGCCATCGCCGCGCCGGCGCCGAATACCATCGCCGCAATAACGGTAGCCGTGATTGTCGTTCGCATGGCGGCCTCTTTGCATGATCGACCGCAGTTCGGGCGCCCATTGTCCCACTGCTCCCAGGGTGCCCTATGCAATTCAGGCACCCGATCGGTGCGTCGGTCGCGGCGTGTTCCGCGTCGTGGCACCGGGCAGTACGACATGCACCGTCCGAAAGGTCAGAGGCGGCCCCGCAACGGCAGAAACGTACACCCCAGCGTAGCCCTTGCAAACGAATGTGGTCGGCGCGACACGCGCCGGTGAAGGTCGGCACACCAGGTAACTGCTGCGGTATCCAGACCCGCCGCGGCTACCACCGCAGCAGTGGCGCAACTCGTGCGCAGCGGACCGCGTCTCGCCCGACCCCCTCCGACAGGGAAGCGTCCGACCACGAATAAGATCTACAGCACAAAGGTATTACGGAACATTGTTCTCATTCCGATTCATGCGCCCTGACTCGCAGCACGCTCAGACGTTCGACCCAGCAGCCGACTAACGCCCGAAGCGTGCCGGCCCCACACGCCGCGACGGATACGCCTCGCACAGGTCGTTGAAGCCGCACCAGTCGCACAGTGAGCCGGGGATCGGCGGAAACACCGTGGCCGAGCGCGCAGCGGCGATGCGGGCCGCCAGACGGCGCCGCACTTCTTCGATCTGGCTGCGCCGAACCCGCTTGGTGTGAGCGGTGGCGGTGCGCAGATACTCCAGCACCAGAACGAGTTCGTCGGCGTCGGTCTGCGTGAACAGCGCCAGCGCGTAGGCGTCGAGTTGGTCGGCGTCCTTGCCCTCGAAGCGCGCAGGCACCCGAGCGCCGGTCTTGAAGTCGATGATGTGCAGCGTGCCGTCGCTGTCGCGGGCGAGGCGGTCGATGTAGCCCTGGAACGGAGCACCCGCACCCAGGTCGAGCACGAAGTGACGCTCCATCGCCACGGTCTCGAGGCCGTCGGCGACGAAGCGGCGGCGGTGGAAGTCGGCCAGCATCTCCGCACCCGAGCGCCGGTAGTACTCGGCGGCCATGTCGGCGCGGATGACGCGCACCGTAGGCTTGCTCGCCGAGTGGGCCTTGTCGAACTCGGTGCAATAGCGTCCCACCGCGGCCTCGACCGCGTGCTCGTGACCGGCCAGACGCTGGTTGTAGAGCCACTCTACGGTGGCGTGCACCTGCTGCCCCATGAACGCCTCGATCGACTGGAACGCCTCTCGCACGCCGTCGAGATAGCGGTAGCGATAGCGCCGCGGGCACTGCTCGAAAGTCGTCACACGCGAAAAGCTGAAGGTCTCGGGCTGCGCCATGCTCTGTTCTCCGGCGCCGCCGGCGTTCGGGCTACGTCGTCGGCCGCGAGCGTGGGACGGCTGGCCCTGGCCATCGCTTCGATCGCGCGCTCGGTCCCGAACACTACCAGCACGTTGCCACCTTCCAGGCGAAGTTGCGGTGGCACCCCGACCTGCAGGCGCCCGTCCTCACCGATGATCCCGATCGCCAACGCTCCGTAGCTCCGCATCAGTTCGCCGCTCGCCAGCGTCGCTCCCTCCAGCACCGACCCGGCGCCTATCGAAATCTCCGCCACCGTCATGTGCTCGCGCCCCGAAGCGGCCACCAGGTCGTCCACGTCCACGACCACCGGCAGCGCCGGATTGAGCGCCAGTTCGACCATGCGGTGCCCGCCGATCGCGTAAGGCGCGACCACGCGGTCGGCGCCGGCGCGGCGCAGCCTGCCCTCGCCCGACTCCTGCTCGCAGCGCGACACCACGAAAATCTTCGGGTTCAGCTCCTTGGCTGTCAGCGTGATGTAGACGTTGTCGGCATCCGATGGCAGAGCCGCCAACAGGGCCCGCGCGCGATCCACTCCCGCTTCCCTGAGCGTCTGCTCGTCGGTGGCGTCGGCGTTGAACCCGACAACATGTGCAGGCAGCGTCGCCGATGCGTCGATGACGACGAAGCGCTCGCCCTTGCGCGACAGTTCCTCTGCCAGCGAACGGCCGAAACGGCCGTAGCCGCATACGATGAAGTGATCGGAGATTTTCCGCAGCACTCGCTTGACCCTCCTGCGCCCCAGCGCGCGTTCGAGTTCGCCTTCGAAGATCACCTTGACCCAGACCGTGATCGCGGCAAAGACGAAAGTCATCCCTACGCCGATCAACGCGATGGTAAACAGACGGCCGGCCGGGCTCAGCGACACGACTTCGCCGTAGCCGACGGTTGACAGGGTGATCACCGTCATGAAAACGGCGTCCCCCCACGAAGCTCCTTCGATCACCCGATAGCCGATGGTGCCGGCGGCCGTTACGGCCACGAGCGCCAGAACCGTCACTAGCAAGCGGCGAGCATCGAACATGCGTCCACACCAATCCTATGCGAGGCGGTAGAGCACTGAAGCCTCGGCAAAGCATCCGCTGCCGAGATCACGCACCACCTCGGCACCGCCGGCGCCGCGCGCGACGAGGCGGTCACCCATCCGCACGAAGTACCGCGCCTGCTCCAGCGCCTCGGCCGGAGTCGGCATCCAGCGCGCGCACGCGCCGCACTCGCGATCGAGTCGCTTCATGACGGTGGTCGCACCGCCGGGGCCTCGACGACGATCGGGCCGCTCACCGAGCGCAGATGCAGATCGCGCTGCGGGAAGGCGATCTCGATGCCGGCGGCGCGGAACCGCGAGTCGACCGCGAGCAGCAGTCGGTGGCGCGTGTGGACGATCGAATCGGGACTCTCGACGAACACGCGCAGCTCGAAATCGAGCGTGCTGTCGCCGAAACGTACCATGACGACCAGCGGCGCCGGGTCGGCCAGAACGCCGGTGGTCTCGCGTGCGATTTCGTACAGGAGCTTTTCCACCTGCGCGGTGTCGCTGCCGTAGGCCACGCCGACCGGGATCACCAGCCGAACGGTGGCGTCCGACAGCGACCAGTTGACCAGTTGCCCGGTGATGAATTCCTTGTTCGGAACCACCAGTTCCTTGCGATCCCAGTCCAGAATGGTGGTCGCGCGCATGCGGATCTTGCTCACGGTCCCGCTGACTCCCCCGAGCGTCACCGTGTCTCCCACGCGTACCGGTCGCTCGAAGAGCAGGATCAGGCCGGAGACGAAGTTGCCGAAGATCTCCTGGAGGCCGAACCCGAGACCGACACTGACCGCGGCCACCAGCCACTGCACATGCGACCACGCCACGCCGAGGTTGCGGAACACCGTGACCGTACCGATCACCGTGATCGCGTAGCGACACACGGTGGTGATCGCGTAACGCAGGCCGGCATCGAGCCGCGCGCGCTGCAGCAACGTCATCTCGATGAACCCCGGCAGGTTGCGGCTGGCTGTCACCGACAGCAGCAGCGCCACGATCGCGATCAGCACGTTGGCAAGGGTGACCGGCACCATCTTGTCAACCATGCGAACGGAGAGCGCGTCCGCGTTGCCGGTGGTCTGTTCGATCTGTGCAGTCACGGTCCACAGGTCGATGCGATCCAGAACCCGCAGGGCCGGAATCACGTCGACCCACACCAGAAACAGACTGACGACCGCGACCGCACCGACCACTACCCTGACGAGTTGCCGGGTCTGCATGTCGATCGCATACAGATCGATCTCTTCGTCGCCCTCGCCTTCGACCTCGCCGGATTGGGCCGGCGGTGCGAGGCGTTCGGCGAGCTGGCGCCGCGCCAGGTTCTGCCGGGCCCCGGCAATCCATCGCAACGCCACGGTGTTGACCAGCGCGACGGCTGCGAGCAGAGCCAGGGTGCGCCAGACCCGGACCGTCAGCTCGTATGCGCTGAAATAGTACCCGATCAGCGCCAGCGCGATGTTGGCGCCGCCGACCACCAGCGGCAACCAGTGGCCGTAACGCAAACGCTTGCGCATATCGCCCGAGCCGCGCCGCAAAACCACCGGGCCGATCGGACCCGCACGCAGCACCAGACGGTAGCAGGCCATCATCAGGACGACATGGCCGGCGACGAAACCGAGGCGGCCGAGAGAATCCGACCAGGGCTCGTTGCCCGCAGTGAAGAACAGTGCCGAGACCGCGAAGGCCGGCAGCACCAGCGTTTCCACAACGATCGCCTGTCGGCGAATCTGCGTCAGGGCCTGCTCGGGCCAGTTCAGGAAACGCCGCGCGATTCCCCGTCGCGCCGCGACCCTGCGCACGAACTCCAGACTCGCGATGCGGATGGCGAGGAACGCCAGCGCAGCCACCAGCGCACGCGAATAGTCGTCGATCACCGACGTAGCGGCTTCGATCAGCAGTATCACCAGCCAGACCAGCATCGGCCAGATCAGCGAAACCAGCGCGACCGCTCCGAGCGCGGCGATGGCTGCCAGCATCGGTCCTCGGAAATCGCTGCCCTGAGTCTCGCACAGGCGATCGTGGAAACGCCGCAGCCGCGAACGATAGAGCAGCAGCAACGACCAGATCAGCGCCACCAGCGTCACCGACAGTGGCGGGGACTGTGCGACCGCGACGATCCGTTTCAGCGTCTGCCGCACGTTGCGCGGGTCGGCCAGCCACGCCGCCGCGTGGGCCGCGTCCGAGAGCGAGCGCCAGCGCGGCCACGAAGTACTGCGGATCCACAGCACGTGTTCGTCCAGGAACGACCGGTAGTCAGACGCGACGTCCACCAGTTGTCTTTCGCGTGCGTCGAGATCGACCAGAACGCCGAAATAGCTGTTGTAGTCGCGGATGAGGTCGTCGAGATAGTCCCCTCGTGTCTTCAGGACCTCGCGGGCCGACGCCTCCAGCCGGACCCGCTGGAGCTTTCCGATGGCCTTTTCCTGTTCGGCAAGGATGCCGTCGACTTCGTTCTCGAGCGCCGGCAGTCCTTCGCGCAGATCTTCGAGCGTCAGCAGCGCGAACTGCGACTCGGCGATCGCGCTTCGACGCGCACGGATGCGACCTCGCACCTCGTCGATGGCGGGAAGTTCGGCGCGCTCCTTGCGCAGGATCAGACCGACCGCATCGCTGAAGTTGGCCGCCTCTGCTTTCTGTCGCACGCTGCGCGCGCGCTCGGTCAGCTCCGAGACCAGTTTGGTGACTGCGGTGAGCGCCTCCGAGTTGCGCTGGATCCTGTTGGCGAGACCCTCGGGACCTGAGCGCTCGGCCGCCAGCTCCGCACTCTCCTCGGCCAGCCGACCCAGGACCGGATGGGCACGGGCCAGCACCGCCTGCACGGAACGAGCCTCCTCGAGCGCATCTTGCGCCTCTTTGGCGCGGCGATCGCTGATCGCCTTCTGGATCGCACCGACAGTGGCGGTACGCAGCTCGAACTGTCGCCTGTAGAGGTCGCGACGAGCGGCCAGCACTTCGCGGTGTATCTCATGGGTGGCGAGTTCGAGTTCGAGCGCCTCGGCCTGGCGCGACACCACGCGCTCGTCGGCGCGGCGACGAGCCTGCTGGGCCACCAGCGTCTCGATGGAACCGGTGGGCAGCGGCGGAAGCTCGACGTCTCCGAGCAGGTTGTACCCGCCGGCCTGCGCGAGTTCGGTCGGAACCTCGAGGCGGCGTTCTGACAGAAGCTTCTGCTCCGAATCGACGTCGGCAAGTGCCTTGCGGACGACCCCGAGCGACGCTTCCGCCTCGGACAGATCGAGTTCCAGATCGGAAATCGACGAGTTGCCCGCGACTTCGAAGGCCGGTTGCCGGGCCAGATTGTCGATCTGCTTTCGCGCCGAGTCGAGGATGCTCGGAGCCTCGCGCTGCAGGCGGCGCAGCGCCTCGCTACGCGCCTGCCATTCCGAAGCGCGGTGGAGCTGTTCGATAGCGGCCTGGTACTGCGCGATGGCTTCGGCGCGCGAATCGGGGTCGATCTGCGACGCTTCGACCTTCCTTACCCGCGCCTCGAGCGAATCGACCGTCAAGTCGAGCCCCGCGGTTACCCTTTGCGGAACTTCCGCGAGCGGCTCCGCCGCGATCGCCGCACCGGCGATCCAGGCGAAGATCAGCGCCGCGGCCGAACAGCCAGTGGCACGAGCGGACGGCAGGCAGCGCATGTCCCTTCAGTATCCGGCACAACCACCCCCCTGCAAATGCCGCGACACACCATTTCGCGACCGCCTGCCAGTGCGTCGAAGCACTCCGACGTCCAGTCTGTCCGGAAGGGCCGAGCTTCGAGGCGGACGCGGCGGTAGCGAACGCAGGCGGGAGCGCCCGAGCTGGCGAAGCGCGAGGTAACGGTACGCGGGAGTGAGCGTGCCGCGTCCAACGCTGCAGATGGACCCTCGTGGGCAGACTGCCGCGGTTGCCGCCTGCGGTCCGCCTGGGCTATGCAACCCTGAGCATGAGCGGGTTCGACTTGATGTGGTTCTTCTTCCTGCTCGCGGCCCTGCAACCGGTGCTGCGCAAGCGAGTCCTGGAGGTGCAGCGCCGCCGGCTCATCGCCCGCATCGAGGCGCAGCGAGGTTCGCGCCTGATCCTGCTCGTTCACCGCCAGGAAACGATGAGCGTGCTCGGCTTTCCGCTGATGCGTTACATCGACGTCGACGACTCCGAAGCGATCATCCACGCCTTGCATCAAACCGATCCGGACGTTCCGGTCGATCTGGTCTTGCACACACCCGGAGGTCTGGTACTGCCGACCTACCAGATCGCGCGCGCCATCAACGCCCGCAAGGGCAAAGTCACCGTCTTCGTTCCTCACTACGCGATGTCGGGCGGCACTTTGCTGGCACTGGCCGCCGACGAAATCGTGCTGTCCGAGCACGCGGTGCTCGGACCGATCGATCCCCAGATCGGCCAGTACCCGGCGGTCAGCCTGCTCAAGGTGATACGCGAGAAGCCGATCGCGGAAATCGACGACGAAACGCTGATCCTGGCCGACCAGGCCGAGAAGGCGATGCGGCAACTCGAATCGATGGTGGCCGAGGTGCTGGCCGATTCCTACCCGCCCGAGACGGCTTCCACGCTTGCGAAGCTGCTCACGCAGGGCACATGGACCCACGACTACCCGATCACCTGTGACGAGGCGCTGCATATCGGACTCAAGGTCACCACGCAGATGCCGGCCGAGATGCTCGAGTTGATGACACTCTACCGCCAGCCTCTGCGGCGCAGCCCGTCGGTCGAATACGGAGAGCTGCCGGTGGTGCGACCCAAGCGGGGACCGTCACCGCCGACGAACTGAGAATCGCCGTCGCGCCGGTTGCTGCTACGCGGGGCGGTCGCTGCGTGAGAGACGTGACGTCGACTCAGGCGCGAAGCTTCTCGAACCGGTCGCCCCACGCGGCGACGAGATTCTCGGCCCGCGCCACGTCGTCCGGATAATCGATCTCCGCATAGCCGAGGCCATCGACGAGAGTCGCGCTCACCAGCCCGCGGCGCGCGAGCCTGTCCACTGCGGAGAGGTACCAGCGCCGGTGCCCATCGGGCTCGCGCTGCACTTCCTCCAGCGCCTCCAGGAATACGCGCGGACCCTCGCCGCGGTACAGCGACACACCGATCGCTTCGCCGTCGATTTCGCTGCTCCCGAGGTCCTTGCCGATGCGGGTCAAGCGGCCGGCACTTCCGCTGACTTTCATGTCGTCCGCGTCGTAGCTGGCCTTGCGAACCACCGCCACCGACACCGGCGCCGGCTCGCTCGCCAGCAGCCGCTCGATCACACCCGGTTCGAGCAGCGTGTCGCCGTTGACCAGCAGGAAGTCTTCGTCCATCTCCGCACGCGCGGCCAGACAGCTCACGAGATTGTCGGTGCGATCGTAGATCGGGTTGAGTATGGTGCGCGTCTGCATCCCGGCAAGCGAGACTCGCGCAAGTTGCTCTTCGACCTGAGCCGCGCCGAAGCCGATTACGATGCTTGCCAGGTCGACGCCGGCGCGCTGGAGCGCACGCAGTTGCCAGACCAGCACGGTCTGCCCGCTGATCGGCAACAAGCACTTGGGCCGATCGGCGGTCAACGGCAGCAGACGACGCCCCTGCCCCGCGCTCAGAATGATCGCTTTCACTGCTGCTCCGGTCCCGGCCCCGACCAACAACGCGCAGCTATCACCATCGGAGGAGCGAAGGAAGCAAGTATCCGGCGGCGCTGCTCACTGCATCAGGCTGCTGACCGCCGCCGGATCCGATACGAACGGACGCGCATAGCGCGGTGCGTGCGCGGCGTCGGCGCCGATCTCCTGAAGCCACGAACGCAGTTGACCGTCACGCAGTCGCACGCCCGCGGCCTGGACCAGCCGAACCATCAGCACGACCGAGGACAGCACCGTCCACGCCGCCACCGCGACCAACCCCTGTCCGGGAAGCCCTGCCAGTGCGAAGCCGGAGAGCAACAGCAGGTTGGGGTTACGGCGCGCCACGATCAGGCGGAAATACGAATCCAGCGGGCGCCACGAAAACATCGGGAACTCGGCCAGCATCCATCCGAAGACTCCTTCGGCGATGCGACCCACGACGTAGCCGCCGACGATCGCGGCGAAGATCTGTCCGAGGGCCTGGATCTCGCCGGTAGCGCTCACCGCACCATATCCCCACGCGAGGTACCACAGCGGCGGATGAAACAGGTCGAGGATGTGGTCGAAGAGGTGGCCGGCCTGCGTCGAGGTGACGGTTACGCGGGCGAGCTTTCCGTCCACCGTGTCGAGGAAGGTCATGACCCAGCCGAGCAACAATCCGAGGGCGAAGTGTCCCCTCGCGAACAGTATCAGCGCGCCGAGCGCGAGTACGTAGCTCATCGCCGTGACCGCATTGGGGCTGATGCCCAGGCGCGCGCACAGCCGCGTCGCCGCGCGGGCCGGCAGCGGCCAGACCCACTTGGTGACCAGGTCGGTCACGCCCTTGTAGGAGCCGTCGAACAGATGACGTTCGAGCGCCGCGACGCGATCGGCGCGGATCGGCGCAACCACCGGCGGAGCCGACTTGAGCAACTGTCCCACATAGGCCGAGGACAGCGAAGCAGGAGTCTGCAGCGTCACGGCGGGAATAGTCTCCGGCGCCGCCTTGCCTTCGAGCGCCGCAAGCGCGAGCGACTCCGCGCCGGCTTCGACATGCGCGGCGACGGTAGTGGCGCTGCCGCCGGCGCCGCCCACCACGATCGCCGTCCCGACCTTCGCGACCAGGTCGCGCAAGGTCCGATCGTCGAAGAGATGGTCCCCGCGCAACAACAGCACGCTCGAGTCCGGCGCGGGTTGCTGCGCGTCGCGGATCACGCTTGTCACGCCCGCGGCGCGAAGCTGGCGCCGAAGGCGCGTGGCGCCGTCCAGTCCCCACAATAAAACCGGGCTGTTACCGACGATGCGCGCAACGAGAGTCATGAAATGATCCGTTCTCCTCACCGCCCCGCGGCGGTGCTGCCGCCGCGCCTGCCGCCAGGATGCTGCAGAACCCGACGATCGCGAATAGCGAGCGCCGCATCGAGAGACAACACGATGGGAACGCCGGTGAGAACGCGGACAGCAGGCATCTGCTCGTCGCCGCCGCGTTCGAGCAGCTTGACGATCACACGCAGCGTGTTCTTGTGGGAGACGACGAGAACGCGGCGCCCGCGCTCGAGTTGCGGAACGATGCGCTCGCGCCAGTACGGAATCACGCGCGCCTGGGCATCGGCAAGGCTCTCGCCCCTCGGAAGATCTCCGGCAGCCAGCGACGCGTAAAGCGGATCGCGACCCGGGAAGCGCGGATCGCCGGTGTCGAGCAACGGCGGGCGGCCGGTGAAGCCGCGGCAGCGAAGCACCGGCATCAGGCCGTAGCGCCGCACTGCGGGCCACAGTTCGAGTCCCTGCAGCGCGCCGTAATGACGCTCGTTCAGCCGCCAGCTGCGCTCGAGAGGAATGTCCTCGAGCCCCATCGCGCGCAGCGCCAGTTCGGCGGTATGGGTCGCGCGTCGCAACACCGACGTGAAACAGCAGTCGAACCCGTAGCCGCCGTTTCGCAGCAGGCGACCGGCGGTCTCGGCCTCGGCGCGCCCTACCTCGCTGAGGTCGATGTCGTCCCAACCGGCGAAGCGGCGAGCTCGGTTCGACTCGCTCTGGCCGTGGCGCAACAGCGTCAGTATCGCACCCGCCGGTAACGAACGACCGCGCGCCGATGGCGAGTCCGGTGCGCGCTCGTCACCCACGCTCGCGCTCATTCCCGCTGCGATCGACAGCGGCCCGCTCGCGTCCTCGATTGGCAGCAGTCGCCAACCATGCGGTCGGGTCGAGGCTCGGGACGCATTCGCTGCACCTGATCGCTGGCCGGTAGTGGATCATCTACGACAAGGTCCCGGCGCTCCGATGGCACCCGGCAGCGGCGTCAGCTAGCAGGATCGACGACCCGAGCAAACAGGCCACGACGACGGCGACTGATTCCCGGCCGTGCGCATGGTCTCAGTGCGTTTCGCAGGGTTGCATAGCGCGACGCGGCGCAGCCCGCGGCGCGCGCCGAAATCGGCCCTCACCTCACGCAGATGCGTCACGCTGCACATCGCCGCTCGTGGCACGCTTCGTGCTCGATTCGACGCGAGATGTTTCTCCGGGAAGCACTTTGCCGCGACGCGGAACTCGAGGAGGACATAGCCAACCTCTACGCGGGGCTGGCCGCACGCCACGCATCCAGCCGCGAACTGGCCGGACGCTGGACCGAGATGGCCAGACGCGAGCGCCGTCGAGCTCGTGTCCTGCAGGCCATCGTCGCGGCCCAGGGCGTGGCAGGCGACGACGGTCCCTTCCTCGTCCACGTTCCGCTGCAACTGGCCGGGCTGCGCAAGGTAGTGGAAGACGCCCGGCGTGACGCGGGCGACAGCATCGCGCCGTTGCCTGCCGTCGAGCTGGTAGAGAGGATCGAAGCCGCCGACCGCGGTGCGATATACCAGAGCCTGCTCGAACTCGGCCGGCCCGAAGTCGTGCGCCTGCTACGCATGCTCGACAACCACGTACTGCCCTCGTGCAGCGACAGCGCCAACCTGATGAAGTTGCGCGACGCCGCGGTGGCTTCGCAGAGCGTTACCCCGTAGCGGTCCGGCCGGACCCGGTCGCGTCGGACTGGACGATGCAAACCTCACGCAATCTTGGAATCGGCATTGTCGGATGCGGCCGCATCGCCGACCTGCAGTGCCTCGGCTATCTCGATCACCCCGCCGCGCGGATCGTGGCTACCTGCGACCTCGACGGCGACCTGGCCGCGCGACGCCGCGATCAATGGAAAGCCGAGCGCGCCTACACGCGCTTGGATGATCTGCTCGCCGATGCGCGGGTCGACGCAGTCGAGATCCTCACTCCGCACGATCTGCACGCCGATCAGGCCGTTATCGCACTGGAAGCCGGCAAGCACGTCTCGTTGCAAAAACCCCCGACGCGTTCGCTCGCCGAACTCGATCGGATCGCCGAGGCAGCGCGGGCGAGCGACCGGGTGGTACGTGTGTTCGAAAACTTCGCGCACTATCCGCCGCATCGCAAGGCTCGCCAACTCGTCGCGGAAGGCGCGATCGGCACGCCGCTATCGGTACGCGTAAAGACCGCACTGGGAAGACCGAGCGATGGCTGGAGCGTGCCGATGCAGTCGCAGGCGTGGCGGATCGACCGCGGCCGCTGCGGCGGTGGGGCGCTCACGTTCGATCACGGCTACCACTGCTTCCACATGGGACAGTTCTTCTTTCCGTGCGAGATTGAAAGGGTCCACGCGTTCATCCACTGGACCCAGCTCGGCGATGGAGCCTGGCTCGACGGTCCCTCGCTGGTCTCCTGGAAATACGCCGGCGACACACCGGCTCGCTACGGTTCGTGGGAAACGATGACCTCGGTCGGCATGCGGGTGCGTTCGGACTACTACGTCAGCGACGACCGGATCGAAGTGCACGGCTCCGAAGGAATCCTGTGGGTGAACCGCTGCACCGGCCGGCTCCTGGACGAACCGGCGCTGGTCGTCTATCGGGACGGAGAGACCCGCGCATTTCACGACCTCGAGACCGACTGGGCGTCCTCGTTCCGAATCGGCGGAGAAGACTTCGTGGCTTGCCTGGTCGAAGGACG
This sequence comes from Deltaproteobacteria bacterium, assembly GCA_016218925.1. GTDB lineage: Bacteria > Desulfobacterota > Binatia > UBA1149 > CAITLU01 > CAITLU01. The sequence continues at coordinate 6,410 of JACRCR010000068.1, read as the reverse complement.
GCAGCCCTCGCAGACGCTGGGCGAAGCGCGCAAGACCCTGGCCTTCGCGCTGGCGGCAGGACTCAGCGCCGACCAGAGTCGCGAAGTCGCCATTGCCGAGATCGAGAACGCCGCACCCGGTTTGTCGTCGACTTGCGAATCCGCTGCGGGACACTGAGGATCGGCGCCGGAGCCGTGCCTTGGCCCAAAACCCCACCGACAACAGCCTTCGCCAGCTCGCCACCCGCGTGGAAGCCGGAGACTTCGACGAAAGCCTGCTCAACCGGCTGGCCGCGGATCCACGTGCAGGGGCGGCGGCGCTGCTGGCGCGGGCGCGCAAGCGCCGCGAGATCCAGGCCGAGCGTCTCGCGCATCTGGAGTCCCTGCTCGCACTCGAGCGCGGGCAATGGCAACGAGGCGCCCGGCATATCGCCGGAGTCGACGAGGCCGGGCTCGGCCCCTTGGCCGGACCCGTCATGGCGGCAGCGGTGATTCTTGACCGGCGCTCGATTCCGCTCGGAATCGACGACTCCAAGAAGCTCGACGAGAAAACCAGGGAGCGGCTGGCCGCCGAGATCCGGGCGAGTGCAGTTGCGGTTTCGGTGGGAATCGCCGACGTCGAGGAGATCGATCGGCTCAACGTCTACCATGCCGGGCTGCTGTCGATGCGCCGGGCGGTGGAGGGGCTGGCCAGCCGCCCGTGCCACGTGCTGGTCGATGCTCGCCGCATCCCTGGGCTGACGATCGAGCAGAGCGCGTATATCAAGGGCGACGCTCGCAGCGCATCGATCGCTGCCGCCTCGATCATCGCCAAGACCGCCCGGGATGCGTTGATGAAAGAGCTCGACGCGACCTACCCTGGCTACGGATTCTCACGCCACAAGGGCTACGGAACCGAGCAGCATCGCGACGCCATCCGGCGCCTGGGCCCTTGCCCAGTGCATCGGATGTCCTACGCCGCCGTGCGGGACCTCATCGGCCGGTAGCTATCGCCAGCGCGGCCTCCTGCGCGGCCGAAAGGCAGGGTGGAGAGTCATTGGCGGACGCCCATCGGTGTACCAGCGCCTCTGCGCACGCCACGTCACGGGCGCGCCGATCGCGGGTCTGTTCGAAGGCGAGACCGGCGGCCAGGCTCTGGTTGCGCTCGTCGCCGAGTGCCTGCTCGGCCATCTCGTACAGCACTTCATTCTCTTTCTGTATGTGGGCGCGCAACAACTGGCTGAGCGTGGTGGCGGTCTTGATGAAGGCGGCACGCGCCGCCGCGTCGCCCGCGCCCACCCCTGAGGCCAGTTGGTCGATCTGGCGTACCAGTTCCCGTCCCCGGTCGTGCTCATGGAGCATGCAGTCAATGGGACCGGTATCGCGCGGAAGACCGGCTTCCATCAAGGCCGGAAACAGCAACTCCTCCTCTTTGACGTGGTGCAAGCCGTCAGTGTACGAGCGGCAGAAGCGGACGAACTCGCGCACGTCCGCTGCGGGAACCACCGCAGCATCCCGCGCCGCCCGTACCATTCCGTCGAGGGCACCGAGAGCATTGCCGATGATCTGGTGCTCGGCACGCAGTATGTCGGTCAGCTTCATGGTCTAGCTCCGCCTCGGTTGGTTCGAGCCCGCGGGTTCCGGCGAGAACGTCGCGAGAGTTCTTGGGCCAAAAGGTAACAGCGAATTCCATGCCAGGGGTCCACCGCGGGAAATCGGCTCCATAGTTGTCACTTGTGGGAACGGCGGCCCGTGCTGTTCCCGAGCGCGAAAACGTGCCGGTGCCGGCGCGGCGCTGAGATCGCGCGCGGATCTCGCGGGGACGGTGGGCGGGTGGTGATTCACCGGGCCTCGGCGATCCTCTCGCTCCTTACCTGTTTTTTGCTATGGGAGGCCGTGGCTCCGAACTCCCAGGCGCTGCCCCGGCTCTGGGGCAACGAAGGGGATTCCCGACTCCAATACGAGGCTCGCTAGAACAATGAAGAAGACGACAGGGCTGGCAACGCTGGACGGCAACGAAGCCGTCGCTTCGGTGGCTTACCGGGCAAGCGAGGTCATCGCGATCTATCCGATCACCCCTTCCTCGCCGATGGGCGAGCTTTCCGACGCCTGGGCCTCCGAAGGCGCCCCCAACCTGTGGGGTGCGGTCCCCGACGTGATGGAGATGCAGTCGGAGGGGGGCGCGGCCGGCGCCGTCCATGGGGCGCTGCAAGGCGGTGCGCTGGCGACGACGTTCACGTCCTCGCAGGGCTTGCTGCTGATGATCCCGAACCTCTACAAAATCGCCGGCGAACTGACCCCGTTCTGCGTCCACGTCGCGGCGCGCGCGCTGGCCACCCACGCGCTGTCGATCTTCGGCGACCATTCCGACGTCATGGCCTGTCGCCAGATCGGAATGGCGATGCTGGCATCGAACTCGGTACAAGAAGCCCACGACATGGCGGCGATCGCCCACGCGGCCACGCTCACCTCACGGGTCCCGTTCCTGCACTTCTTCGACGGCTTTCGCACCTCGCACGAAGTCGCAAAGATCAAGATGCTGGGCGACGACGATCTGCGCTTCATGCTCAGCGACGAGTTGATCGCCGCGCACCGGACGCGCTCGCTGTCGCCAGACCATCCGGTGGTGCGCGGTACCGCGCAAAACCCCGACACCTTCTTCCAGGCGCGCGAGGCAGCCAATGGCTTCTACACGGCGTGCATCGACCACGTCGAAGACGCGATGAAGCGTTTTGCCAAACGCACCGGTCGCACCTTCAACCTGTTCGACTACGTCGGCCACCCGCAGGCCGAGCGGGTGATCATCGTGATGGGATCGGGCGCCGAGACCACGCACGAGACGGTCGAGAAGGCAGCCGCGCGCGGCGAACGCGTCGGTGTCCTCAAGGTCAGGCTTTTCCGTCCGTTCTCGATCAAACACTTCCTGGCGGCGCTGCCGGCCACCACGCGCGCGATCGCCGTTCTGGATCGCACCAAAGAGCCCGGCGGGCTCGGCGAGCCTCTGTATCAGGACGTCGTGACGGCGCTGGCGGAGGCCGAAGTGGACGGCACCTCGCCGTTTGCCACTCGCCCGCGAGTGATCGGCGGCCGCTACGGACTGGCTTCCAAAGAATTCACGCCTTCGATGGTGCTGGCGGTACTGGCGGAACTCGATGCCGCCAAGCCCAAGAACCACTTCACCGTCGGCATTCGCGACGACGTCACCGGCACGTCGCTGTCGTGGAACCCGCAGCTCGACGTCGAGAGCGACGACGTCTACCGTGCGGTGTTCTTCGGGCTGGGCGCCGACGGAACCGTAGGCGCCAACAAGAACACACTGAAGATCGTCGGCGAACACACCGACCGCAATGTGCAGGGCTATTTCGTCTACGACTCCAAGAAGTCGGGATCGATCACGGTCTCGCACCTGCGCTTTGGTTCGCAGCCGGTCCGCTCGGCGTATCTGCTGTCCCAGGCGCACTTCGTCGCCTGCCACAGTTTCGGCCTGCTCGAACTTCACGACGTGATGGGACTTGCGGCGCCGGGCGCGGTGGTGCTGCTGAACGCGCCGCTGCCGCCCGAGCAGGTGTGGGACGCGCTGCCGCGTGAGGCCCAGGACGACGCCATCGCCAAGGGCGTGCGTCTGTTCACCATCGACGCCTACAAGCTCGCGCGCGAAGCCGGGCTCGGCCCGCGCATGAATACCATCATGCAGGCGTGCTTCTTCGCGCTGGCCAAGCTGTTGCCGATCGACGAAGCGCTGGCCGAGATGAAAGGCACAGTGGAAGCCACCTACGGCAAGCGCGGCACCGAGATCGTGCGGCGCAACATCACGGCCATCGACCTTGCCCTCGCGCAGCTCCACGAAGTGCCGCTTCCCAAGCAGGCCACTGCCGAGCACGGACGGCCGCCGGTGGTACCGAAGGAAGCGCCCGACTTCGTGCAAAAGGTCACGGCCCTGCTGCTGGCCGGCAAGGGCGATGCGCTGCCGGTCAGTTCGTTCCCGATCGACGGCACCTGGCCGCTGGGTACGACCAAGTGGGAAAAGCGCGCGGTGGCCCAGGACATCCCGGTGTGGGACGAGAAGATCTGCATCCAATGCAACCTGTGCGCATTCGTGTGTCCCCACGCCGCCATCCGCGTCAAGGCGGTGCAACCCGCCGCGCTGGCGCCGGCGCCCGAAGGTTTCCTCAGCGCACCGACCCGCGCCGGTGAGCTCGAAGGCCTCTCCTACGTGCTGCACGTGGCGCCCGAGGACTGCACCGGCTGCGTGCTATGCGTGGTCGTGTGTCCGGCCAAGGACAAGACCAACCCTCGCCACAAGGCGATCGACATGGCGCCGCTGGCGCCGATCCGCGAACAGCAGAGCAAGAGTTACAGGTTCTTCCTGGACCTTCCCGATCTCGACCGCACGGCTCTGAAGAAGATCGACGTGCGCACCTCGCAGTACCTCGAGCCGCTGTTCGAGTACTCGGGTGCCTGCGCCGGCTGCGGCGAGACACCGTACCTCAAGCTTCTCACGCAGCTCTTCGGCGACCGTCTGCTGATCGCCAACGCCACCGGCTGCTCCTCGATCTACGGCGGCAACCTGCCGACCACGCCGTACACGACCGACGCCGACGGACGCGGCCCGACCTGGTCGAATTCGCTGTTCGAGGACAACGCCGAATTCGGTCTGGGCATGCGGCTTGCGGTCGAGACGCAGGCGCGCCAGGCGCGGCGTCTGGTCGGAACACTCGCTACGCGCATCGGCGACGAATTGGCGACACGTATCCTCACCGCCGCCACAGCGCTCGGCAACGTCACCGTTTCGGTCGATGGGCCAGCCCAAACTCCGCCTGTTCCGGCGCTGGTCCACAGCCCTGCCATCGACGTCCTGCGCAAAGACATCGAAGAACTGCGCCGGCGACTGAAAACGATTGACGGCGCCGAAGCCGCGCTGCTGGGAACGCTGGCCGATTACCTGGTACCCAAGAGCGTGTGGCTGGTGGGCGGCGACGGCTGGGCCTACGACATCGGCTACGGCGGTCTCGACCACGTGCTGTCGAGCGGACGCAACGTCAACGTGCTGGTGCTCGACACCGAGGTGTACTCGAACACCGGTGGGCAGGCCTCCAAGGCCACACCGCTCGGGGCCTCGGCCAAATTCGCGGTATCGGGCAAGGCCAGCGCCAAGAAAGACCTCGGCATGGAGGCGATGAGCTACGGGAACGTTTACGTCGCGCGCATCGCATTCGGTGCCAGGCCCAGTCAGACTCTCGACACTTTCCTGGAAGCCGAGTCCTACCCCGGCCCCTCGATCATCATCGCCTACAGCCACTGCATCGCGCACGGCTTCGACCTGTCGTTCGGCGCCGAACAGCAGAAGCTCGCGGTCGGCTCGGGAACCTGGCCGCTGTACCGATACGATCCGCGCCGCATCGCCGAGGGAAAGCCCCCGCTGTCGCTCGACTCGTCGGAGCCCAAGGTTCCGCTGCGCGACTACATGAAGGGGGAGACGCGCTTCCGCATGGCCGAAATGATCGATCCGGTACGCTTCCACGAACTGCAAAAGGCGGCCGAGCACGAGGCCAGGCAGCGCTTCGCCGTCTACAAGCAGCTTGCGGGAATCACCGTGCCGCACACGGAGGAGAAAGAGTCGTGAGCACCGATCTGTCGACCACCTACCTCGGTCTCAAACTCGACCATCCGATCGTTCCGGGAGCTTCGCCGCTGGCCGACGACGATCACGGGGTGCGGCGCCTGGAAGACGCCGGCGCTGCCGCAATCATCCTGCACTCGCTGTTCGAGGAACAGATAACGCAGGAAGAGGTCGGCACTCTGCTCCACATGGAGATGCACGACGAATCGACTGCGGAAGCGCAATCGTATTTCCCGATCCACGAGCGCTTTCGCTTCGGTCCCGACGAGTACCTCGAACTGGTCTCGCGCGTGCACCTTGCCGTGGGAGTACCGGTGATCGCTTCTCTCAACGGCACCACGCGCGGCGGCTGGCTGCGCTACGCCAAGATGATCGAGGAAGCCGGAGCCGACGCGCTCGAGCTGAACGTCTATGATGTCAAGAGCGATCCGCGCATCTCGCCGGCCGAGATCGAAGACAACATCGTCGGCATGCTGGCCGAGGTGAAGGCGGCCCTGAAGATCCCGGTCGCCGTCAAGCTCTCGTCGTTCTTCACGTCGGCGGCCAACATGGCGGCCAGGCTCGACGACGCCGGCGCCGATGGCCTGGTGCTGTTCAATCGGTTCTATCAGCCCGACATCGACGTCGAAGAACTCGAGATCCGTCACTCGCTGCAGCTCTCGACGTCAGTCGAGTTGCTGCCGCGCCTGCGCTGGGTGGCCGCGCTCACCGGACGCCTGCGCTGCTCGCTGGCAGTGACCGGCGGCGTGCACACCGTGATCGACGCCGTGAAGGCCGGCATGTGCGGCGCCAACGCGATTCAGGTGGTGTCGGCGCTGCTGCGCCACGGCCC
>JACRCR010000076.1 GCA_016218925.1 Deltaproteobacteria bacterium | reverse complement strand
CTCGCTCATCATCTTCATGAACCCGGGCGAGCGCCCGACCAGCTCGGTTTCGGCACGGGCCAGACCGCTCTCGAGGATCGCGGTCCGTAGCTTCAGCTTGCGTGTTTCCAGTGTCCGCTCGATGGTGAGTTCCAGTTCGTCCAGATCGCACGGTTTGGTGAGGTAGTCCGCAGCGCCGAGTTTCATCGCCTGAATCGCCGTCTGGACCGTGCCGTGGCCGGTCAGGACGATGACCTCTGCCTCAGTCACGCGCTTGACGTGTTCGAGCATCGACAGCCCGTCCGCGTTCGGAAAACGCAGGTCGAGCAGGAGGACTTCGACGTCCCTCTCGGCGAGTGCTGCACGAAACTCCGCGTCGTCGGCCGCTTGCATCACGTCGTAGCCGCTGCGGTGCAATTCGGCGCACAGCGTGTGCCGAAACACCTGATCGTCGTCTACGACCAGCACTCGCGCTTTCGGCTTTACCGGACTGCTCATGCTCACTCCCGCAGGTCCCCACCAGCGCCGCTCGCGCCGACGCAGATGCCGTCGTCGGCGCACGGCAGAACGATTCGAATGCGCGTGCCGGTCGCGGTGGATTCGACAACCTCGATCTTGCCACCGTGCGCTTCGGCCACCTGCCGGCCGAGATACAGACCGAGGCCGCTTCCACCGCTCTTGCGCGAGAAGAACGGCTCGAAAATCTTCTTACGATCCGAAGACGCGATCCCGGAACCGGTATCGGCGACGTCAATCTCGAGGCTTTGGCCCGCCTGGGTCGCCGTTACGGTGAGAGTCCCTCCTTCAGGCATCGCCTCTATCGCATTGACGTAGAGATTGAGCATGAGTTGTTCGAGCTGATCGCGGTGCCCAGTCAGCGGCGGCAGCGCGCTGCCACCGGCCCACGACAGTGCGACGTCGTGCTGCTCAGCCATGGGCCCGACCACTGCGAGCATCCGCGATATGACCGCCGTCGCGTCGATGCGCTCGGCCGCCGTGCGGCGCGGACGTGACAGATCGAGCAGCGAGCGTGTGATGTCGCGGCAGCGGAAGACTTCCTCGGAAGCCGTCGTCAAGCGCGCGCGCAAGTCTTCGACACCGGAGTGCCCGAGCGCATCCACCTCTCGGAGACGACGCAGTATCCCCTGGATCGACACCGCGATGGTGGCGAGCGGGGTGGAGATCTCGTGAGAGAACCCGGAGGCGAGCACGCCGAGGGATGCGAGCTGCTCAGAGTGTGCGAGATTGGCTTCCAGCTGAATGCGCTCCGTCACGTCGCGCCAGACCTCCACGATGTGTTCGACCGTGCCGGAGTTTCCCGCCATAGGCGAAGCGAACACCTCGTAGAATACCTCGTGGTCTCCCACGTCCCATCGATACAGCGCCTTCTCGACGCGGCCGCTGCGCTTGGCCCGGTGCGTCGCATCACACACCGGAACTTCATCGTGCAACGATGCGTGCCCATCGTCATCCACGGAGCCTGTCCCGTCCAAGCGGGCCTCCAATCGCGAAATGCGGCCGATATACGATTTGTTGGCGGCGACGACTCGCAGCTGCCCGTCGAAGATCGCTACGCCGTCGTCCATGCGGTCGATGAAGTCGACGAGAAAGCGGCGCTGGAAGTCGACCTCCTCCTTCGAACGCTGCAACGTCAAGGAGACCATGCGAATGTCGTCGGCGAGCTCGCCGATCTCGTCCCGCCGAGCGCTCGGGGCTGGCGCACTGTCCGGGACCGGCAGCGATCGCGCGGCATCGCGAACGGAACGCAACGGCCTCAGTGCTCCGAACTGGACCACGGCTCCTACGGCGAGCAGGACGAGCACTGACATGGCGGTTCCCCACTCCAGAGTGCGGGCGATCATGGCAGCGCGGGCGTCGTGCAACGGCATCGTCGAAAAGTCCACACCGAGTACGCCGAGCAGAGTCTGCTCCGCCGGGTGGCAGCGATGGCAGCGGTCCTCATTCGCGATCAGTGTGAGGCTGCGCAGGACCGACTGGTCCTCCGCATTCAGTACCGTCATCGGTGTCCGCGCGCCGTCGGTGGGCACGGGACAAATCGGGCAGAGGTTCGCCGGGAGCTCGATGGAGCGACCGAGCCAGCTGGATTCCGTCGTCAGGGCCACGCGTCCGGTGCCGTCGACGAGATAGATGCGCTCCACGCCGGCTCCGCGTCCGTACTCGGCGATGAGGTCGATCAGCAAGCGGCGATTGTTCTCTAGCATCGCCGACTCGAGGCCGGTGAGCACGAGACGCCCCTCGATCACCGCCGCCTGCCGCATCGTGCGCAGCAGGCGCTCTTGCTCTCCGCGATACGCGAAGTGGGCGCCGCCGCCGATGATCACCGAGACGACGAGCGCGCTGGCGACGCCGAGCTTGAGGCTGAGCCCGGTGGTTGCGCTGGTCAGCCAGGCTGGCGCCGCGAGGCGCGCGCGGCGCACGGCTGCGGCCTGCGGTGTCGCGCACGCGCCACCGGATCGCGAAAGGCGTGAATCCATATCGCTCTGCGTGCCACCGTTGTGCGCGGTCCGCGTGAGGCGCGGCACGACTCGTGGCCAGCACTGAACTCGTACCGTCTCTGGTTCTCCGGACGGTTGAGCATGTCTATTCCCTCCTCGCACACTGAGGCAAGCCGAATGTGATTGTGAGACCGTGAGCGGTGCTACCCCGCTTGGAGGGCGGAGGAGCCGGGAAACGACCGCGGCATCTCGAGTCGCCGCCACGATCGGCCGGCGACGCGTCTGCCAGACTGCCTGCCATTTTGTCGTGTCGCGCCAGCGACGGGCGGGCCAACGGGCGCAACTGCGCGACCATGAACCGGTTCCGGATTCGAGATCGCTGGCACGCAGCTTGCGTGTCGTTCTCCGCCATGTCCGTGCGACCGGCAGCAGGAATTCGCGCCCAGGTAGTGGCGACGACGATGACGCTCCTCGCGGTGAGTTGTGAGGGCAACAGGCCTGCGGCGGCCGAGAACAGCGCCGAGGAGTTCGGTGGGGTAGCGGTTGCGGACACGAACGAAGACTTCAAGCCGCCTTCGCGGGCGGACCGCGAGGAACTCCGAGTTCTTCCGAAGTCCCAAGCGGTGGTCGCCACCGACCGTTTCAACTCCGCCCGCGTTTGCGGCGCCTGTCACCAGGAAATCTTCGAGCACTGGTCCCGCAGCATGCACGCGCTCGCGTACGAAGACCCGATCTTCAAGTCCGCGTTCCTCAGAGCCTACTACGAGACCGGTGGGGAGGCGGCAGCCCTGTGTCTTCGCTGCCACAGTCCGACGGTCACCGAGACCAAGGACTTTCTCGGAAAGCAGGACATCACACGAGAAGGAATCACGTGCGACTACTGCCACTCGATCAGCGGAATTACACAGGACAAAGACGGCGTGACCCACGTGACCATCGACCACTCGACTCGGAGCAGCCCGTTCGAACTGCACGGAGAACCGCCGTCGGCACATGCGATGCGATATCGTGGATACTTCGCGCGTTCCGAAATGTGCGCTTCCTGCCACGATTACACCGCCGCGAACGGGACCATGGTGTTCGCGACGTACTCGGAGTGGAGAGCGAGCCACTACGCGCGAGAGGGCGTGCAGTGCCAACAATGCCACATGCCGCGCCTGCGCGATGCCGAGCCCGGCAGGGTGTTCAACGACCACAACTTGGTGGGCGGGCACTCGTCGGCTCAGCTCATGAGGGCCGCGACGGTCGCGATCCAGGAGATCGTTCGCGATGGCGACCGCGTGCGCGTCGTCGTCACGGTCGAAAACTCCGGGGCCGGCCACTACCTGCCGACCGGGTTGCCGAGCAGGATGCTCGTGGTGGAAGCGACCGCTACTCAGCGGAATCGCACCATCTTCCGGCAAGAGGTCGTCTACCAGCGCGTCATGCAGGGCGAAGACCAGCGCCCGCTGGTCGAGGACTGGAAGATCAATCTCCTCAGCAAGTACGTTCTTCGCGACAACCGGTTGAGCCCGGGCGAAACCCGGCGGGAGACGTTCGTCTTCGATGCGACGTCGGATGATGACGTGATCGTGCGGGTACAGGTCGTTTACCGATACCGCCCCACGATCGACAACGAACGGTTGATGGAAGTGCCGATAACTGAATTCGAGAAGGTCCTCGTGAGGGGATCTTGATGCGGTCGTCGAGCCGGCACATGGTGCTACTGCCGCTCCTGACCGCTCTGTGTCTGGCCGGTTGTGACGAGCCGACGGACCAGCCGCTGGTCTTCAATCACGAGGCCCACAAAGAGGCCGAGGTCGATTGCAGCGTGTGCCACGAATACTTCCAGAGGGCGACGTATTCGGGGATTCCCACGACCGAATCGTGCACGCTCTGTCATGAAGGCGATTCGCAGGTGCCGGCGCTGCAGCGGCTCGCGCAGTACGTCGCGGCCGGCGAGGAAATCCCGTGGAAGAGGCTCTACGGAGTGCCGGGACACGTCTACTACTCCCACAGACGACACGTCGTGTCCGCCAAGATCGCTTGCGCCCAGTGCCACGGTGCCATCGGTGAACTCGCCGAACCACCGAAGTATGCACTCGTCGATCAGAGCATGCAGTGGTGCATCGCCTGCCATGAAGAACGGAACGCGTCGACCGATTGCATCCATTGCCACAGGTGAGACGGACATGCTGTATCGCCGGCAGTTTCTACTGAATGTCTGCAAGGGCGCCGTGCTGGCGGGAATGCCGGCGTGGGGTTGCACCCCGGCGAGACCACGTCCGGCGGTGCTCCAGCACGCCAAACAAGGCTGGGCGAATACGATTTGCCAACTGTGTCCTTCGGGGTGCGGCCTGCGCGTGCGTCTGGTCGGCGGTAGTCCCGTGACGGTGACCGGCAACCCGCTTCATCCCGTCAACCGAGGCGGCGTGTGCGCGCGCGGTGTGGCTAGCCTTCAACTGTATTACGACCCGGACCGTCTCGAGGAGCCGCTTCGCCGCGACCAGAACTCGGCACTCGGCTGGTCACCGGTCTCGTGGGATGAGGGCCTCGACGAACTCGTCGGTCGTCTCGAGAGTTCGCTCGTCGCCGGCAACGGGCGGGTCGCCGTGCTGCGCGGCGGCGGTCAGGACGTCAGTTCGCAGCTTCTGGGACGGCTGGTCCGGTCGATGGGATCGGACTGGATCGTCGACATGGTTTCGCGCGGCGAGCGCGCGGCCGACGAGGCCGTCCGGCGCATGCACGGCACGAGCGGAAAGCTCGTCTACGAAATGGCCGGCGCCGATTTCCTGTTCTCCTTCGACAGCGGCTTGCTGGAGTCGCCATCGAGGATGATGACGCTTCACCGCGCCTTCGCCGACATGAGAGCCGCGGGCGGTACCTTCGTTCATGCGGGGCCACGCATGGGCGTAACCGGCGCGAAGGCCGACCTTTGGCTGCCGGCCCGTCCCGGCACCGCGGGAGTCCTCGCTCTCGGCATCGCGCACATGCTGATCAAGGAAGGCTACGAGAAGAGCGAATTCCTGCGCGACCACGTCAGCGGCTTCGATGACTGGGTCGACGAAGCGGAGATACCGCATCTCGGGGTTCGGTCGTGGATCCTGCGGGAGTTCGTGCCCGAGCGCGTGGCCGAACGAACGGGTCTGGAATGGGGCGAAATCATCCGTGTAGCGCGTCACTTCGGTTCCGCGCATCACCCGCTCGCGATCGGTCCGATGGAAGCGGGCGCGGCGGTCACGCCGTTCGACCTGATGGCGGTTCACACACTCAACGCCATCGTCGGAGCGATCGACGCACCCGGCGGGGTCCTTCTTGCGCAACAGCCGCCGTTCGAGCCGCTCGATGCGGCATCGAGTCGCGACGCCGGGCCTCGAGGACCGGAGGAGCGCTCGTCGCCGAGCGTAGAGGAATTCGCCGACTGGGTGCTCGGCGCCGAAACGGTTCCGATCGATGTCGTCTTCGTCCACGACGCCGATCCCGTCTTCACGAGTGAGAGCGGACGGCGGGTCGAAGAGGCGCTCCGCAGAATACCACTCGTCGTCTCAACTTCTCCCGTGATCACCGACACGGTGCAGTCGGCTCATCTGGTTCTGCCGGAGAGCCTCTGGTTGGAGCGGCGCTGCGACTCTACCACGGTGGATCGCGACGCGTACCCGGTGATGTCGCTCAGCGCGGCGGCCACCGGACGAAAGGGCGACACGCGCAACGTCGGTGATGTCGTGCTGAAGATCGCCGCCAAGCTCGGTGGTGCGATAGCCGCGCGATTCCCGTGGGCCAGCTACGACGACGTCGTGAGGGAACGCGTCGAGATGCTCTTCCGCGCCGGCGTGGGAGACACGTTCTCGGAAAGCCACCGCTCCGCGTGGACGCAGATGCTCGAACGCAGCGGCTGGCGCACGCCGTCGTACGAGACCGCCGAAGCACTCGAGCGCAACATGGAAAGGGACGGCGGCTGGTGGGATCCCGTCTACCACCATGGGGAATGGCGGCGTGTCGTCCGCGGTGGCGCAAGTCGCGTCAATCTGGAGCCGTTGCGACTCGCTTTCCGCCCCCGTGCTTTCGAGACGCCTGAGGGCCCCGAAGAGGGAGCTCTCTTCCTCTACGTCTACCCCGAGCCTCTGCTCACGACACGGACCGGCGGTTCGCTCCCGTATCTTCAGGATCTCGGCTCCCCATTCTGCCAGAAGGGATGGGTGACCAGTGCCGAGCTGAACCCGGTCACCGCGCGGCGTCTGCGGCTCGCGCACGGCGATCACGTGAGGGTCAGCAGCGAGCGAGGCGAACTCGAGGCCGTGGTGGTATCGAGCGCCGGGATCCGGCCCGACGTCGTCGCTGTGTACATCGGCGGCGGGCGTGTTGCCGGTGGTCGTTACGCAGCGGGGATCGGCGCCAACCCGCTGCGCCTACTGGCCGAGCAGGACGCCGGCGATGCGGGGCGGTCCCCTTCGCTGCCGACCTCGGTGCGCGTCACCGTGATCGCATAGGACGGGAGGAACACGATGTCTCGTTGGGGGATGGTGATCGATCTCAACCGCTGCACGGCGTGTCAGGCGTGCGCCGCCGCGTGCCATCAGGAGAACAACGTGCCGCCGTCGAACCCGAAGGTGGCGGGCGGCGATCGCTCCATCCGCTGGATCGACATCCTTCCGATGCGCGAAGACGAGTACCCGCACGCCAGCATCTCTCTGGTTCCGCTGCTGTGTCAGCATTGCGAACGGCCGCCGTGCATCAAGGTCTGCCCCGTTGGCGCGACGTTCTACAGTGAGTCGGAGGGCCTCGTCGGCCAGGTGTACAGCCGCTGCATCGGATGCCGCTACTGCACCAACGCGTGTCCCTTCACGGTGCGCCAGTTCAACTGGTCGGAGCCGGCTGTCCCCGACAGCTATCTCGAGGGGACCAATCCGGACGTATCGCGCCGCTACAAGGGCGTCGTCGAGAAGTGCAGTTTCTGCAGTCACCGACTGATCCGGGCACGCGACGAGGCGGCCAGCGAGCGGCGCAAGCTCCTGCCGGGCGACTACATTCCGGCGTGCGTCGAGGCGTGTCCGACCGACGCGATGACTTTCGGCGATCTCGACGAACCGGAGGCCGAGGTGTCGAAACTGGCGCGATCCAAGCGTGCTTTCCGTCTTCTGGAAGACCTCGGCACCGAACCGAAAGTGTACTACCTGCGCGAGGGAGGCAATTCCAAGTGAGCTCGCACAAGTCGATGCCGAGACCGACCGATCCGCTGGGCGAGGATTGGGCGCTCGTCAGACCGATCGTCGAGTCGAATCCCCGCTTCTGGATCGTCGTCGCGGCTCTCGCGGCGGGAATCGGTCTGGGCATCACGGCCTATACTCACCAGGTTCGCGAGGGCCTCGGCGTGACCGGAATGAACCGTCCCGTCTACTGGGGGATCTACATCATCAATTTCGTTTTCTTCATCGGCATCAGCCACGCCGGTACGCTGATCTCGGCGATTCTGCGGCTGGCCGCGGCGGAATGGCGGCGCGCCATCACGCGCTCCGCCGAGGTCATCACGGTGATGGTGATCGTGTTCGGCGTCTCCAACGTGATTTTCGACCTCGGTCGTCCCGATCGCGCGCTGTTCGTCGTGCAGCACGGGCGCCTGCAGTCGCCGCTCCTGTGGGACGTCTGCTCGATTTCGGTCTATCTGACGTGCAGCAGCATCTATCTGTATCTCCCGCTGATCCCCGATATCGCGATCCTGCGCGACCAAACCACCAAACTCCACTGGTTCTATCGCCTGCTGGCTCTGGGTTGGCAAGGAAGGCCCGAACAGTACCGCCTTCTCGAACGCGCGATCGGTGTTCTGATGGTCGTGGTCATCCCGATCGCGGTATCCGTGCACACGGTCGTGTCGTTCGTCTTCGCGATGACCGTCCAACCCATGTGGCACGCGGCGATCTTCGGCCCCTACTTCGTCGTCGGCGCGATCTTCAGCGGGATCGCCGCGCTGATCATCGCGATGGCGATCATACGCTGGGTCTACCACCTGGAAGGCTACCTGAAGCGCATCCATTTCAACTACCTCGGCATGCTGCTTCTGGTGATGACGCTACTGTGGTTCTACTTCACTTTCGCGGAGTACCTGACCACCTGGTACGGGTCCGAGCCGATTCACATGACCGTATGGTGGTCGAAAATCACGGGCTCTTACGCGCCGGTCTTCTGGACGATGTTCGCATGCTGTTTCGTGATCCCGTTCTCGATTCTGTGCCGGGAGAAGACCCGCACCGTGGCGGGTACGGTCATCGCCTCAATCGCCATCAACATCGGCATGTGGCTCGAGCGATTCGTGATCGTCATACCGACGCTTTCAAACCCGCGTCTCCCGCTCGACCGTGGCGTCTACTATCCGACGTGGGTCGAGTGGTCGATGCTGACCGGATGTTTCTGTTTCTTCATTCTCCTCTACGTCCTTTTCACGCGCTTCTTTCCCATCGTCTCTATCTGGGAAATCCAGGAAGGACGCATGAACGCACGAAAGGACACGCTCGAGAGGATCGAGTCCTACATGCCCGAGGTGGTCGAGACCGGACGCCGCCCTCTCGCGCCGGTGCCCGAGGGAGTCGCGACATGACACGCGTCACATGCGCCGCCGTGTTGTGGGTCGCGGTCGCTGCCGTCGTTCCCGCGGTTGCCGCGGACGATCACGCCGAGGCGAGGCGCACTGACGAGAGAGCGCCGGCCGCGGCCACGGCGGCCGGCGCCCAGCCGCGGGCGGCGTACTCACCCAGAGAAGAGAGTCTCGGGCAGGCGGCGCTGGAGGCGAGGGAAAGTCTGTTCACCGGTAGTGCGGAGCACGGCTGGAGCCTGTTTCGCGAGAAGGGATGCATCCGCTGTCACGCCGTGTGGGGAGAGGGTGGCGACATCGGTCCCGACCTCGGACGCACGAGCAGCCTGGGGCACATCAATGCGGGACAACTCGCCGGCGTCATGTGGAATCATGTCCCGCGCATGTGGGAGAAGATGGAAGAGGGGGGAATCCGCCTGACGCCGATTGCGCCGAAGGAAATGAGCGATCTCTTCGCGCTGCTTCTCTTCATCCGCTACGCCGACGAACCGGGAGACCCGGCCGAAGGCAAGCGCGTACTCGCCAAGCACAGCTGCGACAAATGCCATTCCATTGACGAGAAGGGCGGCACGACAGGCCCGGATCTGGGAAAGTGGGCGCGCTTCGTCAATCCGGTCGTGTGGGCCCAGAAGATGTGGACGCACGCTCCCAAGATGAAAGACACGATGGCGGCGATGGGCGTGGTGTGGCCCCGGTTCGAGGCGAGCGACCTCGTGAACATCGTGGCGTACATCCGTTCCAGCGCCGTCGGCGACAGCAAGGAGTACCTGGAACCGGGCTCCATCGAACGCGGACAACGGCTGTTCGAAGAGCGCGGGTGCGCGTCGTGTCACACGCTCGGTGAGACGGGTGGCATCGGGCCCGACCTGCAGACGATCGATCTACCCGATACGCTCTCCGGCATCGCGTCGCAGATGTGGAACCACGCGCCGGAGATGCTGCAGGAAGGACACAAGCGAGGCGACGACAGCAAGAGCGGGGTGACGGGACTCGAAGCGCAGGAAATGGCGGATGTGATCACGTTCGTTCTGGCACGTCGCTATTTTCTCGCGGAGGGAGACGCCAAGCAGGGATGGAAAGTCTTCTTCACCAAACAGTGCGTCGCTTGTCACGGCATCAAGGAGTGGGGCGGGAACGTCGGACCGCGCCTGGATCCGATTGCAGGCAATGCCTCTGCGATTCTCATGGCGCACGCAATGTGGCGCTACGGCCCGGAGATGCTCACCCAGATGGCGGAGCGCGGCATCCCGTGGCCGCGCTTCGAGGGGTCGGAGATGAACGACCTGATGGCGTTCCTGAACGAGGAAACCCGATGACGAGTGATGAGAGCGCCACGAATCCGAGTGTCCCAAGTAGGTGAGCGACGGAGGTATAGCAATGCGAACCAGAGTCATGACTGCGGTAGTCACGGCGGCAGCCGTGGCCTTCGTCTGCACGCCGGTGGCACGCGCAGAAGACGTGAAAGAGACGTTCACGAAGAATTGCACCATGTGCCACGGTGCAGATCTCAAAGGACAGACCAAGGTCGGCCAGCTCAGGAAGATTCCCGACCTGACCGCTGCCGACGTGCGCGCGAAATTCGATCGCTCCAGGATGATCAAGTCGGTGACGGAAGGCGTGAAGGACGAGGACACGGGTAAGGAACACATGAGAGCGTTCGGCGCGAAGCTGTCCGGCGCCGAGATCGCCGCACTCGTCGACTACGTAATTTCCGGCGCGAAATAGGCCCGCGGTGCCGCTGCAGTAGCGCAGTCGCGTGCGAATGCTGCCGGCACCGGCAAAGCCGCCTCGAGAGACAACCAGGCGCTCCGGGGGGAGTCGGGCGAAGTCCGAAGACGCGCTCCGCTGCTCGTGTCTTCGGGCTTCGCGACGACACGGCAAGCGTTCCGCAAGACAGTGGTTGATGGAGGACCGGTCATGACAGGAAAGACGAAAACCCGTTTCGTACGCGCCTCGCTCATCGCGACGCCGTCCCTTCTCCCGATTCTGCTCGCATGCGCTGGCTCGGCGGCGGCGATGTACGCCAAGGATGGGACAGTAGAGATCTCGCCTGGCGCTTACGACAACCCCCATGATGGCTTTTGCGTGAGCGGGATCACGACGGCCGGAACGATGGCCGTCGTACCGGGGATCGGCAACTTCAGGGACTGCGTCGCCTATACGACCGGGTTGAACGCGATGGTGGCGACAGACGTGACCTCGAGAAGCACGTGTCCGACCGGTGGAACGTCGCCCTACACCAAGGCGTGCAACGTCCAGGCCAATTGCACGAAGCTCGACGGCAGCCTGGTGTGGGTAGCCGCGCTGCAGAAATGTTTCGACACTTCCGCCTGTACGATTCAGGGCGCCACCGACGGTGACGCCTCCGCACATGCCTGCGCGGTACCCAACGACGGAGCCAAACACGCCTATCCGGCCAACTTGTGTGTTGATGCCTCGACCCGCGCCGGGATTTCCCGCTTGGACCTCGATAACACCGCCGCGAACTGCCAGGAAAAGGGCGGGGTAGTTTCCGATGGCCTCTTCGGCCACCCCTACGGCGCGTGTGCGGCCTATGGGTGGACATACGGCGGCGTGAAGCCGGACGGGACACTTCCCATGATCGGCGCCAAGGGTGTGACCTCGGCCGAAGGTCTGGGCTTCTGCTACACGACGATGAGAATGACGAGTGTCCCCTACACCGTCGTGACGTGCCCGTCGCAGAAGAACGTTTCCCTCGTGTGCGCCGCCGGAACGAATGCGGGCAAGACCTGCACGATAGCGACCCAAGCCGCGGACTGCCCCTCGAGCACCTGCGTGGCGAACAGCGGTTGGGCCGCCGGAACAGACGGTGTTCTTTACCAGAGCCAGGCGACGTATGACGCCGGATTGGGTTGGTCTTTTTCCAGCAGCCAATGTCTCTACGCGTACGGTGTCAAAGGATATCTCAGCGCTGACCTGCGCGGCCCGGATGGCGCAATAGCGCCGGCAGCGGCCTTGTGCGCCGGTGGCACAGGAGCTGCGAGCGCCGGCATCTGTGTGGATCTGACCGGAATCACGACCCAGGGAGATTGCCTGGCCATCGGCGGCACGTGGGACAATTGGCTCGTGGCCGGCACTGGCGGCGCAGGTGACACGACCACTCAGACGGTCGCTACCTCGCCGCAGACCTCCAGCATCAGGAAGCTCGACGCGATCACGCCGATCGCGGCCGGGGGTGGCAAGTTCTACAGCGGTACCGGGTGGAACTGCACGCGGTGCCACACCGATCAGTCGCGAGCCTACATGGAGCGCTACAAGCCCGGCTTTGTCGAGACCGGCCACAAGATGGCCGGCGTCACGCCGCCCTGGACCACGGTCGGCGACGCCTGGGGTCTCCAAGGCGTCCAGTGTCCGATCTGCCATGCCACCGGCAAACCGCCGGCCCAGGATCTCGGTGTCGTGATCTATCCGACCAAGATCTGCGTGGGCGGAACTGCGGCCGGCACTGCGTGCACCACGGATACGCCGTGCGTAGGCGGCGGAACTTGTACTGCCGGTGTGCCGCGGGCCGCCTCGGGTCACAACCAGACCGAATACGGCACTCACCTGACGGGGGTTTGCTTCACTTGTCACGGCAGCGCGGCAACCCCGGAGAGCGTCAACCCGGCCAGCGCCATCGCCGTGTCGTACGGCAGTCTTGCGCTCACACCCAAGAACCTGGCCCCGATTGCCAATATGTTCTTGAACAGCCCTCACGCCCAGTACTCGGGATCCAGCAACAAGCTCGATATCATCACCAAGACGAACTACGGCAGCCTCTTCAAGAGTTGGGTCTGCAGGACCGGTTCCGAGGTGACCGATGCGGCCACCACCGGTAATGGTGTGGATGTAACCGCGTTGAGCACCTGTGGGGCCGGCGGCACCTCGTCATGTAACAGCGTGACCAATTGCCCTGCCACTCCCGGCGGCAACAGGGTGTGGAACCCGGTCACCGCCAAGTGCTACGACAAGGGCGTGTGTGCAGGTGCTGCCGGCAGGGTCTGGGACGCCGGCACCAGTCGGTGCGTGGTGAATCAGGCCATGTGCGAGGCGCAGTCCGACTCCGGTTACGGCTACATCTGGAGCACTACCGGCACTGCGGGTAACCCGAGCATCATCACTACGAGCGGAGCGGGCTGCTACAAGGCTTTTGCGAGCGGCAGCATCGTTACCACATATTGGGCCGGCGGCGCGGCGCGCAGGATCCCGAACGTCAACTCCGATACCAATACGGCTTGCACCAGTACCACGGAAGGTGCCGGCGCCTTCTGGATATCTGACGGCGAGGCGGCGGGTTCGACAGGTGGCGTCGCATTCGCCGCCACCGACGGACCCAACTGCATGGTCTGTCACGACGTCCACTGGTCGCTCGACTCGGCCGACCCGGAGGCCGAACCGTTCCGGAGAGAGTGCGACACGTGCCACGAAAAGAACCTCGCGGCGATGGTGCACCCGAAGGGCTCCGGCACGCCGCTGCAGGAAATGGACACCGATCCTTTCGAAGCGTGCGTGACCTGCCACATGCCGGGTCGCGAGCACCTGTTCCGGATCAATACGGATGCCACGTACTCGGCTTTCCCGGCGGGCGCCCTCAGCGGCACGGCCTACATGAACACGGCAGCGGATGGCAGCTACGCCAACGCGTCGTGGGTTGATCTGGACCAGGCCTGCGGCCAGTGCCACGGTGGCGGAACCGCTCAGGCATCGACCACCGGGGATACTGCCAGTGGGTCGAGAGTCGTGGCCGTGGACAGCACGGCGGGCTTCGTGGTCGGGGGCAGGGTGGTTGTTGCAGGTGCCGGTGATGCGGGCGCGGATCTCGACACCTACGTCGCCTCGATCGCGGCCAACGACCTGACACTGGCCGGCACCGCTGCGAGCACCGTCGTTGGCGTCACGGTGAAGCAGAATCCGACCAGGAACGGCGCCGCCTACATGACCAAGGCGCAGCTCGGGGTGCGTGCCCATGGCATTCATGCCGACGCTCCGGTCGTGTCGTTCGGTTACATGCTCGGCTCACCGAACACGCTGACGCTCAACGTCGATGGATCGGCAAGCTCGTGCAGCGACGAAGCCTGCGACACCTACGATTGGGACTGGGGCGACGGCACGTCTCACGGCTCGGGCGTGACGGCGTCACACACGTACGCCACCGCGGGCAGCAAGTCGGTCACGCTGACCGTCGAGAATCTGCTGGTGAACGAAGCGTCGCTGACCAAGACCGTGACCGTTTACGCTCCGGACTCCGCCCCGACGGTGGCGGGGACTTGCAGCTTCGACGCGAACACATGGACCGAGACCGTGACCGACACGTCGAGCGACGACCACGGCGTCAGCCAGGTGACGGTGAACTGGGGCGACGGTAGTGTCCTTGCCAATGACAAGAGCACTCCGTTCGGACCGTTCAGCCACGCCTTCACCAGGACGGGCGCATTCACGATCGTCCACAAGGCGATCGACACGATCGGTCAGCAGAGCTCGACCACGTGTACGGCCTCACCCGCGTACTTCTCGATCGGCGGAACCGTCAAGAACAAGCTCGGGACTGCAAACCTGGCTTCTGCGGTGGTGACCGTCAAGAGGAGCGGAGTCGTGGTCAAGACCGTGTACACGTCGTCCGCAGGTACGTTCTCGGCCGGCTCTTTGAAGCCGGGCTCGTACACGCTGACGGTGACGAAGTCCGGGTACACGTTCGCCGTTCCGGCGGCCACACTCACCACTGGTCCGAACTCGACCGGTAACACCATCAACGCAATCGCACCGTAAAGGGGGGCGTTCCGGCAGGCGGGGCCGCCCGGCTGCCGGAACGCACTGCACGAGCGCGCAGGCTGCGCGTCAGAATATCCCGGGGATGAACAGCCTGGAGCGCGCGCGGTAGGCGGCGAACTCAGGGTATCGCGACAGTGAGGCGTCCTTGCGCCGCATGTTGGGCATCCACACCATCGTGACGAAACCGGCAAGGGCCAGCAGCGGAACCGGATGCATCGCCAGCGAAGAGAAGCCGGCGTAGATCAGCAGCTCGCCAAAGTAGTTGGGATTGCGCACCTTCGACCACAGGCCCTCGGTGAGCAGGTGGCCGCGGTTCAGGCGCATCCAGCAGGTCTTCTGCATGTCGGAGGTGAAGTGGAAGAAGACCCCGAACGCGTAGGTGAAGACGCAGATCCCGATCCACACCGCCGGCGGCTGGATGTCGCCGCGGCATATCAGCCACGGCGCCACCCAGTACGCAGACAACGCCGCCCAGATCATCGCCCCGCGCGCGATGCTGCACGGCTGCTCCCACTGCGAGTCGCCGAAGTGGCGGCTCTTTAGCAGCCAGAAGAACCCGTAGGCGCCGTGCATCGCCAGGTACACCAGCGCCGCGACGTTGTTCCAGCGATCGTAGGCCGCGATCAGCGCCAGTACGAAGAAAAAGGTCGCTCCCTTGTGGGAGTCGATGAAGTGCTTCTGTTTCACGGTCCGGGCTCCTGGCGGCGTTGAGGGCGACGGCGGCCAGTCGTGAAATGGGCGGCGGGCAAAAGCAACAGCGCGGCGTCGGCGCCGCGGGTGCAGATGCCGGATCGGGTCGCGCCCTGGTCGGGCGGTCGCAAAGCCGCCGCCAACGCAGCGATGCGCTGGTTTGCTGCTATGCCATCACGTGGAGGCTCATGCCATCTTGGCGGCAGGCGGCGGCTCTTGGGACGGCAACGCCAGGCGGACGATGCGACCGAGCACGCTGCCGTACTGTTGCCAGAAGCTGCCGGTGTTGTAGGGGATCGCGTACGTCTCGCACAGAGCCTTTACGCGCACGGCGATCTCGGGGTAGCGATGCGCCGGGATGTCGGGAAACAGATGGTGCTCGATCTGGTGCGACAGGTGACCGGTCATCACGTGAAACCAGCTCCCACCTTCGATATTCGCCGAGCCCAGCATCTGGCGCAGATACCAGTCGCCCCGCGTTTCGCCGGCCACTTCTTGCTCGGTGAAGACCCGGGTCCCATCGGGGAAGTGACCGCAGAAGATGACGACATTGGTCCAGACGTTGCGGACGGTGTTGGCCGCGAGGTTGCCGAGGAAGACCCGCGGCGCGTTCCACGGCGCGAGCAGCGGGAACAGCACGTAGTCCTTGAAGAGCTGGCGAGCCGCCTTGCTCTTGAACTGTTTCCACTTGCGCCCGAACTCCTCGGCGTCACCGCCGCCGGCCAGATGGCGAACCGGGTCCATGTCGTGGACGCCCACGCCCCACTGGAAGAGCAGCGCCAGCAATACGTTGGAGAAGGGCTGGAACAGATGTCTTGGGTGCCAGTATTGCTGTTCGCTGACGCGAATGAGCCCGTAGCCGACGTCGCGGTCCTTGCCGAGCACGTTGGTGAAGGTGTGATGCTCGTAGTTGTGGTAGTGGCGCCACTGCGAGGCGTCGCAGACGTTGTCCCACTCGTAGGTGCGCGAGTCGAGAGTTGGATCGTTCATCCAGTCGTACTGGCCGTGCATGACGTTGTGCCCGATCTCCATGTTCTCGAGAATTTTCGCCGTTGATAGCGCGATCACTCCGAGGCCGAAACTTACCGGCGTGAAGCCGAACATCAGCAAGGTGCGGCCGGCGATTGCCGCGGAGCGGGCGACGCTGACGACGCCGCGGATGTGGCGCGCGTCCCTGTCTCCGAGATCGGCGACGACTCTGGCACGTAGCGCGTCCAGCTCGCGGCCAATCGCGTCGATCTGCTCGCGAGTGAGGTGGCTGACCGAGTTTGCGGTCGGGGCTTGGACCGGGATCGTCGCCAGGCTCTTGCCGGGACTCGGCCTCGGTTTCTTCTTGGCGCGCGTCGAGAACTTCCGGGCAGGATTCTCTCTGGAGCTCGTTTCGGGGTTCTGCATGGGGTTGAGCATCGCGTTCTCCAACGGGGTACTAGAGATCGAGCGTGAGGGGCGATCGCGCGGCGGACACGCAGAGCTGGATGATCTCGCCCGGTTCGTCCGACAGGTGTCCGGTGCGCAGGTCCTCGACGATCCCCGAAGCCTTGCGACAGGCGCAGGTGTGGCAGATGCCCATCCGGCATCCGTAGGCGGGTGTGAGGCTGGCGGCTTCGGCTTCCGCCAGCAGCGGTTTTCCACCGCCCGCGACGAACGATATTCCCGAGCGCTCCGCGCGCACGCTCTGCGGCGCCGATGCGTCGCCGCCGGCGATCGAGGCAGGCAATCCGAAGCGCTCCGACACGAGGCGGTCCTCGTTCCCTGCCTCGCGCCACGCGGCGCGCACTGCTTCCATGAAACCCGCCGGACCGCACACGAAGGTGAGATCACGGCCGGCGGTTCGTGCCAGGTCCGACAGCGCCGCCGCGTCGAGTCGACCGTGGGTGCCGGTCAGGTGAAGCCTCAGGTCGAGGCGCGGGCGGCGCGCCGCCATCTGTTCGAGTTCGTCGCGGAAGATCACGTCGTCGCGCGAGTGGGCGCAATGGACGAAGAGAACCCGTGTGGCGGGTGCGCGCTCGCCGAGATCTCGAAGCAGCGCCATGACCGGCGTGATGCCGCTTCCGGCTGAGAGCATCACGATCTGTCTCGGCGGCTGTGCGGGCAACACGAAGTCGCCGGCCGGGACGCCGAGCGTGAGCACGTCGCCGGCGCTGGCGCGTTCGTTCCACCACACCGACAGCTTGCCTGCGGGGCGGCGCTTCACGGTGATGGACAGGGTGCCGTCGGCGCGCGGAGGGCTCGAGACGCTGAAGGTGCGTCGCACGCGTCGCCCGTCGAGTTCGGCTTCGACCAGCACGTGCTGACCGGCCGCGTGCCCGGGCCACAGACGGTTCGGGCGCAGGATCAGCGTGCGGACGTCTGCGGTTTCGTGGATGGCGGCAACCACGCGCGCCTTGATACGGGTGAGGGACCACGTCGCATCAAAGCGCCCGATCAGGTCTTCGATCGCTTCGAGGTCGTTGAGCGGGCTGAGCCAGCGGCTCGAAAGGAGGCCTTCGACGCGGCCGGCGACACGGGGGGCGATTGGCGTCAGCATAAAGGGGTTCTCCATTTCCGGTGAACACTCGTGTACCGAATGGCGGTTACTGTCAACACTCGTACACTGAAAGTTCGTTGGAGCGCTGGCCATAGTGCGAAAACACTGCTCTTTATTCGGCCACGAGATGGCTACAACCGTTCATCGAAAGAGGGGGACGCGGCGCCACCGTAGAGACGGATCGGCCTCGGCAGGGGTTGGGGTTGGCGGCCTGGTGCAGGCGGATCGGGAGCCCGAGGCGCTCCCGCCGCGGGCGGCGAGCCCCCGCGCCACCGAAGGGCCGGTTTCTCGCGCTCAGCAGAAGCAGCGAACCCGCGGCGCGTTGATGGAGGCGGCGCTACGCCTGATGAGCGCCGGGCGAAGCTACACCAGCCTCAGCTTGCGCGAGATCACGCGGGCGGCCGGCGTGGTTCCGACGTCTTTCTACCGTCACTTCAGCGACGTCGACGAGCTCGCCCTCGCCCTCGTCGAAGAAACCGGCCTCACGCTGCGACGCCTTCTGCGCGAGGCGCGTCGGGCGGGCGTGCCGCCGATCCGCATCATCGCGCACTCGGTGCAGATCTACCGCCAGTTCGTTCGTGAGCACCGCCTGCACATTCTCTTCATGGCGAGCGAGCGTTGGGGCGGGTCGCCGCTGATCCGTCGTTCGATCCGCTACGAGACCCAACACTTCGCGACCGAGATGGCCCAGGATCTTCGCGAGCTGAGCCTGCTGCCCGGCCTGTCGATGGGAACGTTGCAGATGGTCTGCGGTCTGGTGGTGAACACGATGCTCAACGCCGCCAGCGACTTCATCGACCTTCCCGCAGACCAGCCCCAGGTCGAGGAGGAACTCACTGAGAATTTCGTACGCCAGCTCCGTGTAATCTTCCTCGGTGCCGCGCAGTGGAAGGACAACGCCTGACCCATGCGCTGCGGTTGCAGCGAGTGCGCTCGGGATCGAACGTGCAGTCATCGTCGTAGGCGCACTCGGCGCCGGTAAGTGAAGTCGTAGTTGTCGTGAGAGTCGTGGTCGGCGCGCCCGATTCGTCGGGTGGCAGCCTGGCAATGCCGGTAGTCCGACCGCGGCGCGCAAGATCGCAAGTGCATCGACCGCGGTTATCGCGCCACTCGCGTCGGTATCGCACACGCGGTGCGCGCATTCCCGCTCGGATTGCCCGTTGCCAAGGCCGGACTCGGCAGGCATAGTCGCGAAGTCGGGAACTAGCCGTTCTCCACGTCGCACGCAGATCGAATCGTCACTCGTCGCTGCCAGGACGTACAATGAACAAAATAGTTCTCACCCTCTCAGCCGTCGCCGCGGTAGTAACCTGCGCCGGCTCAGCCGGTGCACAATGCGAATTCAACGCGGTCGCCAAGGCCAAGGGGATGAAGGCATCGCTGGTTCGCGCCTTCGCGGTCTGTCCGAGCAGCTACGGTGGGGTGGGATATGTCAACACTTCGACCGGCGGTGGCACACCGGCCTGCTCTCCGATAGATCCGGTCTCGACTGAGGGGGACACTACGCCCTACGTCTTTGATTCGCACAAGGGCAGATGCGACGTGCAGACCAAGGCCAAGATCGTAGAGGACTGCGCTGTACTGGAAGATGCCGGCGGCGACCCGCTCGGACTGCCGGCGGGTCCCTGCCAGGTCATCGGCATCAAGGCCAAGTGCCAAGGAATTCTACGGACTGACGGTGCGACCCCGATCGACGCCCCGCTGGATGCGGGCTGGTCACTCCCCACGCTCGTACGCTGGACATTCAACGACGCGGCTTCCGGGGACGTGACACTCATTGACTTCCCGATTACCTTCGCCTTCAAGGATCCGAGCAACGGGCAGATCAAGCTGGACACCAATAGTGCCCAGGCTCTGGCAGCGATTCTCGTCGACGTTAGCGGTGCGGCGATGCCGACCTGCGCTTCGGTCCAGATTCTCAGAGTCGGCGTCAAAGACCCCTCGGGTCTGTATTTTGCGGAATTGGGTGGATCCACGCGAGCCGCAGGCGAGTAGCAGCGTCGTTCACGCAGCGGGTCGACGGCTACTCGACAGCGCCCAGGCTCGGATCTTCGCGCAGGCGTTGCAGCAGCCCGTGCATCGCTGTCCGGTAGGAACCGAGCCTCGCGAATATCTGCTCGGCGGTGGTCTCTCGATGAGTATGGCTCGCGCGGTTGCGGTCTTCGAGCATGTCGAGCCACACCGCCTGGTCGTCGATCCATCCGAGCTCGAACGCGACGTTCCAGGCCCGGCGCGGAGAAGCGCACTCGGTGCCTTGCAGTCGTGCCGCGTGTGCGACCGCTTTCCATGCGAGTTCGATGCTGAATTCGAAGCGCTGGATCGCGGTGTCGCGTGTCCATTCTGTCTTGGGCTGACGAAGTGCGTCGCTGAAGCGTTCGAGCGCTGTTTCCAGTGTGGCCAGACGGCGAGAGAGGTCAGGGGTAGTGCTCAACGCCTCGCTCCTGCTGCGCAGACTAGCGTTGGACACGAAAGCCCGCGATGCGGCGGCAGAGTGCCTGTCAACGCCGCCGCGCCTCAGCGCTCAGCGTACGACGATGACCGGGCAGTCGAAGGCCTCGACGGTCTCGGCCACCGTCCTTCCCTCGAACAGTGCGGCGCTGCGATCCACTACCAGGCCGCGACATCCTTGCTCGCGGAGCCACTCGGGAAGGCGCGCCATCGCCAGCGGCGAAAGCGCGACACAGCGGGGCTGGATGGCGGCCGGTGCTGCCATCTGTGCAGCGGCTTCGGCAAGCGTTTCGAGCGAACCGGCACGCACGCCCGGCCAGTCGGGGATCGCAACCAGCAGGTTGTGATGATCTTCGCCGGCCAGCGCGATCGCGAACTCGAGCGCGCGCATCGAGCCTTCGCTGCCGTCGAACAGCGTGGCGATCGGCCGCCCCAGCGCGTGACAATCGCCGAGTACCGCCACCGCGCGCGAGTCGGAGCCGAGCAGCGAGCGCGTCGTCCGGCCGAGTGGCGAGCGGCGGCTGCGCGTGACGCCCGCGCGGCCGACGAAGAGGAGGTCGACGTCCAGCGCGGCACTGAGGATTTCTCGCGTCACGCCGCCGCGCACGACGCGGAAGCTGGCGCGAACCGGCCAACCGGCGGTGGCGCGTTCGAAGGCCTGTGTGGCACGGCGCGCACCGGCTTTCAGCGCTCTTTCCATACCTGCTGTTTCGAGCCGCCGGGTAAACGCCCGCGCGTCGATTTCGTGCGCGAAGGGGAGGGCGGCAAGATGCAGCAGGTCGGTGTCCTCGATGTGCAGCACGAGCAACTCGGCGCTGAGTCGCGAGGCCAGTTCGGCGGCTGCTTCCAGCGCGGCGCGCCCGTGCTCCGAGAGGTCCAACGCCACCAATATGCGCTTGATGCGTTCGGTACGTGGGCCGCGCTGTACCTCTTCAACGTTTCGAGCTGGCTCCGTCGGCTCGGCCGGCGCGGACTCGGTCGGTTGCGCCGTCATACGTCGCTTCTCCACGCGCGCCGGATGGACGACGACGCTTCAACGTAATCGGCCGCCGTGGCCGCCGGCGCGCCAGCCGGCGCCGCGCTCTTGCCGCGCTCCGGCTCGGGCAACGTTCCGGGCGCTTCCGGCTCGGCCGGCGCCGGTTTGGCCGGCGGCGCGCCGCTCTTGTCGCCTTCGGGCTTGGACAGCGCGCGGCGTCTCTCGAACAACTCATCGAGCCGTGCCTGAACCCGTCCATTGATCGATGCCACGGGGTAGTGACCGGCTTCGTCAACCGCTCCGGCTTCGACGCCGGTGAGCAGTGCGATCGCTTCGTCGACGCTCGTCACCGCCCAGACCGAAAACTTGCCGGACCTGGCGGCCTCGACGACGTCGTCGCGCAGCATCAGGTGTTCGACGTTGGAGGCCGGGATCACTACCCCGTGACTGCCGTCGAGACTGCGCAGACCGCACACGTCGAAGAAACCTTCGATCTTCTCGTTGACGCCGCCGATCGCCTGCACCTGACCGTGCTGGTTCACCGAGCCGGTCACCGCCAGGGCCTGCGAGATCGGCGCTCCCGCCAGCACCGACAGCAGCGCGCACAGTTCGCCGAGTGAGGCGCTGTCGCCGTCGATCCTGCCGTAGGACTGCTCGAAGACCAGGCTTGCCGACAGCGCCAGCGGCTTTTGCCTGGCGTAACGCTGTGCGAGGAAGTTCGACAAGATCAGCACGCCCTTAGAGTGGGTGGCGCCGCCCAGACGCACCTCGCGTTCGATGTCGACGACGTCGCCGCTGCCGATGCGCGCGGTGGCGGTGATGCGCGAGGGCTGGCCGAGCATTTCCTCGCCGAACGCCAGCACCGACAGTCCGTTGATCTGCCCGACGACCGCGCCGGCGGTGTCGATCAGCACGGTGCCGCGCCGCACCTGTTCGAGTATCAGTTCGCGAATGCGGCCGGAGCGACGACGGCGCGCCGCGACGGCGGCTTCGACGTCCACCGCGGCCACCGCGTCAGCGCCGCGCTGCGCTGCGTGATCGTCGGCCTCGCGCACCAGGTCTACGATCCCGCCCATGTGGGCTGAAAGCTTGACCGAGTCGTCGGCCATGCGGCCGGCACGATCTATGACGCGCGCCACCGCGGCGGCCTCGAACGGGCGCAGCGTCAGGCCTTTGGCCATCGTGGCCACCAGTCTCGCGTACAGCCCTTCGCTCTCCTGGCTGCGTTCCACGTCGTCGTCGAAGTCTGCCGGTACCTTGAAGAGCTGGCGAAAATCCGGATCGAGCTCGTGCAGCAGATAGTAGAGCATGCGGTCGCCGACCAGCACGACCTTGACGCTGAGCGGGATAGGTTCCGGTTCGGGCGCCACGGTGCTGATCAGCGATAGCATCTGAGCGACCGACTCGATTCGGGCCTCGCGTGCGTGGATCGCGCGCTTGAGCGCCTCCCACACGAACGGCTGCATCAGAACCTTGCGTGCGTCCAGCACCAGGAAGCCGCCGTTGGCGCGGTGCAGAGCGCCGCCCTTGATCTGCGTGAAGTCGGTGGTCAGCGCACCGAAGCGCGATTCGTAGTCGGTGTGTCCGACGACGTTCGCCAGTGTCGGGTGCTCCTCGTAGACCACCGGCGCACCGGCGTCGGCTCCGGCATCGACGAGTACGTTGATCTGATAGCGGGCGAGCGCCTGCTTGGCACTCGGCATCGGCATTTCGAACGGCATCGCCGGAGTGTCGCCGTCGCGGCGGAAATCTTCGGGGTGCTCCAGGATGTCCTTGGCCACCGCGTCGAGGTGGGCGAGAACCTTGGCGTGGTCGGCATACTTTGGGCGCAGGTCGTCGACCAGACTTCCGACCGCCGACTGAAGCAGCGTACGGCCGGCTTCCTTTACGCGGTCACGTCCTTCCTTGGCCCAGCCGATCACCCGCCGCATCAGCTCGGCGAGCTTTTCCTGCGCCGCTTCGATCGCCTCCTGGATTCGCTTCTTTTCGTCTTCTGCGAGCTGGCCGAATTGTTCCGGCGTGACGACTTCGCCGTCGGTCACCGGCGCGAACGCGAACCCTCCCGGTGTGCGCAGCAGGCGCAGCCCCTGGCCTTCGGCTTCGTGGGAGAGCTCAGCCAGCGCTTCTTCCTGTCTCTCCTTGAGTTCTTCCTGGATCTCGCCGACGCGGCTCTGGAATTCCTGGCTCTCGAGCGCTGCCGGAATTGCAGAGCGAAGTTCTTCGACGAGCGCGCGCATGTCGCGCTGTAGCGCCAGCGCCAGGCCCGGCGGCAATGAGATCGCACGCGGCTGATGGGCGACGTCGAAGTTGTGGACGTAGCACCAAGCCGGCGGCGCAGGTCGTTTGGCGGCTTCTTCGCCGAGCAGGTGCAGGATCGCGGTGCGCTTGCCGATTCCGCTTGGCCCCATCACGAACAGGTTGAACCCATCCACGCCGGCGCCGATTCTGACGCCAAAGCGCACCGCTTCGACTGCGCGGGCCTGGCCGATCACGCCGGTCAGCGGCTCGAGTTCGGCGCTGGTGGTGAAGCCGAGCCTGGAGGGATCGCAGCGCCGCGCCAGAGCAGACACATCGAGAGGTGGCGGCGAAGCGATCGGCGAAGAGAAAGACGGCGAGTTGGAGGACATTGCGGTCTCAGCCTTGCGTCTCACGGCGGCGATCCCACGTGGTCGCGCGCGTTTGCGTTCAAGTCCGCGTTGCTTCTCGAGCGTTCGTTTCCGCGCCGCACACTAGCCCGCGCCGCGAAGGCTCGCAAAGCGAGGGGGG
>JACRCR010000065.1 GCA_016218925.1 Deltaproteobacteria bacterium | reverse complement strand
GCCCACGCCACCGTCGCGCGGCAACTCGACCGGCGCGATCGTCGCATCGCCGTCAATGCCGGCGGCTACCTCGAGGGCGTCGCGCGCAAGGTCTTCCCTGCCGCGCGCATCATCGCTCTGTCCGACAACGATGCGGTGCGCATGGCGATGCTGGATCGCTGGACCGACGCTGTGGTCACCGACAACCTCGAGGAAAAGCAGTGGACCAAAGGGGTTGTCGGTGTGGTCCGCATCGGCCCTCTGAGCGACGATCGCAAGGCCTACCTGGTTCGCTCCGATCGCGAAGAACTCGCCGCCGAACTCGACCTCTGGCTGCTCGCGCACGAACGCGACGGGTCGCTGGCCCGATTGCGCAAGGAGTTGCTCGGCGAGACCGATCTGACACCGGTGGCAGCGCCGCTCCCGGCGTTGATCAACACCATCGACGAACGCATGGCGATCATGCCGCTGGTGTGGGCCGCCAAGCGCAAGGCCCAATCGCCGATCGAGGACAAAGCCCAGGAAGCGCGCGTGCTGCGCGCCGCAGCCGTCGCCGTCTCGCAAGCGGCTCGCGCCGCGTCGCGCCCGGTCCCCGACGCGGAGCAGACACGAGCGCTGTTCGAGGCGCTGATGGACGCGGGCAAGGACACCCAGCGCGCGGCCGCGACCAGCGCAGCATCCGACTCTCCGCCGACGACGATACCTGAGTTCGACCTGGAGACCAGGATCAGGCCAGCCCTCGGGCGGATCACCGCCAAGCTGGCAAGCCTTCTGGTTGCGCTCGCCGCGCTCGAGGTGCCGCTCACCGCCGAAGCCGTGCAGCGCCCGCTGGCAACCGCGCTCGCCGACTATCGACTGCGAGCCGCCAACGTCGAAGCGATGTCCAGCGCCATCGCCGCACTCTCGGCCACCGATACCGCGCACGCCCCGCGGTGACCCGCGCGGCGGCCGGACGCGCAGCGGTTCATCCGCGGCGCGCGGTGCGCGAACTTCGAAGCCCTTTCCTCTTCCAGCGCCCGCCGCGAAATGCGATCGCGAGCCACACCACGCGTGCGCCGTGGTCGAAGAGCAGCGCCGACCACACCCAGATCAGCGGCATCTGGTGGGCCGCAACGAAGGTCGCCACCGGCACGCGGAAGGCCCAGTTGCCGGCCGCCGCCGCGAGCAGAGGTGTCCAGGTGTCGCCGGCGCCGCGGTGAGCACCGCCGAGCGTGAAGTGCACCTGCATCATCGGTTGCGCCAGCGCCAGGATCAGCATGAACGGGCCGAGCGCGTCGATCGTCGCGGCGTCACTGGTGAACAGGCGCGCCAGCGGCTCGCGGGCCACCCCGCCGACGAAACCGAGCACCACTGCCGCTACCAACGCGATGCGTGCGGCCATCCAGCCGGTGCGCTCGGCGCCATCGCCGTCACCCGCGCCCAGGGATTGGCCGACCAGCGTAGCCGCGGCCGCGCCGAAGCCGGTGCCCGGAATCCACGAGAACGCCAGGATGCGCACTCCTACCGTGTAAGCCGCGATCGCTACCGTGCCGTAGGCGCCGAGCACCGCGAAGTAGCCGAGCAGTGCCAGGTTGAGCACCACGCGTTCGCCCACTCCCGGCATCGCCACCTTGATGACGTCCCACAGCAGACCGCGTGCAGCGGCGAAGTCGCTGCTCCGCAGCGCTACCGCTCCGCCTTCGTCGCGGTGGCGGATCACCCACACGAAGAGAACGACGGCGACCACCTGCGACACGACTGTGGCCACGCCGGCGCCGACGATGCCGAGACGCGGTGCCCCTGCCACTCCGAAGATCAGCAGCACGTTCAGAGCGACCTTGACCACCGTCACCAGGAACGCGATGCGCATCGGTGTGGCGGTGTCGCGGTCGGCGCGCAAACCGTGTTCGAGGGTCAGCGAAACCGCCAGCAGCAGCGACGACACGAACAACAGACGCATGTACGGGATCGTCAGCTCCGCTACCTCGGCCGATGCGTTGAGCCAGTCGAGCACCGCGCGCGGAGCCACCAGCACCACCGCCGCGACCACGCCGGCGGTCAGCACGGCCACAGCTAGCGACGCGGCCAGCGCGGCTCTGGCGCGCGCGCGATCACCGCCGCCGATGGCCTGCGCCATCAGCGCGACACAGGCGAAGCCGACCGCGAACAGTGCCGACTGTGACATGAAGTAGAGCTGCGTGGCGTAGCCGACCGCGGCGACGTCGATGGCGCCGAGACGACCCACCATCGCGATGTCGACCAGACCGACCAGGCTCACCAGCACCTGCGACAGCATGATCGGAAGCGCCAGACGCCAGATCTCGCGACCGCCCGCGTGGGCGACGCCGCTGACGCTACGGAGGAAACGGATGGTGGCCGCGGCCGCGAGCCCGGCGCTCGGGAGCGCCGGCGCCACTTCGGCATCGGGAGCCTCGGTCACCGAATCGATCAGATCGAAATCGCCAGCGCCTGCGTCGTCAGGGTCGACCGAGTCCGCCGACGAACCACCCGGAGCGTGTGCCGCCGAGCTGCCAGCCATCGGGCCGCCGCGGTCACCGCTGCGCCGCTGCTGCTTCTCGCGTTGATCACTCGACATGAAGCAGCGGACGCTAGCGTGCGGAACGCGCCGACTCCACCGCGGTCGCTGTTGAGCCCCGGCTACCTACACACGTACAATCGCGCCGGCGATGTCTCTCGTGGTCAAGAACTTCACCGGTGCGCTGCAGCGCGGGGAATCCTTCCTTCGTGCCAAGTGTGCGCTGGTGGCAACCGAGGGCCTGAGCATCCACATCAAGCACACCAGCGCGCGCGGCCGCGACATCAACGGTTACTATCGTCTGCGCGACCGCCGCATGGTGCTGGCCGTCAAGCGCAGGCTTCGCTATCCGCGTGTCGCCGCCTACGGAATCGGTACAGTGCCTGCGCCGCGCAGACGGCTCGGCTCGGCGCCGTTTCGCGTGGTGTGGTTCGAAGAACGCTTCACGTCACCCGATGATCTGCTGGTCTTCGTCGCCGGCCATGAACTGTGGCACTTCCTGTGCCACAGCGAGCAACGACGCCGTGACCACGAGACCAAGGCCAACTGCAACGGATTTCTGTGGCTGCGCGAGTTTCGCCACTGGCGTGGGCCGCCCCACCCGGTCGCGGCGATTCCGCTGCTGCCGCCACGGCCGGACGCGGTTGTCGTCGACAGTGCGGCGGCCGAGCCGCTTCAGCTCGATCTGTTCGCGCAGGAGCCCGGCTTGCGCCAGGGTTCGAGCCGACCCGCGCGCGGTCAGTAGTTTTCCATCGACCGGGATCGACCCCGGGGGATGAAACGATTCCGCCTCTTTGGTGCGAGTTTCCTAATAGTCCTGGAACGAACCCCCCGCTCTCCAGTCGTACTGGCCGGTGACGGTGCGGTCGTTGCCCCCGCTGACGGACGCATACACTCCGCTGGCCGTGTTGAAATAGCCTCCCGTAACCGCCGCTCTGTCATCATCGGCCAGGTTGCTCCGGCCGCCGCTGACCGACGACTCCAGGGCCGCCGCTTCATTGTCGGTGCCGCCGCTGACCGACGACCCGGCTCCACTGGCGGCATTGGCAGTCCCGCCGCTGACCGTGGCCATCAATCCGGTGGCCTGATTGTAGGATCCGCCGGTGACCGAGGTCGCCTCCCCTAGA
The DNA here is from genome assembly GCA_016218925.1 of Deltaproteobacteria bacterium. GTDB lineage: Bacteria > Desulfobacterota > Binatia > UBA1149 > CAITLU01 > CAITLU01. The sequence continues at coordinate 27,632 of JACRCR010000065.1, read as the reverse complement.
GCGTCGTTGTAGCGCCCGCCGGTGACGCAAGAGTCGAGCCCGTCGGCAAGGTTGTAGTCGCCGCCGGCGACCGCGGCAGCCTCCCCGCTCGCCTCGTTGGCATAGCCGCCACAGACCGACGAGTAGGCGCCGCTGGCGAAGTTCAGATTGCCACCGGTGACGCTCGCCATCGGAGCCGCCACGGTGTTGTCGAAGCCGGCGACCAGGCCGCCGTAGCTGGAGTACCCGTTCTCCCTGCCGACGATGATGTTGTGCGAGCCGGTGCGGACCGCCGTCGGGGCCTGCTTGTCTTCGTTGTAACCGACGATCAGGTTGCCGAGACCGTTTGGTGCACCGGCCGTGTCGCCGCTGCCGTCGACGATCTGCAAGTTCGCACCCGACACGACCAGGTTGTGGCCGACCTTCGAAACGTCCGCCAGTAACGCTTCGAGCGCGGCGATTCGCGACTCCAGCACCGCGCACTGGTCGGTGCAGATGAGCTCGACGTCCTGGCCCACCGCTTTCCTGAGCACCGCCAGTGCGTCGGAGGCCCTGACTTCATCGTCGGCGGTCACATCCCCGCAAACCTGAGCACCGGCGTCGGTCGCCAGTGTGAGCACGATCGCTACTGCCGCGGCAGCCGCCGCACGTTGGATGGATGTCAGGGTGATGTTCATCGCTGGTGATCTCCTTGAGAGCCGAGCCTCGAGGGCTTCCAATCGGGACGGTAGCACGGCTTCAAACCAACACCCACCGGGTCTCCTCGCGTCGCACACGTCCCTGTTTTTCGAAGCGTCGCAGGTGGGCCTCCACCGAAACGCCGGCAGCGCGGTAGAGGAACTCGGGCACGTCGGTGTATATGCGAGCCACCAGCTGCGCGGTCCCGGTCACACCGGCGCGCAGGCCTTCCAGAATCTGTTCGTCGCGCAGCGCGCGGTGGGCCAGGTACTCGCCGATCTTGCGGCGCGGATCCTCGATGACCGGACCGTGGGCCGGGAAGATGCGCCGGGCCTCGAGCTGGAGCAGCCTGCGCAGCGAGGCGAGATAGTCGTCGAGATCACCATCGGGGGGGATCACCGTGGTACCGGCACCGAGCACCATGTCGCCAGAGAACAGGGTCTGGTCTTCTTGCAGATAGAAACACAGGTGGTCGCCTGCGTGCCCCGGGGTCCAGATCGCTTCGAGCGTAGCGCCCTCGGTTTCGACCACGTCGCCATCGGCCAGCCCGATGACTTCGATCCCGAGGTCGCGCTCCGGAAGCGGCATCTTCGCGACCGCCGAAGCGCCGAAGCGGGCGCGCACCTGCTCCACGCCGCCGATGTGATCGGGATGCGCGTGGGTGAGCACGATGCGCTCGAGCTCGGCGCCCTCACAGTCCTCGCGCAGCGCGCGCCCCAGGAGATCGTCATAACCGCTGGCGCCCTGGCCGCTGTCGAGCAGAAGGCGCCGCGGCCCGGTGCCGATCACGAAGGTATTGGTGCCGGGGCCGGTGAACACTCCTGGATTGAGGCCCAGGACCACCGCCACGCGCTCGGACCAGCGGGCCTTGTCCGGCATGCCGATACCGATCATCGACGAGGTCACGACGCGCGTCGGCTTGGCACCGAGCGGTGCGCAGTTGTCCGCCGGGCGCGGCGCGGGGTCGCTCGAGTCGCTGTCGGTCACGTTCCTACCTCTTGCTCGGCCACCGGGATCGCGGGCTTCACCTTGAAAACTCTTTCCTTGCGGATGGTGACGGTGCCCGGCTCGGCACCGCGGGGTTTACTGACGTTGACGGCCAGCGTCCCCGACACCGCCACCACGCCGCCGGCGCGCGCCTTGCTGTGCCAGGCAGCCACCGCGGCCGCGGCGTCGAGCGCCGCACGATCGGGTTCACCGCCCTCGCCCACCCGAAGGACGACATGGGAGCCGGGCATGCCGCGCACGTGGAACCACCAGTCGCGCGGCCGCGCCAGTTTCAGCGACAGGTAGTCGTTGTCGGCGTCGGTGCGCCCGGCAAGAACGGTCCAGCCACCTGCGATCTTGTATTCGTGCCAGCGCGCGGCCATCGCGTTTGCGTATCGGTCCTCGTCCGTGCCCGCTGGCGCCTCGCGGCGCCGCAGCCGGCGCTCGCTTCAGAATTCGAAAACCAGGCCGTCGGCGCCCGCCTTGACGGTAACCGTACCGCCCTTGGCCAGACTCCCGAACAGGATCTCGTGGCTCAGGCGATGCGAAATCTCGGTCTCGATCAGACGCCGGATCGGCCGCGCGCCGAACTTCTCGTCGTAGCCCTTGCGGGCCAGCCACACGCGCGCGGTCTGATCGAGCACCAGCTCGACACCGCGCGGTTTGAGACGAGCCTCGAGTTCGGCGACCATTTTCTCGACGATCTGTTCGGCGATGGAAGTGCCGAGCGAGCGGAACTGAACCACCGCGGTTAGACGGTTGCGGAACTCGGGATTGAAAGCCCTCTCGATGGCCTTGTCGCTCTTGCCGGTAACGTCGGCTTTCTGCTCGAAGCCGATCGCGTTGGCCATGCTCTCGCGCGCGCCGGTGTTGGTCGTCATGATCAGGATGACGTTGCGGAAATCGGTCTTGCGCCCGTTGTTATCGGTCAGCGTGGCGTAGTCCATGATCTGCAAGAGGATGTTGTCGATGTCGGGATGTGCCTTCTCGATCTCGTCCAGGAGCAGAACCGCGTGCGGGGTGCGATGGATCGTCTCGGTGAGCTGACCACCCTGGTCGAATCCGACGTAGCCCGGAGGCGAACCGATCAGTCGCGACACCGAGTGCTTCTCCATGTATTCGCTCATGTCGAAACGCACGAAGCCGATGTCGAGCGCCGCGGCCAGTTGTTTGGCGAGTTCGGTCTTTCCCACGCCGGTAGGCCCGGCGAACAGGAAACTGCCGATCGGCTTCTCGGGTTCGCCGAGACCCGCACGCGCGAGCTGAATCGCCGCGACCACCTGCTCGACCGCTTTGTCCTGGCCGTAGATCAGCAGCTCCAGATCGCGCGCCAGCGTCTCGAGGCGCTTCTTGTCGTCGACCTTGACGATGCGAGTGGGAACTCTGGCGATCCGCGACACGACGCTTTCGATGTCGCGCGTGGTAACGCGGGGACGGCGCTTGTCGCCTTCGCCGCCGTCGCTCGCCGCTGCGTCGGCCGGCACATCTTGCACGGCTTCGACTTCGACCGGGGCCGGGGCCGGCGGCGTGGCGCGGCTCGGCGCGACTTCGACCGCGGGCGCGAGCGCTTTCGCTTCGCTCGCCCTGCGCGCGGCCTCGGCGTTCTTGCCGGCACGCAACTTCACCTCGGCGCCCGCCTCGTCCATCACGTCGATGGCCTTGTCGGGAAGAAAGCGATCGTTGATGTGCTTGGCCGAGAGCTCCACCGACGCCTTGATCGCTCCGGCCGTGTAGGAGACGCCGTGGAAGTCTTCGTAGCGCGGCTGCAATCCCTTGAGGATCTCCACCGATTCCTCGGCCGTGGGCTCGGAGATATCGACTTTCTGGAAACGGCGCGACAACGCGTGGTCTTTCTCGAAGACCTGGCGGTACTCCTTGTACGTGGTGGTGCCGATGCACTTGATCTCGCCGTTGGCCAACGCGGGCTTCAGCATGTTGGACGCGTCCATCGCTCCGCCCGAAACCGCGCCGGCACCGATGATGTTGTGGATCTCGTCGATGAACAGGATGCGGTGGTCCCTGTCGGCCTGAATCGCGTCGATCACCGCCTTGAGCCGTTCTTCGAAGTCGCCGCGGTAACGCGTACCGGCCAGCAGACCACCCATGTCGAGCGCGTATATCGTCACGCCCCTGAGATATTCGGGCACGTCGCCCTGATGGATCTTCAGCGCCAGCCCCTCGACGATCGCGGTTTTGCCGACCCCGGCGTCGCCGACGAAAACCGGGTTGTTCTTGCGGCGCCGCGCCAGAATGTGAACCGTACGCTCGAGTTCGCGCTGGCGTCCGATCAACGGATCCAGGCGGCCCGCTGCGGCCTTCTTGTTCAGGTCGGTACAGAACGCTTCGAGCGGATCACTCGCCTGCGCCGCCGCAGCATCGTCGTCGGTCTCACTCTCCGCGCCGGTGCCGCCCGCGGAGCGGTCCAAAGCGAGGCCTCGCGGTCCCACCTTCGAGACCTTGTGGGAGATGAAGCGCACCACGTCCAGACGCGACACTCCCTGCTTGCCGAGGAAGTAGGCCGCGTGCGAGTCCTGGTCGCGAAACAGCGCGGCCAGCACGTTGCCGCCGTCGATCTGGGTCTTGCCCGACGACTGAACGTGCGAGGCGGCCAGTTGCAGTACGAACTGGCAACCTATGGTGTAGCTCGGATCGGGCGCGCCGCCGTCGGGGCCACTGACGTGCGTCGGATAGGCCGGCATGTTGGTGGTCAGGAACCCGTCGACTTCGCGACGCAGCCCTTCCACGTCGGCCCCGCAATGGAACAGTATGTCGGCTGCCACCTGGTCGGAGGTCAGCGCGAACAGCAGGTGCTCGGGGGCGACGAATTCGTGACGGCCGGACTTGGCGCGATCGACGGCGCGCTGAAGGGTCTTTTCCAGCTCCTCGGAAATCAACATCGGTTACCCTTCACAGGCCTCGATCTGGCATTCGAGCGGGTGCTCGTGCTTGCGGGCAAGCTGCTCTACCTGCAACGCCTTGGTACGGGCAACGTCGTGCGTGAAGACGCCGGCCACGCCGCGGCCTTCGTTGTGGACCTGGAGCATCAGGCGTGAGGCCTCGTCGGGCGTCTTGTAGAAAACCCCCTGCAGCACCCACACCACGAACTCCATCGGCGTGTAGTCGTCGTTGAGCAGCACGACGGCATACATGGGCGGGCGCTTTACGCGGGCCTTCTCCTGGACCAGGAGCTGACCCGGATCCCTCTTGGCGGGGGCCTTGGGCTCGGACATGGCCTCGATTCTAGTCAGGGACCATCCTCGGTCAACGCCCGTCATGTCAATAACATGACCTCATGACCGCGAGCGCTCGCTCTTGACCGGGGAAACCCGGTTGTAGGCCTCGATCACCCGCGCGCTCTGCTCGCGCTCGCGCTCGAGGAAATCGCCGATCGCTCGCGCCCCGCCCGGGTGAGCGATCCAGTGGGCGCTGTAGGTAGGCCGCGCCACGAAGCCGCGCAGGAACTTGTGCTCGCCCTGGGCGCCGGCCTCCACCAGCGCGATGCCCTGCTCGATCGCGTACTCGATGAGCCGCCAGTAACAGCACTCGAAATGCAGCGAGCTGTAGTGCGCGACGGCGCCCCAGTAACGGCCGAACAGACTGTTCCTGCCGCGCACGTTGAAAGTTCCTCCCACGTAGCGCCCGCCGTCGTGGGCCAGCACCAGCACCAAACGGTGGCGAAACGTCAGCGCCAGCTGCGCGAACGTCGACCGGTTGAGGTAGGGTTGCGACCACTTGCGCTCGGTGGTGTCGGAGTAGAATTGCCACACCGCTTCTACGTGTTCGGGACCGATCTGCTCGCCGCTGAGCAGTTCGATGCGCAGGCCTTGGGCGGCAACCTCTGCGCGCTCGTGTACGACCTGTTTGCGCCTCTTCGAGCGCAGGTCGGAAAGATAATCGTCGAAACTGCGATAGCCACGGTTGTGCCAGTGGTACTGGTGCGTGATGCGCGACAGGAAGCCACGCGAGACCAGCAGGTCGTGTTCGGCGCCGCGCGCGAACAGCACGTGCACGCCCGATAGACCCAGCGCCTCGGCGACGCGCGGAAGCGCGTCCAGCATCTCGCCGGCAACGGCGTCGAACGAAACGTCCGGCGCGACCAGGATGCGGGCCCCGGTAACCGGCGTGAACGGCACCGCCACCACGCCCTTGGGATAATAGGGGATGCCGGCCCTGGCATAGGCCTCGGCCCATCCCTGGTCAAAGATGTACTCGCCGTAGGAATCGTAACGGACGTAAAGTGGCAGCGCGCCCTCCAGGCGCGGCTGGCAGTCGCCCTGGCCCCACAGCGTCAGGTAACTCGGCTGCCAGGTCGTGCCGGCGCCGACCACTGCACTCTGTTCGAGAGCCCGCAGGAACTCGTACTCGACGAAAGGGTCGTCGTCGCCAACCAGCGCGTTCCATGCCGCGGCATCGACCGACTCCAGCGAAGGCAGCAACCGCATGCGCGCGTGCGCGGGCAAGCCCGCCCGGGAAGTCGCGTAGAAGATCCTGGAGCTACTCATCTGATCGTAGATACCCCTGCAGCCTCGCTCGCCTATCGTGCAAACTATACGGGTTTGGTTGGAGCGTCGATTTGGCGTAGATCCAGGGCCCATGCCGCCTCTGGATACGGCCCGCGATCCTCGCCGTCACACCTGCGACGACCGATCGGGCGCTGAGACCGATCGGTCGAGCGATGCGCGGGCGGAGCTCAAGTTCACTTTTCCTGACCACGGCTGCTTCGGTTGCTCGACAAAGAACCTCGACGGCCTGCACCTGCGTTTCTTCAAGCACGGACGCGAAGTGCGCGGCACCTACCGCATCGCCGAGCGCTTCCACGGTGCGCCGGGCCTGGCCCACGGCGGCATCGTGGCGACGATCCTGGACGAATTTTCGTGCGCCGCGGCGGTGTTCCTGACCGGGAAGCGAGTGATGACCGGAGAGCTCACCATCCGCTACGAGAGCCCCTGTCCGGTGGAGCAGGATATCGAGATCGTCGCGCGCATTACCGGTCGTGACCACCCGCGGTATCTGGTAATCGAGTCCGAGGTCCGCCGCGGCGAGCGCAGGCTGGCCGTCTCCACCGGAAAGTTCTTTCCTCAGGCCATCGCAGAACCGGCCCCCTGACCCGGTCTTGACCTTGCTCCGCGGTCGTTACCCGGGCTAGTCTCTACTCGGAGCTCTTGGTGCGGCGCTCGAGCCGCAAAGCCTGATAATTCGCGGGGGTCATATGAAACGTTTTGCGGGATTCTTTCTTTGCGCCGCGCTGGTCACGGCCTGGGCGGGACTGGCGTCGGCCCAGGTTCAGGACAAGGACCAGCAGACCTGTCTCAACAAGGTCATCAAGACCGCCAGGAAAGTGGGCGACGCGGTGTTGAAAGACGCCTCCTGGTGCGTGCGCCGCGCCGCCAAGAACGCGTTGCCGGACGGAGTGACGGCCCAGCAGTGCCTGGTCGGCGACATCAAGAACCGGGTGCAGAAGGCCAAGGACAAGCTCGGCCTGATCGCGACCGCGGCGTGCACCACGGCGCCGGACTTCGGCTTCGTTGACGCCGCCACCACCTCCGACGCCTACGTCACCGACAACCTCGGTCTGTCCACCGATGCGTTCGGAGCCGATCTCGACGCGACGCTGGCCGCCAGCGACGGCGTCGATCCGGTCGGCCGGTGTTCGGCCACCATCTCGCTGGCCCATCGCAAGCTCGAAGGGGCCATGCACAAGGAACTCGAGGGCTGCGTCAAGACCGGCCTGAAGAGTCAGAGCATCACCGGCGCCGCCGGGATGCAGGCGTGTCTCGACGCGATCTCCGCTGACACGCGCGGCCGCGTCGCCAAGGCCACCGGCCTGGTCGAGACCCTGCTGACGGCCAAGTGCCCGACCGGCGACCTCGACACCATGTTCCCGGGCCTGACCAGCATCTGCGGCGTATACGCGCAGGGTACCGACGCCGCCGGGCTGGCCGGCTGCAGCAACGACCGGCTCAGGTGCCGCATCTGCCGGATCTTCGACTTCGGCTATGTCCTCGACCGCGATTGCGACCTCTTCGATGACGCCGCCGCCAACGGCAGCTGCCCCGACTGCGGCAACACCGTGGTCGATAGCGGCGAGCAGTGCGACGACGGCAACAACATCAGCGGCGACGGATGCACCGCCGGCTGCCTCGACGAGTTCTGCGGCGACGGAGTGATCAACGACAACGGCGCGGAGCAGTGCGACGACGGCGCGGGCAACAGCGATGTGCTGCCCGACGCCTGCCGCACCAACTGCCAGAACCCGATTTGCGGAGACGGCGTGACCGACCTCGGTGAAGAATGCGACGACGCCAACACCAACGAAGCCGACGGTTGCACGAGTCAGTGCACCTCGTGCGGCAACGGAATCACCGGAGGCCTCGAGCAGTGCGACGACGGCAACACCGCGGCGGGCGACTGCTGCGGTCCCGCGTGCACGTTCGAAACCTACGGCAGCGCCTGCACCGGCCCGCCCAGCGGCCAGTGCACCGCGCCGGGCTGCAACGGCGCCGGCGCCTGCGCCGAGCTTCCGGCCAACGAGAACGGCGCCTGCGATGATGGCGATGAATGCAGCAACGGCTCCGAGTGTCAGAGCGGAATCTGCACGGCAACTGCCTATGTCGTAACCGGCGCGGCGTGCCGCTGGCTCGGAGTTGGCAATCCGGGGACCGACGCCAACAAACAGGTCAGCATCAGCAACAACGCCACCTCCGACGGCCCCTGGTGCGGCAACTTCACGTTCTTTGGCCAGAACTCGGTGACCAACGCCGATATCGTCAGCGTCCGCGGCGACAACACGACGCCGGGCACCGAGTTCAACTCGTTCGCGAACGTCGACGGCGGCGACGTCGTCACCAACAACGCCCGTGTAATTGGAACCGCCGGCGTCGACCTGCCCGGCATGGGCGCGGGGATTTCAGAAGTTGCGGCCGGCCAGGTCGTGAGCAAGTCCCCGCCACCGACCAAGTACGACACCACCGGGACTGACCCGCGCGTGGCCGACTGCCAGTCGGCGCAGGCGTCGATCTCGACCAGCACCGCAGTGCTGCTCGACGCGCTCCCGGCCACTCAGGACCTCGGAGGGACCCTGACCAGCCTGCCGGCGAGCGGATCGGCCACCGTCAATGCTGTCAACGTCGGAGGCCTCAACGTCTTCGACATGACCAACATCACCGGCGGCAACTACGTGACGCTCAACCTGGACGGCGGCGGCAATCCCAACACGGTGTTCATCATGCGCATCTCGAGCACACTGAACACTGCGATCGGCTGGGTGTGGAATCTGCAGAACGGCCTGACGGCCGATCACCTGCTGCTGTACTCAAAGGGCACCGGCAACGCCAAGTGCGAACTCGGCGAGAGCAACACCGGCGGTGGCACCCTCTTCTGTCCGAACGGCAGGGTTGCGGTGCGGCTCAATTCGATCTGGTCGGGATCACTGTTGGGCGGCGGCAACACCAGTCTGGTGATTGATGTCGGCACCGGCGTGCAGCTCACGCACCAGCGCTTCACCGGGTTCTGAGGCCCGGCGACGTCAACCCGGTGGCGGCGGTCGCGCTCAGGCGACCGCCGCCGCCAGACGAAAAACTCCAGCACTTCCGGCCGGCAAGGACGCGGAAGCTCAGGCCTTTCCTTGCTTGAGGTCCCGGTAGGCGCGGCCGGGCTTCGCAACGGTCGCCACCGCAAGTCCCCTGGCCTGCCAGCCCCCACAGGTGACGCGTCCGCCCGCGTCGACCTCACCGCCGAAGCCGCCACGCATGTCGACCAGGCTACTGAAACCGGCGGCCTCGAGCGCCTGCGCTGCCTTGGCCGAACGCCCGCCGCTCTTGCACCCGACCACCAGCCTGGCATCGGCCGGGAAGGACGCCTTGCACACATCCAGAAAATCCGGGTTGGGCCTGAGCCCCTGCCCCGGGGCCATGTCGAGCAAAGGAATGTTGTAGGCGCCCTCGGGGTGTCCCTGGTCGAATTCGACCCCGGAACGAACATCGAGATAGGCCCAGCCTTCTTCGATCAGGCGTGCCGCCTCATCGGGTTCAACTCGTCTCACACTCATGGCGGCGGAGCCTAGATGGCCTCGGCTTCGGGGGCAACATTTGCGTCGCGATCGGGGGCCGGAGCCCGGGGATCAGCCCGCCACGCAGGCGGCCAGCGTGCCCGCGGGGCTTTTTTTCCACCTATAGAGAATATTCGGCCACCGAGGGCGTCTTAGGGCCAGAGGAAAGCGCCCAATGGCAGATACCGTCACCAAGATCTTCGAGCCCGATGCCCTGATGCCCGAGCAGTTCTTCGCTACCCTCGGTCGCGACGCCGGGGGGGGCAACGAACGTGGCCTGATGCTGGCAATCCTGCGCGATGCCGTAGAGTGCTACCAGAAATACGCCCTTGCTCGCGACCCGCGCGGCCAGGAGCTACATCGAGAAGCCGCCGAGTGGATCTTCTCCACCGATCGCGAGTGGCCATTCTCCTTCGAGAACATCTGCGATGTGCTCGGCGTAAGCTGCGGTTATGTCCGCACGGGCCTGCTGCCGCTCAAGCAGGCTGCCGCACGAAAGGCCCGCAAGACACCGCGCATCATCACGCTGCGCGAGCGCAACTGCGCAGCGGCTTCTACACACGACGGCGCAGAATCGATCCCGCTCAGCAATGCGGGCTGAACGATAATCGTCGCCGACTAGACGGCCGCCGCCCCGCGACGGCCGCCCGCGCCCTCCACCACATTGCGGCGCGGACCCTCCTGCGGCGAGGCCGGAGCGGTGCCAGCAGTATCGGCGCCGCTCCGGTTTTTTTGTCGGTTCCTTTCGCTTGCGATCTCGCGACCAGCGGGTCTCCTGGCACGTTGCGCGGGTTGCCGCGCAGAGACGTCGCCGCTAGTTTCGCGCCAAATGAAAATCGCGGTGCCCAAAGAGGTTCGTGAAGGCGAGCGGCGCGTCGCTCTGGTTCCGGAGAGCATCGCCCGGCTGATCAAGAAGGGCGTCGAGGTCGTCGTCGAGAGCGGGGGCGGCGCCCAGGCCGGCTTCGCCGACGATGCCTACCGCGCCGCCGGAGCCGGCATCATCGACTCCCGCGCCGCTCTGCTCGGCCAGGCCGACACGGTCGTCCAGATCAACGTCCCGGTAGCCGACACGGTGGCCGCGATGAGACCCGGCGCCACCTCGACGAGCCTGCTGTTCCCGCTCGCGCACCATGACCTGGTACGCGAGCTTCGTGACAAACAACTCACCTCGATCTCTCTCGATCGCATCCCACGAACGACGCTCGCGCAGTCGATGGACGTGCTGAGCTCACAGGCCACCGTGGCCGGCTACCGCGCCGTGCTGACGGCCGCGCAGCATCTTCCGAAATTGTTTCCGTTGCTGATGACCGCCGCCGGTCGCATCGATCCGGCCAAGGTCGTCATCCTCGGTGCCGGCGTCGCCGGATTGGTCGCGATCGGCATCGCCAGACGACTGGGCGCGGTAGTCGAGGCCTACGACGTGCGCGCGGTCGTCAAGGAACAGGTGGAGAGTCTCGGCGCGAAGTTCATCGACGTCGGCACGCAGGCCGATGCACAGACCGCCGGCGGCTATGCCAAGGAAGTCAGCGAAGACTTCCAGCGTCGCGCCAACGAAGTCATCGCCGGACATCTGGCGGAGGCCGACGTGTGCATCACCACTGCGCTGATCCCGGGGCGCCCCGCACCGCGGCTGGTTACCGCCGAGATGGCCCGGCGCATGAAGCCAGGCTCGGTGATCGTCGATCTGGCCGCCGAACAGGGCGGCAACTGCGAACTGACCCGAGCGGACCAGGAGGTCGTCGACAACGGCATCACCGTGCTCGGCCCGACCAACCTGCCCAGCGATGCCGCCAAGGACGCGAGCCGGATGTTCTCCCGCAACGTCGAGAAACTGCTCCTGTACATCCTGAAGGACGGGCGTCTCGACATCGACTTCGCAAAAGAGATCGTGCGCGGCTGCGTCGTCACGCACGAGGGCAAGATCGTCGACACACAGGTCGCCGAAAGCGTCGGCGCCTGAGCGCTGCGAGGAGTTCGCGATGTCCCACGAGATGTTCCTAGGCCTGTACGTGTTCGTCCTGGCCGCGTTCGTCGGCTACGGCGTCATCGGCGGCGTGCCGCCGCTGTTGCACACCCCTCTGATGGCGTTCACTAACGCGATCTCGGGCATCTCGCTGGTCGGATCGTTGGTGGCGGCCGGTGCCGAGCACACCACCTTCAGCACCGCGCTGGGCTTCATCGCCGTACTGTGTTCGTCGATCAACGTCGTCGGCGGATTCCTGATCACCGATCGCATGCTCAAGATGTTCCGCAAGCGCGGAGGAAAGAACGCGTGAGCATGACTGCCGAACTTCTCTATTTCCTCGCGTCGGTGCTGTTCATCATCGGCCTGCGCGGACTCGGCAGCGCCGAAACCGCGCGTCGCGGCTTGCTGATTTCGGAAGTCGGCATGGCAGCGGCCGTAGCCGGCACGCTGCTCCACCCCGACATCGTCACCTACAAGTGGATCCTGATCTCGGCCGGCGTCGGATCGGCGATCGGCATCGCGATGGCGGCGCTGATACCGATGACCAAGATGCCCGAGCGCATCGCGCTGTCGCACTCCTTCGGCGGCCTGGCTGCGGCGCTGGTGGGAGTTTCCGAGTACTCGCTCCACCACCAGACCGTCGCCCACTCCACGATGGGAGCACTCGGCTTCGAGGTCTTGTTCGGCGGTCTGACTTTCACCGGCAGCCTGATGGCCTTCGGCAAGCTGCAAGGGTTCATCCCCGGCCGCAACATCACCTATCCGTTCCAGAACCAGTCCAATATCGCGATGTTCGCCGGCACCGCGCTCTTGCTGGTGCTGCTCACCATCTGGCCGAGCGTGCAGTTCTTCTTCTATCTCATGTTCTTCGTTGCGATGGTGCTCGGCGTTCTGATCGTGATCCCGATCGGTGGCGCCGACATGCCGGTGGTGATCTCGCTGCTCAATTCGTACGCGGGACTGGCCGCGTCGGCCACCGGATTCGCGATCGACAACAACGTGCTGATCATCGCGGGCGCCCTCGATGGCGCCTCTGGTTTCATATTGTCGGTAGTGATGAGCCGGGCGATGAACCGCTCTTTCGGAAACGTGCTGTTCGGGGCTTTCGGCAAGGCGGACGCGAGCGCCGTGGCCGCGCTTGCCGGCAGTCAGGAAATCCACGAGGCCACGATCGGCGACGCGGCGATGCTGCTGAGCAGCGGCCAGAAAGTCATCGTCTGCCCGGGCTATGGCATGGCCGTTGCCCAGGCCCAGCACGCGATGCAGGCCCTGGCCGAACGCCTCGAGGCCGAGGGCATCGAGGTCAAGTACGCGATCCACCCGGTGGCCGGACGCATGCCCGGGCACATGAACGTGCTGCTGGCCGAAGCCAACGTGCCATACGATCAGCTCAAAGAAGCGGATGAGATCAACGACGAGTTCGCCGAGGCAGACGTGGCCTTGGTGGTCGGTGCCAACGACGTGGTCAACCCGGCGGCCAAGACCAACCCGTCCAGTCCGATCTACGGCATGCCGGTCTTGAACGCCGATCTGGCCAAGACCTGTATCGTGCTCAAGCGCACGATGAACCCCGGCTTTGCCGGAATCGAAAACGAACTCTTCGCGATGCCCAACACGGTGCTGGTGTTCGGCGACGCCAAAGACACGCTCGAGAAGATCTCTCAGGCCCTCGCCTGAGCAATGCCCGGCTAGCGCGGGACTCGATAGGACCGCCCCACCACTTCTTCATAGCATCCGTTGGCGGTGCTGCAGCACCCCTGCGCGATCGAACAGCCGGCGGCGGTGTAGAGCGAGTCGCCGCGGTGCACTTCGTAGTAGACGAAGACCTGCGGCTGACCCAGAGCGTTGAGTCCGGCGATCAGATCGCAATCGGAACGAAACGCGAGCCCGGCACCATTGCCCATGATCGACGCTTCGTCGTTGGCGCATCCAGTCGTGCGGGTGATCGGTCGCACCACGCGCTTACCGACTAGGCGTACGATCTCGGAGTTGCCGTCGGCGTTGTAGGGAGCATCGGGGCCGCGTCTGGCCGGCAATGACGGATCGGCCACTTCTCCGCTCGACTCGAAGATCACCACCGCGCTGCCGTCGCTGACCGCCGGGCGCCGGTGTCCGCCGGTCGGACTACCGGTGATCTGTCGAAGCGAACCGGCAATCACCGGAAACTTGAAGATGTGAAAGCCGCTGGAGCCGTTGCCCATCAGATCGGCGTTGCTGGCGAACACCGCCGAGGGTCCACCGGCACTCACGCCGGTCCCCGACATGCGCGGTTCGATGGTCTGAGCACCGAGATTGCCCGGCGGCGAAAGTTGGTCGCGCAGCGCACTGCCGCGGCGGAACTCGTAGATGTTGGTGCCGGTGGAACCGTTGCCGAACTGATCGTAGTCGGACTGGAACACCATGTTGGCACACTGGTTGGGGAAGAAATACCCGCCGACGCTGCCGAAGCTGCTGGTGGTGCCGGCTGGTCCGTCGCTCATCTGCGTGACGTGAAACTCGCGAAGCTCGTGGTCGTGGAAATCGACGTAGAAGACCTCGGCGCTGCCGTCGGCGTTTCCGAAACCGCTGGCCCCGCTGGCCGGATAGGAACCGTCGTTGTCGTCGAGATCCCCGGTGGATTGGAACACGATGCACTCGGCCGTGTCGGAGGGGAACGGCGCAGCATTGACCACCGGCGCCAGCGTGTCGGTGAGCTGGCGGAACTCGCCGCTTTCGAGCACCCACATGAAGATCTCGGGATTGCCGTCGGCGTTGCCGACCGAGGGATCCAGATCGCCGGTCGAGACGAAGGTGAGGATACTGGGATTCTGCGTGCGGAAGTCGTCGGTCACGCGCGACGCGTCGTACGACTCGCCGCCGGCGGTATCGGTGATCTGCCGGACACTGTCGGTCTCGCGCGACCACAGGTAGACCTCGCGCCGCCCGATGTGGGCGGTCCCGGGGCCCATCGCGTCTCCGTCAGAGACGAACGTGACATACTCGCCGCGACCCTGACGGATATTGGGCTGCTCGAGGCGGCCCTCGGTCAGGTGGGTGGCCTGCTGGATCACCTGTACGCGAGCGGCCGCCGCCGGCGACGCCATCGACAACCACAAGGCCGCACCGCAGGCCGCCAGCCTGCCCCCTCTTCGCTCGAATACGCTCACGCTTGCGCTCCCGTGCCGGACCGGAAAGTGCGGCGTTTATAGCCGAGGCACGGGACCGAACGGAACAGCCAATCCTGCAAAGCCCGCCTGACGCGGCGGCAGGCTCCTACCCGGTCGCGCCGCCGCGCTCGAAATCAGCGCGCGGCGCTCGACCCGGCGTGCAGCGCGGGCCGCCGGTCGCGCCAGGGCCGCGCCTGTTCGAGCGCGGCCGCAACTTTCAGCAGCGTGTGCTCCTGGGCCATCCGCCCGACGAACTGGACGCCGAGCGGCGTCGTATCATCGAACTGGGCCAGCGGCAGAGTCAGTGCCGGCTGACCGGTGACGTTGAACGGCGACGTGAACGGACCGACGGTCGCCTCCAGCGCATCGCGAAACGCCTCGACGGTCTGGAAGGAACTGCAGTCGATGGTGTCGAAGTCGACGTGCGAAACGCCGATCGTCGGCGTGACCAGCATGTCGTAGGTCTCGAAGAACTCGCCGAGCTGGCGCCGCGCGAGGTTGAACGCCAGAGTGCCGACGAAGAACTCTTCCGCGCTCATGCACTGCATCTGACGATAAGCGTCGAGGATGACGGGCTCGGCGTGCTCGGCGTCCACGCGGCCTCCGAGCGCTGCAACGATGGGACCGAGCAGCAGCAGCACCGAGTTGAAGGCCAGCCGGTTGGCCTCGTAGGCCATGCGTGCGTCGAAGACCGGATCGATCTCTTCGACCATGTGGCCCATCGCTTCGAGATCGCCGGCTGTCCTTCGCACCGCCTCGGCAATCGCCGGCGCGACCTTGGCGCCGGTACACCAATTGTTGGTGGTGAACGCGACGCGCAGCCGCCCGACCGGCACGGCGAGTTCTTCCAGATAGGACCTCGACGGCTTGGGTAGCACGAATGGGTCGCCAGGATAGGGGCCGGCCACGGCGTCGAGCAACGCCGCCGCGTCGCGTACCGTGCGCGTCAGCGCGAACTCCATGGCGCAGCCAAGTATCGGTTCATCGAAATCGGGTCCGAAGCTGACCCGGCCGCGCGAAGGCTTGAGGCCGACCAGCCCGCACAGCGCCGCGGGTATCCGGATCGACCCCGCGCCGTCGCTACCGTGAGCGAGCGGGACGACGCCGGCCGCGACCACAGCCGCCGCGCCGCCGCTCGAACCTCCCGGGCTGCGACCGAGATTCCACGGGTTGCGGGTCTTGCCGGTCGCCACCGATTCCGTCGTTCCGGCGAAACCGGCCTCCGGGGTCGTGGTGCGGCCGAGGTTGACGAGGCCCGCCTGCTTGAAGCGTTTGACCAGCGAGGAGGTCTTGTCGGCGACATATCCGCGCAGCATTCGGCTTCCCATCTCGCAGCGGCGTCCCTCTTCGGCTGCCCCCAGATCCTTGAGAAAGTACGGGACGCCGCCGAAAACGCCTGCCGGGTCGGCCTGCGGATCTCCACCGCTGCAACGATCCTCGAACAATTCGACGATCGCGTTGAGTTGCGGATTGAGGCCGCGGGCCGCGGCGGCCGCGCAGCGGCGCACCTCGGCGGCCGAAACATCTCCGCCGCGGATCAGAGCGGCCAGACCGAGAGCGTCGTAGTCAGCGTATTCATCGAGTCGCATCGCGCTATTTTGCGCCGGCGCCGATCTAATGCCAGCGTTGCCCGGCCGTTTCGCCAAACAAGATCGAGGAAGTCGGATGAAGTACCTCCACACCATGGTGCGGGTCAGCAATCTCGAAGAGTCGCTCGAGTTCTACTGCGACAAGCTCGGCCTTCGTGAATTGGCACGCCGCGAGTCCGAGGCTGGCCGCTTCACGTTGGTGTTTCTGGCCGCGCCCGGGGACGAAGCCGCGCAGATAGAGCTGACCTATAACTGGGATCCCGAAGTCTACACGGGAGGTCGCAACTTCGGCCACGTCGCTTACGCGGTCGACGACATCTACCAGTTCTGCGCTCGCTTGCAGAGCAAGGGAGTGACGATCCTGCGCCCGCCCCGCGACGGACGGATGGCGTTCGTGCGTTCGCCCGACGGAGTGTCGATCGAGCTTCTCCAGAACGGAGAGGCGCTGCCCGCCGCGGAGCCGTGGAAGTCGATGCCGAACACCGGCGTCTGGTAGTCGGCGCGATCCGGCGTGTCATGACGAAACCGAACGGAGCCGCGTGCGCGGACGACACCGAATACTGCACGGCGGTTCTGGAAGATTTCGAGCGCGGCCTGGATCCTGCAAACCCCACCGCGCGTAGCGGTGTGCAGGTGCTCGGCTACGGCGAAGTGTCGGCGGCGCTGGCGCTGGAGGCGCTGCCTGGCCAGGTGTGCAAGCGCATGGCCGGCCTGCGCGACCGCGACGCCACGGAGCGCTATCAGAGCCTGGTCGATCACTACATCCGAGCGCTGCGCGCCAGCGGCGTCGCGGTCGTTGACACCCGGGTAGTCGCCGTACACGCCGCCGGCCGCCGGCCGGTCGTATATCTGCTGCAGCCGCGGCTGGCTGCCGGCGGCCTCGGCAACACGTTGCTGCGTGAGGCCGACGACGCCACGATGCTCGGATGCGTGGACCGCGTGCTGGTAGCGTTGTTCGACCTCTGGGATGCCAACCGCCGGCGTAGCGACGGCCTCGAACTGGCCGTCGATGCCCAGCTATCCAACTGGCATTTCCCGTCCACCGAGGCGGGACCAGGAACCCCTGCCCTGTTCGACGTCGGAACGCCCTACGTTCGCCGCGGCGCGAGCTACCAGATCGACCTCGAGATATTCCTGGCGGCGGTGCCACCGTTGCTTCGCGCGTACTATCGCCGCGCCAGGGCCGTCGAAGAATACCTCGACCACTACTTCGACCCGCGCAGCGTCGCGCTCGACCTGCTGGGCAACTTCCACAAGGAGGGACGTCCCGACCGCGTCGCAAAGGCCGCCGACCGCGTAAACGCCTGGCTGGCAGCGCACGCCGCCGAATTCGGCCACCGGCGCCCCGTCGATGCCGGCGACGTCGCTCGCTTCTACGCGCACGACGCCGCACAACTCGAATTGTTCCTGAAAGTCAGGCGCCTGGACCGCTTCATACGCACGCGGTTGCTGCGCACGCGCTACGACTTCGTACTGCCAGGTGCCATCCGGCGCTGAGAAAGTGGCAACGCGACATGGAATTGCTCACTCGCCAGCGAACGCCGCGCCCCTCGCTCCGCACCGTGGACGTTGCACCGCCCTCGGCCGGGGACGAAGCTACCTGGGTCACCCTTGCGGCGCTCTTCATCGTGCTGTGCGTGGTCTACGTCGTCGGCTTCGAACGCTACGACTCGCGCGCGCCGGCGCCGGCCGCGGCGCAAGCTTCGCTGCTGCTGCCGCATCAGGTCTTCTTCCGCGATCTTCCCGGCAAGGAGCAGCGCACGTTCCGCGAGATGCGCGAAGGTGCGACCGAAGCGCTGGCGATGCGCGCCGCCGCGGGCGCCTGGCCTAGCGTCGAGACACTGGCAAGCCAAGGCATGCCGCCGTTCACCGCCGACCCCCTCGACGAGTCGCGGCTGGCCTGGACGCTGCGACGCGAGGAGGGCTCTGCAGCACTGATATTCCAGTACGTCGGGATCCCCGCGGCCGCCGGAGCGACGGCGAGCTTTCTCATCTTCGTCCAGGAGCCGGATGCACAGACCGGCGAGAAGCCTACGGCGTCGATGGTCGACGAGGAACATCAACTGCTCCCCGATGGAAAACTGCTGCACGTCACCTACTGGAAGCACGCGGCGGCCGGTGTGCCCGGCGACCTCATCCGCGAGCCGGCGCTCGGCGGTTGGCAGCAGATCCGGGTGAGAAGCCCTTTCGAAGAACTGGAGGATCGACGAGGATGAGGACCACCAGACCGTTGACGCTGACACTGCTGCTTTCGGTTTGGCTGTGCTCAGCCGGCAGCACCCCGGCCGCCGCAGCGTCGCCGCCTATGGCGGTGGGAGTCACGCTGCACCCGTACTTTTCGTGGGTGAAGAACATAGTCTCCGGCACCGAAGTCGAGGTACGGTCGATCGTGCCGGGCGACATCGATGTCGGCGACTACCAGCCTCGGCCCGAAGAAGTCGAGAAGATCATCGGCCTCGACGCGATCGTCGTCAACGGAGTCGGCCACGACGATTTCATCTTCGACATGATCAGGGCGTCGGGTAACGCCAAGGTGAAAGTCCTGCGGCCCAACGACGGCGTACCGCTGATCAGGTCCGCGCACGGCAACGCCGTAAACTCGCACACCTTCATATCGTTCTCGAACGCGATCGCGCAGACTTACGCCATCGCGCGCGAGCTCGGCGCGCTCCGGCCCGACCTCGCCGACGCCTTCCAACGCAACGCCGCCACCTACGCGCGCCGGCTTCGCGAAATGAAGAGCAAGGCCGCCGTGCGTCTGGTCGACGCGAGAGTCGACCGCGTGGTGACCGTACACGACGGATACGTCTACCTGATGCAGGAGTTCGGCATCGAGATCGCCGGCGTGGTCCAGCCGACGCACGGGCTGGTGCCCTCCGCCGCCGAACTCGGGCAGATGGTCGATCTACTGAAGAAGGAACACGCGAGGGTCGTCTTCAGCGAGGAGAGTTTCCCCGAGCCACTGCTGAAGGTGTTGCGCGAAGAAGGCGGCGCGCGGGTGTACCTCATCAGCCACATCGCCTCGGGGCCGTTCACCGCAGACCGGTTCGAGACCGACATGCAGAAGAACGTCGATGCGATCGTACAGGCGCTCGTCATCGACCAGGGCCGCTAGCACGTGCAAGACCCGCCGGTTCTGGAAATCCGCAACCTGACGCTGCTGCGCGGCAACCGCGTGATACTGGCCGCCGCCGCACTCGAGGTCGCACCGCGCGGCATCCACGTACTGGTGGGACCCAACGGCTGCGGCAAGAGCACGCTGCTCGCGGCGGTGCTCGGGATGGCGGAGTTCACCGGCAGCATCCGCCTGCACTGGCGCGCTGGCGGCAGAATCGGCTACGTTCCGCAATTTTTCGGCGTCGATCGCACGCTGCCGGTGACAGTGGCCGAATTCCTGGCGCTTACGCGGCAGCGCCGTCCCGTCTGCTTCGGCGTCGGACGCGCCAGACGGGCTGCGCTCGATGAGTTACTCGCACGTGTCGGGATGGAAGGGTTCCTGCGCCGCCCGCTCGGGGCTCTGTCGGGCGGCGAACTGCAGCGCGTGCTGCTCGCCAACGCGATCGACCCTCTCCCGGAATTGCTGTTGCTCGACGAGCCGGCCAGTGGACTGGACGAAAGTGCGACGCGCAGTTTCGAAGAACTGCTGTTGGAAATCAGCAGCCGCGACGGCGCCGCGGTGCTGATGGTGTCGCACGACCTGGCCCAGGTGCGACGGCTCGCCGATGAGGTGACGCTGATCCACCGCGGGGGCGTACGCAGCGGTCCGCCAGCCCGGATCATCAGCGGGGATCTGGCGGAATCCCTCGCGCTCGGCGCGGACTACCCCGCGTCATGACGGATTTCTACGCATGGACGGCCGCGCTTTCCGAGCGCGGGACGCTCCCGGAAGTGTTCCGCTACGCGTTCTTCGTGCGCGGTCTGCTGGCGGTGCTGCTGCTGGCGCCGCTGCTGGGCGGCATCAGCCACCTGGTCGTTGCGCGCCGGATGTCGTTCTTTTCGGCCGCGCTCGGCCATGCGGCGCTGACCGGCCTGACCATCGGCCTGCTGCTCGGCGAGCCGCTCAACGGAGCCTACGGCGGGATCTTCGGGTTCTGCTCGCTGGCCGCACTGGCTATGGTCTACATCAAGCGCCACTCGGCGCTGCCGAGCGACACGCTGATCGGCGTCTTCTTGTCTGTGACCCTCGGGCTCGGCATCTGCCTGCTGGTGGCTGTGACCAAGCGGTTCAACATCCATCAGGTCGAGGCGGTGATGTTCGGAAGCCTGCTCACCGTCACCGACACGGACCTGCTGCTGCTGCTCGTCCTCGGCCTGACGCTAGTTACCGTACTCGCCGTGATCTACAACGCGCTGCTGCTCGACAGCCTGGATCACACCACCGGCCGGGCAGCCGGGGTGCGCTCGGAGTTCATCGACTATCTGTTCGTGATGCTGCTCACGGCCGCCATCATCGTCAGCATCAAGATCATCGGCGCGCTGCTGATCGAGGCGATGGTGGTGGTTCCGGCCGCTGCGGCGCGCAATCTGGCGCGTACCACCCGCAGCTACCTCGCACTGAGCATCGTGGCCGCGCTGGCGGCGGGTATCGGCGGCCTGTTCCTGTCGACTCGCTTCCTGGTTCCCACCGGCGGAGCGGTGGTGCTCGTTCTGAGCAGCCTCTTCTTCGTCACGTTGGTGGGCGGCTGGATGCGCAGCCTCATCGCGAAGTAGCGCGCTGTGGGTTCCTGTTCGCATTAGCGTCTGTTGCAACACCTGGAACCGGTCGCCATAATTTTCCCACGGAAGGGAACTTTTCGGCCCGTAAGCGCCGTTTCGCGGCTTTCCAGCGAGCGCAAGGCCGCTGGCACGGGGCTTGCGTTTGCACCGGGCCAGCGCACGGATCCCGCGGCGCGATGCGCGAACAGCAATCGTCCGGGGATCCGGCAACATCACGGACCGAGTCAGGCGCAGCATCATCCTGGGTGCTTCGCTGAAGGAGGATCATGGAGTCGTCGACCGATGCCGCCAAACACACGAGGCGGAGCTTCCTGGACTTGGTACTGGGTATCGGTGCCACCGGGTGGCTGGCCAGTGTCTTGTATCCCGTCATCCGCTACCTGACCCCGCTTCCATCGGCCGGCCCCTCTGGCCCGGTAAAACTCAGCGCTGATCAGGTCAAGACCCTCGACAAGGAACGCTTCGTCATCGTTCCGGTGCAGGGCAAGCGCATCCTGGTTTTCCAGGACCCTGCCCAGAACGTCCGTGCACTCGACGCACGCTGTACGCACGAGGGCTGCACGGTGCAGTTCGTACCAGGCGAATCGGTGATCTGGTGTGCGTGCCACAATGGACGCTTCGATCTCGACGGCCGGGTCCTCTCGGGTCCGCCGCCGCGTCCCTTGTCTCAATACCTGGCCCGCCAGGACGCGGAGGGCGGCGTCACCGTGACGCCGCAAACAGCATGAGCGCGACCGCGCCGCGCAGCGGCCTGTTCGGCTGGCTCGACGAACGCTACGGCATCAGCCCGCTGATCGAGTTCCTGCGTCACAAGGAGGTCCCCATCGGTGCGCACCCGATGGTCTGGTACTACCTCGGAGGGATGACGCTGTTCTTCTTCGTCGTCCAGATCATCACCGGAGTGCTGCTGCTGATGTACTATCAGCCCGGAGAGGCGACCTCGTACGAGAGCATCCGTTACATCGCAACCAAGGTACCGTTCGGCTGGCTGATCCGCGCGATCCACTGCTGGAGCGCGCACCTGATGATCATGTCGCTGGTCGTCCACATGTTCAGCACGATGTTGCTCAAGGCCTACCGTCCGCCGCGCGAATTGACCTGGCTGACGGGCTTCGGACTGTTCGGAATCGCGCTGGGATTCGGGTTCTCCGGATACCTGCTGCCGTGGAACGAACTCAGCTACTTCGCCACCGCGGTGGGAACCGACTCGGTAAAATCCGTCCCCGTAATCGGCCACTGGCTGCTGCTCGTGATGCGCGGCGGAGAAGACGTGTCGATCAACACGCTTTACCGTTTTTTCGCCGGCCACGTCGTGATCCTGCCGCTGATCTGCGCCGGTCTGATCAGCGTCCACCTGCTGGTGATCCAGCGCCAGGGAATGGCACCGCCGATCCACGGCGAGACGGCGCGTGGAATGCCGTTCTTCCCGAACTTCGCGTTGCGCGACCTGCTGCTGTGGCTGGTGTGCCTGACCACACTGGCGATGCTCGCGGTGCTGCTGCCTTACGGCCCGGGCCTCCCCGGCATGGAGTGGGAACTCGGCTCCAAGGCCAATCCGCTCGCGCCCGCGTATCCGGGAATCAAGCCGGAGTGGTACTTCCTGTGGATCTACCAACTCCTCAAGGAGTTTCCCGCGCACTTGCTCGGTATGGAGGGACCCGAGGTCTGCCTGCTGGTCGTCAGCCTGCTGATGGGAGTGTGGGCCGTGATCCCGTGGCTCGATCGCACCGCCCAACGCGGCAGACACTCCCCGGGGTTCACCGACCTCGGCTTTGCCGTCATCTATTTCCTGACCTTCCTGACGCTCAAGGCAGCGGACCTCGGAGTAGCGGAAACGCCGACGAACGATGCCGAGACGGCAGTGGTCGCGACCTTCTGCGCGTACATCACGCTGGGAGTCGCGGTCGTCGCCACGCTGACGCGCGTCCTCGTCTACCATCACAGGTGGTTCGTGCTCAGCGCAGCCGCGCTCGCGCACATCGCGCTGCACGGGTTGCTCGGCTGGTCCTATCTGACGGTTGGTGCGGTGGTCGCCGTGGTAACAGCAGTAGTCCTCGTAGCCTCCGGACAACTGCGCACCGGAGCCGAGGCGGGAGTCGAGTCGTGAGAACGCGCCAATTGCTGATGGCAATCCTCGCCGCTTCCATCCTGATCTCCTCGTCGTGGTCGCAGGCCGAAACGACGGACTCAGAACAACCGTTCACGGCACCGGAAGGGTTGCAGAAACTGCTGAGTTCAGTCGATGACAAGGGCGCTGCCGTGATCGGAGAAGAAGGGAAAGCCTATTTCGAGGGCCTACCCTCACACGCCAAGCGTCTGTTCGGCGAAGCGGTCGCCAACGAGTACATCGGTGCGGCGACGCAACTGCGCGACCTGCTGTCGCTCGAGCTCAACACTTCGAAGCTCGAGGCAGTTCTGACCAACAACTGCCTGCTGTGCCACTCCAACCCGGCCTACCAGGACTCGCCGACGTTGTTCTCGCTGGATCCGGCCGCCGTGAAGTCGCCGCCGTACATGGATCTGAAGCTGCTGCTGAACGACGTGCACATGCGGCACAAGCTCGCCTGCGCGGGCTGCCACGGCGGCGATCCGACCGGTAACATGGCCCACGAGCACCCGGCGGAGTGGCCCGCCGACCACGACGAACGCGTCGCCGATCCAAAGTGGGTTCCTCAGTTCTGCGGGCGCTGTCACAGCGACACCAAGTTGATGGGTCAGTTCAACCCGTCGTTGCCAACCGACCAACTCGACAAATACAAGAGCAGTCACCACGGTCGCGCGCTGCTCGAAGGACGCAACCCGCGTGCCGCACAGTGCGTGAGCTGTCACGGGGTGCACGGCATCCAGGCCGCCAACAGTCCGGCCTCCAGCGTGTATTCCAAACGCATCCCGGCGACTTGCGGGAAGTGCCACGGCGACCCCAAGGTGATGGCCGGCGTGAAAGTCCGCGACGGATCGCCAATACCGACCGACCAGTACGAGCAGTACAAGACCAGCGTCCACGGGAAGGCCCTGCTCGAGCGAGGCGACGTCGGAGCCCCGGCCTGCAACGACTGCCACGGTAACCACGCTGCCGCGCCCGCCGAGGTTTCCAGCGTGGCCCAGATATGCCGCACCTGCCACGCGCGTAACGGTGCGCTCTTCGACGGCAGCCGTCACAAAGAGTCTTTCGAAGAAAACGGCTGGCCCGAGTGCGAGCGCTGTCACGGCAACCACGCGATCTCCAAGACCAGCGACGCGATGCTCGAGACCTCCAAGGGTTCGCTGTGCGCCGACTGTCACGACAAGTACGCCGGCGAAAAGGCCGCCACGTGCAAGGCTACGGCCGCGCACTTCCACGACACGATCGTCGGCATGGCCGAGGCGACTGTGGACTTCAAGGAGATCACCCTCGACCTCGCCGAACGCGGGCTCGACATCGAGCCCATCGACGATGAGCGGCGCAACCTGGACGACGCGCTCAAACAGTCGCGCTCGCAGATCCATTCCTTCGACCGCAGCGACTTCGACGAAGTGGCGAAGCCCGGAATCGAGACCATGGACAAGATGGAATCGCTGGTCGAAGCCGCCGAACAGGACTACGGCCAACGGCGCAACGGGCTGCTGGTCGCGGCCGGCATACTCGCGCTGCTGTCGCTGACGCTATGGTTGAAGATCCGCGCCATGGAGCGGGACCAGCGAAAGAGCTGAGCCGCGCGTCTGCGGGCGCCGGCCCGAGCACGCCAAACGAGAAAGGCGCCGACCCCGTTGCCAGGGTCGGCGCCTTTCTCGTTTCTCAACGCGAAAAAACGCCCGAAGCCATTGGGATCAGGGCTTGAGGGCCATCACGTAGTCTGCCAGAAGCGCGGCCTGGGCGTCGTCGATCTTGGCGCCGAGCGGCTTCATGTCCTTGCCACCGGCCGTCTCGTTCTTGACCCCTTCCTTGATCGCTTTGATGACCTTGGCCTTGTCGAGCTTGGCGCGGACCGCCGGGTCCGTCAGGTTCGCGATCTTCATCATCGCGCCGACCTTGGTCTCACCCTTGGCGTCCTTGCCGTGACACGAAGCGCAGTTCTTCGCCCACAGTTCGGCGGCGTCCTCGGCTCGCGCGACCGAGGCGCCTGCCCAGCCCACGACCGTCAGCAACGCGACAACGAGAAGCGTACGTTTGGAATCGAGCATCGTGATTGGTTCTCCTTTACGCAAGCGTTCGACCTCAAGAGAGGCCGGGGGTCGCGAACGCGTTGAGCCCCCGGCGTCATCGGTGACGATCCACCGCCACCGACATCTGCAAGAAGCGGACTAGCCAATGGGCAGCCGTAGAGCAAGAGCGCGCTCGTCGCCGCGCTGCCTCTGACGGCGCAGTACCTACTCGCTCTTCACGAGTCCTGTCGGAGCAATCTCGAGGTCACGATGAGAGCTCCACCGTAGAACGCAAGAGCGAGAAAGAGATTGACCGGCTCGCCGTAGCGAATGTCTTCCCACAGCAGACGGCCGCCGGTAGCGGCAAGCAACGGATACACCAACCAGACCTGTTCCGGCAGTGACCAGCGGCGGCCGCCCCAAGCGAGCGCGACGGCGAGACACGAGAGCACCGCGGTGCGCGTCGATGCGAGAAAAGCCGCGTACGTGAGTTCGTCGGAAAACCGGAACAGACGATCGGCCAGCCACGGCGAGAGGGCTCCGGCAAGACTCCAGCAGATCACGGCGCCGAGGATCAAGCGGGGAACCTGTTCCGACCACTCCGTCAGGTTGCGGTCTCGCGTTCGCGCCAGCAGCGCGTAGCCGGCTGCGCTCCCCAGTCCGGCCGCCATCGCAGCGGACGCGAATGCGGGCCACTGCGCTGGCGGCTGGCCGATGAGTCCATGCAGGCCGAACTCGAGCAGCCCCGAACATAGTGCGGACGCCGCCAGGTACAGCGCACCGTGCACGCGCAGCGTCATCCGGCCGAAACGACAGCCGAGCACCAGAGCCAGAAGTCCGAGCGCCAGCCACACCAGCGCCAACGCCGAGGCACCAAGCAGCATCGAACTGCCGACCAGAACCAGAATCCCGGCAAAGCTGGTGTAGGAGTAGAAGTTCCGCCGCAGCCCGGACTCGGGGTCGATCGAAGCGAAGGCCACCGCGTAACAGGCCGCGCCGCTGGCCACGATCGCGATCGCAAGCGAAGTGTGATCGCCCTGGTTGAAGGCGATGATCGCCACCGCACTGCCGATTCCCAGCAGCAGCGACACCGCCACCTGTATCAGTTCGAAGAACGCGATTACCTGACGGTAGACCAGCGTGCGCGCGGCCACGCTGACCAGATAGATGACCGGAGCCACGATACACACTGCGATCACGCCCTGCGGCGGAAGCGCGGCCGTCACCTCCGGCGACGAATGCTGGTGCGACGCGAGCAAGCCCAGCACGAGCACGATCAGATCGACAGCGAAAGCCGGCGGCCAGCGCAGTTGAGGCCACCGATCGCGGAATCCGATGGCTTCAACCGCCAGCGCCGAAACCAGCAGTGCGCTCGCGTAGTGGAGATACTCCTGGGTCCAGAAGAACAACCCAACGGTAGTTGTCAGCGCGGCGGCGATGCTGAGCCACGCCACGCTCGGCAGCAGACGGCGCCACGCCACCAGCAGTCCCATCGCCAGGAACAGCACCAGCGCGGGAGCGGCGACCGCCCCCGGCAGCAGGTGAAAGCGCGCACTGGTCTCCCAGATCAACGGATAAGCAATCGCCACCCCACTGAGCGCGTAGAAGAACGCGCTCTGACGTTCACCGCGGCTGGCGGTCCGGTCGGCTTTGCTCAGCCACCAGGCCGCGTAGGCCAGGCCGGTGGCCGGTCCGCTCAGCGCAGGAAGCAACGAGGCTGCGCTTACCGCACGCAGCAGGAAGCCGCCGCCGAGAACAACCAGTGTGCGCCCTACCAGCCCGACCGTATCGGCCGAAGTCAGCTTACCGTTGGGGGATCCTGACGCGGCCTGAGGCAGCTGCGTGACCGAGATACGGGCCGCCTCGCCGCCCGCTCCATACGCCGCCCTTCCCTTCGCCTCGAGCGCATCGAGTCGGCCGCGAACTTGCGCCAGCTCCGTCGCCAACGTTTCGATTCTGGATTCGAGATCGTCGCGTTGCTCGGCCATCTACGGGTTCCTCGCAGTCGTCCTCTCGACCTGGTCGCTCTCGGCGAGCACAGGGCGCGCCCTGGCAGCGCGCCGCAGCGGTCCGGCTCTCGCGCCGAGCCCGCAGGCGATCCGCACCGCCGCTGCGCAGATCGCACAAGCGTCGCTCTGCTTCGTCCTGCCCTGCCGGCGCTCCCGCCTCTTCCTGGCATCCCGCTCGAGGCAAGTCGAGAAGCTTGTCATCAGCGTCGCAGACTTGCTCGCTGTCGCACCCGTCGCCGCTAATGCCGCGCCGCGTCGAACGACCGGGAGTCGGATCCGAGATGCGCGTTCGCACCCCCTACACGCGCACTCTACTCACCGCCTCGCGCACGCCGCCTCGATGCGACCTTGACTTAGGTAGCTGCCCGGCCACAAGTTCCCGCTGCGGGCGGG
>JACRCR010000075.1 GCA_016218925.1 Deltaproteobacteria bacterium | reverse complement strand
CGGCGAAGTGATGGGAATCAGCGTCCTCGACCACGTCGTAGTGGGCCGAGGGAAGTTCTGGTCGTTCGCCGACAATGGCTGGTGAGGCGCGGGGCGGGCCGCCGATAGCGGGGCGGGCCGCCGATAGCGGGCCGTCTGCGGCGCCGGACGCTTGCCGCTCACTCCGACGTGCCTTCCGGCACGCCTGCGTTCGCGGACTGCGCGAACGGCTTGCATACGACCCACTCTCGACGCCCCGCGTGGTGCAAGCGAGGGCGATGCTCGAATGTCGAACTCGAAACTAGAAAGGAATGTCGTCGTCTGCTGGGGGCGGGGGCTCGCCCTCGTAACCGCTACCACCTCCCCCACCGCCACCGCCTTCAGCGCCGCGACCACCGCCGCCGCCGCCGCCGGGGCCGCCGATGAATTGCACGCGGTCGGCGACGATCTCGGTGGTGTAGCGGTCGTTGCCGTTCTGGTCCTGCCACTTGCGGGTCTGCAGGCGGCCTTCGACGAACGCGGTGCGGCCCTTGCTGAGGTACTGCTTGCAGTTCTCAGCCTGTTTTCCCCACACGACGACGCTGTGCCACTCTGTGCGTTCCTGGCGCTGTCCGCTGGCGTCGAGCCATGATTCGTTGGTAGCAAGGCGCAGCGTGGTGACCGCCTTGCCGTTGGCGGTGTGCCGAAGCTCGGGGTCCTGGCCGAGGTTGCCAAGAACCATGACCTTGTTTAGTGATGCCATGCTGTCCTCTCGCGCGCGATGCGTTCTTGAATTCGCGGCGAGGCTAGAGCCGGCCCGGGTCCGAGTCAATGACGGATCCGTGCTAGGCTCGGCCGGGAGTCTGGCTTCGACGTGCGAGACGAGATGCGCAATCCGCTGCGAATCATCATTGCCTACGCAAGGCTGCTGGCGTTCTTCGCGCACAGCGCGGTGTGGCTGTCGCTGGTCGCGATTGCGGCCGTGCGGCATCCGGGGACCTTCGCGTACTATCCCGCCGCGGGGGTGTGGATCCGCGGGATTCTCTACATCTTCGGCGTCCGGCTCGTGGTGGAAGGTCTCGAGAACCTGGATCCCGAGGGACGCTACGTGATCCTGGCCAATCATCGCAGTCAGCTCGACCCGCCGTCGATCGGGGTCGCGTTGTTCCCTCGCGTCACACGCTGGGTATCGAAGAAAGAGTTGCGCAACGTCCCCATCCTCGGACGCACCCTGGTTCTGACCGGGCAGATCTTCATCGACCGCAGCGATCCGGCCTCGGCCGTCGAGGAGTTGCGCCGTCACCGCGACGACGCCGGGGTGCTGATCTGTTTCTTCCCCGAGGGACACCGCTCCTCTACTCGGCAGATGCTGCCGTTCAAGAAGGGCGGCGCGGCGTTCGCGATCAGTTCGGGCCTGGCGGTGGTGCCGGTGGCGCTGTCGGGCTCGGAGAAGTGCCTGCCGAACCGCTCGTTGGTCTCGACACCGGGAAGGATCCGCATCGCGTTCGGTAAACCGATCGACACCGGCGGGCTGACCCAGGCCGACGCAGGCGCGCTGACCGAGCGCGTGCGCGGCGAGATAGAAGCGCTGCTGGCGGCGATGGAAGGCCCCGATTCGACCTCGAAGGCCGCCTGAGCCAAACAGATCCATGGCTTCACGCGCGCCGCTTCGAGTGATTCCGCTGGGAGGCCTCGGAGAGTTCGGCCTCAACTGCATGGTTCTCGAGCGTGGCGACGAAGCCATCGCGATCGATTGCGGGGTGATGTTCCCTGAGGACCACATGATGGGGATCGACCTGGTGATCCCCGATCTCGCCTATCTTCGCGAACTGGGTGACCGCTTCAAGGGCTTCGTCTTCACCCACGGACACGAGGACCACATCGGCGCGCTGCCGTACGTGTGGGGCGATTTCGACGTGCCGGCGTTCGCCACTCGCTTCACCGCCGGCCTGATCAACGAACGTCTTGCCGACAAAGCCGGAGGTCGCAGCGGTCGCCTGGAGATCTACGGCGACGGCGACCGCTTCGACGTGGCAGGCTTCGAGATCGAAGCGCTGCCGGTCACGCACAGCATCGTCGACGCCTGCTCGCTCGCGGTGCGAAGCGGTGGCGAGACGGTGATCCACACTGGCGACTTCAAGATCGACCCGACGCCGATCGACGGCCGCGCCTTCGCGAAAGAACGCTTCCGCGAACTCGGCGACGAAGGCGTCAAGCTGCTGCTGTCGGATTCCACCAACATCGAGAACGAAGGAACCAGCGGATCCGAGCGCCTGGTGCGCGGATGGCTCGAGCCGATGTTCGCCGCCACGCGCGGGCGCGTGTTCGTCACCACTTTCGCCTCGCACATCCACCGCGTCGCCGCGGTGATCTCGCTGGCCGAGCAGTTCGGCCGCAAGCTGGCGATTCTCGGCCGTCGCATGGAAGGCAACGCGAGCCTGGCCACCGAGACCGGGCATCTGCACTTTCCGGCCGGATTGCTGATCGACGCCCGCGAAGCCGCCAGAATGCCGCCCGGCAAGGTCTGCTATCTGGTGACCGGCTCGCAGGGCGAGCCGCGCTCGGGTCTGACGCGGCTGGCGTTTCTGGAGATGCGCGACCTGACTCCCGGGCCCGGCGACGCGGTGATTTTTTCGTCCAAGATCATTCCCGGCAATGATCGCGCAGTTGGCGCGATCGTCAATCAGCTCTATCGCGTCGGGTGCGACGTCTACTATCCGCGCAGGTCCCAGGCCCACGTTTCAGGTCATGCCTACCGCGACGAGCTGAAGACGATGATCGAGCTGGTGCGCCCCGAGTTCTTCGTGCCGGTGCATGGCGAGTATCGAAACCTGCTGCACCACGCGCACCTGGCCGCCGACAGCGGCGTCGCCGAAGAGAACTGCATCCGGATGCTCGACGGCGAAGTGCTCGAGATCGACGGGCGCCGCGCTCGCAAGAACGGCTCGGTCACCACCGGGCGGCTGCTGATCGACGGAGAGGTGATCGGTTCGCTCGACGAGGCCGTGATCCGCGACCGCCGCAACATCTCCAAGGACGGCATGGTGATGGTGGTGCTGGGCGTGGCGCGCCAGAGCGGCGTCATCCTGTCGGGTCCCGAGTTCGTCATGCGCGGCGTGGCCGGCAGCGAAAGCGAGCCGATCGACGAAGCCGCACTCGGTCGCGCGGTGGCGGCAGCAGTGGCGGCGATGCCGCGCGCCGCGGTTGCCGATCGCGAAGAACTGCAAGAAGAAGTGCGCCTGGCTGTGCGTCGCTACTTCCGGCGCGTGCGTGGCTCGCGTCCGGTGGTTGTCCCCTACGTGATGGAACTATAGAATTCGCGGCCTCGGGTAGAGGTGGTGGCAGTGGCGGGGTCCTGGGCCGAGTGACATATCTTCAATCGATCATCCTGGGCGTCATCCAGGGGCTTACCGAATTCCTGCCGGTCTCGAGCGACGGGCACCTGGTCCTGGCCCAGGAGATCTTCGGGCTGCGACCGCCCAATCCGGTCGCCTTCGACGTGCTGCTGCACGCCGGGACCCTGGTGGCCGTGCTCGGCTATTTCCGCGACGATCTTCTCAAGATGACCCTCGCACTGGTCGGCCGCGGCGGCGCCGACTCCGCTGTGCGGCTGCGCTGGATCTGGCTGCTGGGCCTGGGGACGCTTCCGGTGGCGATTTTCGGAGGGCTCTTCGAGGACTGGTTCGCCTCCACCTTCGACTCGCTGTGGTGGGCGGGTGGCGGCCTGCTGGTCACCGGCACCATGCTCGCCACCGTGCACGGGCGCGGAGCCATCGGGCGGGACTCGGCGGCCTTCACAGTAAAGGATGCCCTGCTGATGGGCAGCTCGCAGATCGTCGCGCTGCTGCCGGGGGTGTCGCGCTCGGGGTCGACCCTGTTCGCGGCGCTGACCACCGGCATAGAAAGGACCACCGCCGCGCGCTTTTCGTTCCTGCTGTCGATCCCGGCCATCGCCGGCGCTCTGGTGCTCAAGCACCGCGAATTGCTGACCATGGCCGACGGTCAGGTGCCGCTGCCGGTGCTCGCCGCCGGACCGATTGCCGCCGCGATCACCGGCTGGTTCGCGATTGACGTCCTGATGCGTGCAGTCAGGATCGGAAGCCTGCGCGGCTTTGCGGTATATTGCTGGATCGTAGGTCTGTCGGCGCTGATGTGGGGTGTGGTCAATGGGATCGGTAGCTAGGGGCGCTGTGCGTCGCGATCCGTCGCGTCTGCTTCAAGAGGTGGAGGCCATCGCTGCCTCTGCCATCGGCTTCTTTCTCGCGCTGTGCCTGCTCTCGTACGTGCCGGACTCTCCGGACGTCAACCACGGCGGGCGTCTCGGTTTCAGTGTGGCCAACGTGCTGGTGCAGTGCTTCGGGCTGGCCGCCTACGTCTTTCCCGCTTCGCTGGTCAGCGCCGGCGTGTCGCTGTTCCTGAGCCGCGCGGTGCGGATGACACTGGTGCGCTGCGTGGGCGCAGCGCTGCTGCTGTTGCTGGTCTCGGTGGCGCTGGGCGTCTATCGCCCCCACGTCGCTCCGGAGGCGGCGGGCGGAGCGGTCGGCGGTTTCCTTGGCATGGTGCTGGTCCAGGGTCTCGGCTCGGGTGGTTCGGCGGTGGTACTGGTCGCGCTGTTCCTGCTCGACTTCATGATGATCACCGGCCACGCACTCTCCGAGGTGATCCGTGCGCTGGCCACCGCCATTGACGACGGCATCGAGGCGGCGCGCCAGGCGCTGGTTGCCAGCCTGCGCCGCGGTGGCCAGGGCCTCGAGGCGGCGCTTCCGTCGCTTCGCAAGCTGGGGTCGATGCTCAGAGCGCCGTCGCTGCCGCTGCCCGGTCTACGCGGCGGCGCGGCCGGCGCCGAGCCGGTGGTCGTCTACGGCGGCGACGATGAGGATGGCGGCGGGCGCACGCCGAGCCGCGGCGGTGGCGCGGGTCCGACCATCGAGCGCCCGCGACTGGAACGGCCCGGCGCCAAGAAGAAGCCCGAGCCTGCCCAGGAAGAGTTCGTGTTCTCGATGAACGGCGGCGATTTCCGCCTGCCGCCCACCACGCTGCTCGGCAAGCACGACGACCGTAGCGACTACGTTGACGAGCCGCGGCTGGTGCAGGATTCGAAGATTCTCGAGCAGAAGCTCGCCACCTTCGGGGTGGGCGGCCGCGTCACCGCCGTGCGCCCGGGCCCGGTCATTACCACTTACGAGTTCGAACCCGAGGCCGGCATCAAAGTCAGCCGCGTCGTCAACCTGTGCGACGACCTGACGATGGCGCTGCGCGCCCACGGCGTGCGCATCGTCGCGCCGATCCCCGGCAAGAACTGCGTGGGCATCGAAGTCTCCAACAAGAACCGCGCGGTGGTGGGGCTTCGCGACCTGATCGAGGCCGACGACTTTCGCGGTCACAAGTCGGCGATGGCGCTGGCGCTGGGTCGAGACACCACCGGCAACACCGTCTACGCCGACCTGGGCCGAATGCCGCACCTGCTGATGGCCGGCGCCACCGGCACCGGCAAGTCGGTGGCCCTGAACACCTACATCGTCAGCATCCTGTACAAGGCCACGCCGCACGACGTGCGCTTCATAATGATCGACCCGAAGATGCTCGAGCTCTCGCTGTACGAGGGCATCCCGCACCTGCTGGTTCCGGTCGTCACCGACGTCAAGAAGGCGGCGGCGGCGCTGGCCAACGTGATGCGCGAGATGGACCGGCGCTTCGAGTTGATGAAGGACAAGAAGGTCCGCAGCCTGGACGACTACAACAAGCGCATCGCCGAGGAAGAGGCGGTTGCGGCCGCGCAGGCGAAGTCGGCCAAGGGGTGGGGCAAGGTGCTCGCCGTCGCGGCCGAAGAAGAGGGCGACGAGGAGGACGGCGAGACGGCGGCCGACGAGGCGGCGCTGCCGGGCCTGGTCCACGAACACCTGCCGCGCATCGTCGTGATCATCGACGAACTGGCCGACCTGATGATGACGGTGGGTCGCGAGGTCGAATCCGCCGTGACCCGGCTGGCGCAGAAGGCCCGCGCCGCCGGCATCCATCTTATCGTCGCTACCCAGCGCCCCTCGGTCGATGTCATTACCGGTCTGATCAAGGCCAACTTCCCCTCCCGCATCTCGTTCCAGGTCACCTCGCGGCCCGACTCTCGCACGATCCTGGACACGGTCGGTGCCGACCGGCTGCTCGGCAACGGCGATCTGCTCTACATGGCACCCGGAACTTCGCACCTGCAGCGCCTCCACGGCGGGCTCGTAACCGACCAGGAAATCAAGGAAATCGTCGAGTTTCTGCGCCGCC
The DNA here is from genome assembly GCA_016218925.1 of Deltaproteobacteria bacterium. GTDB lineage: Bacteria > Desulfobacterota > Binatia > UBA1149 > CAITLU01 > CAITLU01. The sequence goes on along the minus strand of JACRCR010000075.1, from coordinate 51,648 downwards.
AGGGGGCGCCCGACTACCGCATGGAGATCCTCGAGGTAGGCGGCGGCGGCGAGGATGGGGACGAGGGAGAGGATTTCTTCGACGAACTCTACGACCGCTCGGTCGAACTGGTGACCCAGCACGGGCAGGGCTCGACCTCATGGTTGCAGCGCAAGCTCGGCATCGGCTACAACCGCGCGGCCCGGATCATGGAGCAGATGGAGCGAGAGGGCGTGGTCGGACCCGGCGATGGGGCCAAGCCACGCAAGGTACTCGCCCAGGCGCTCTGAGCTGGTGCCCTGATCGTCCGGGCGAGGCCCTCATGCTGTGGGGCGGCCGGCTGGGCCGCACCCGGACCGGGCGCCGGTATGTGAATTGTCCCCGCGTCGTGCAACTCTGAGCCAAGTGATGAACTGCCGCTGCTTCGCCGACCACTCGGCTCCGGGATTTACCGCCGCCTTGATGCTGACCGGGGTACTGGCGATCGCCGCGACGGCCGTCTCAGCCCTGGCCGAGACCAAACCATCGGACCCGAAAGCTGCCGCTCCAGCCGTCACCGCGCCGGTGCAGCCCGATCCCCCGCGCGATGCCGCGGCCGAGGCGGCGTGGAAGGCCTACGAGAAGCGCTGGTCGGAGACCACGAGCTACGTTGCCGGCTTCCGCCAGACCATCGAAGTTCCCGACGTCGGCACCAGGGTCGAAAGTGCCGGACGCTTCTACTTCGCCAAGCCCGACAAGGTGCAGTGGCAGTACACCGAAGGGCCCCCTCAGAGCGTGGTAGGCGACGGGCAGTGGTTGTGGCTTTACCAGCCCGACCTCGAGCAGGTCTACAAGATCCCTTACGGCAAGGCCTTCGGGCGCGGCGGATTGGTGGCGCTGCTGGCCGGGCGCGAGGGCGTCTCCGAGCGCTACCGCGCCACGCTCGACAAGAGCGGCGACGGCACGGTGCGTATCCGGCTGACGCCGCTCGACAAGGCCGACGGCGACCTCGAAGTGACGCTGGCGGCCGATACCTTCGATCTTCGCGCCGTGGTCGTGCACGATCCGGCCGGTTCGGTCACCAACATGGTGTTCTCCGAGCCGGTGCGAAATCGCGGACTGGACGTCTCGCTGTTCACGTTTACCCCGCCCGATGGCGTCGATATCATCACCGACCACGAAGCGGGTTTCTGATCCGCGATCTTCTGACACAACTGACACAAGCGCGACTGCCGCGAGGCTGCCGCCCAACCAACGGACAAACCCATGCCCTCATTCGACGTCGTTTCGAAGATCAATTGGCATGAGGTCGACAACGCGCTCGGCCAGACCGTCAAAGAGGTCTCGCAGCGTTTCGACTTCAAGGACAGTGCGACCAAGGTCGAGCTGGTCGAGAAGGCCTTCCAGATCGAATCCAGCGACGACTTCCGCGTCAAAGCAGCGCTGGAGGTTCTCGAAGGGAAGCTGGCAAAGCGCGGCGTTGCGCTGAGCGCGCTCGATCGCGGCCCGATCGAGCCGGCTGGCGGCAGCCGGGCTCGCCAGAAGATCAAGATCAAGGCTGGCATCGAGACCGACACCGCCAAGAAGATCGTCAAGGACATCAAGAACACCAAGATGAAGGTGCAGGTGGCAATTCAAGGCGACGCTCTGCGTGTTTCGGGCAAGGCCAGGGATGATCTGCAAGAAGCGATCGCGTTCCTGAAGAAAGGCGACTACGGCCTGCCTCTGCAATACGAGAACTTCCGTGAGTGACGCCGGCTGACGATGGGGAAAAAGATTTTTCTCGCTCGCCTGGGCTGTCCCAAGAACCAGGTCGACGGCGAACTCATGCTCGGTCGCGCTCGCGCCGCCGGTCACGAAATCGTCGAAGATCCGGCGGCGGCCGACGTGCTGGTCGTCAACTCGTGCGCGTTCATCGAGGCGGCACGCGAGGAATCGGTCGACACGATTCTGGAACTCGCCGCGATCAAGGCCGCGCGCGAGGGCCGGCGCCTGGTGGTCACCGGCTGCATGGCCGAGCGCTACGGAGCCGAGCTGACCGAGGCGATTCCCGAGATCGACGCGATGGTAGGCACGGGTGCGCTCGATAAGTTCCCGAGCGCACTCGACGCGGAGGGGGGTGCGATCTTCCGCGCGGGTAAGCACTACCTGCCGGCCGCGTGGATGGACCGTATCGTCACCGAGACCGACGGTTCGGCCTATCTCAAAGTCTCCGAAGGCTGCGATCACGAATGCTCGTTCTGCGTGATTCCGTCGTTTCGCGGAGGCCACGAGAGCCGCCAGATCGAAGACATCGCCGCCGAGGCCGAGCGCCTGGTGGCCGGCGGCATCGTCGAACTCAACTTGATTGCCCAGGATCTGTCGGCTTTCGGCCGCGACCTCGGCCTGAAGGAAGGCCTGGCCGAGTTGCTGTGGCGACTGGGCCGCGTCGGCGGGCTCGCCAGAGTCAGGTGTTTCTACCTGTATCCGAGCACGCTCTCGGACGCCGCGCTCGATGCGATCCGCGAGGTCGACAACGTCGTGCCGTACGTCGACATCCCGCTGCAGCACTGCGACAGCCAGGTCCTGCGCCGCATGCGTCGCCACAAAGACACCGGGCAGGTCCGGCGCATCCTGGAGCGCGTGCGCGAGCGAATTCCCGGTGCGGCGGTCCGCTCGTCGTTCATCGTCGGCTTTCCGGGCGAAACCGAGCGCGCGTTCGAGAGCCTGTGCAGGTTCGTCGAGGAGGTCCGTTTCCACCGGATAGCGGTGTTCGCCTACTCGGCCGAGAAGGGCAGCGAAGCGTTCGGTTTGCCCCACCCGGTGGACCCGCAAACCGCGCTCGACCGTCGCGATCGGCTGCTGGCCGTGCAGGAGCCGATCAGCGCCGCTCATCTTCACGAGCAGGTGGGGCAGCGCTTGCGAGTCCTGGTGTGCGGGCGCGACAGTGACGAAGGTCACTGGTACGGGCGTACCGATTTGCAGGCGCCGGAGATCGACGGCGTGACGTTTCTCGGCGGCGACTGCGAGCCGGCGCGGGGCCGGTTGGTCGAGGCGGAAATCACCGGCAGCGACGGTCTGGATCTTTTCGCGGATCTTTGCTCCGGCGCGATTGACGAACGAGCACCGCGTCACTAAGGTACGCTGCCTTTGCCGCCGCGGGAGTAGTGAGAACGGTCATGAGAAAGCGCGATCGCGACAAGTTCGAGTCCAAGCTGAGTGAGATGCGCAAGGACATCCTTCGTGTCATCGCCGATGATATGAAGCAGGGACGCGAAGGAGAAGCCGGCGAGGGGCGCGACACCTACGACATTGCCAGCGACGAGCGCGACCGCGAGATCAACCTTCTGCTCGGCGACCGCGAGCGCAAGAAGTTGCAACTGATCGACGACGCGTTGGCGCGCATCGAGTCCGGCGAATACGGCGAGTGCGACGAGTGCGGCGGCGAGATCGCTTCGGGACGTCTCGAAGCGATGCCGTTTACGCGCTTGTGTGTGACTTGTCAGGACGAGTTCGAGCAGGCGCAGCGCACCATGCACACCGAGTCCGCCAGCGCGGTCGCGCCGCGCTATCCGGGCGGCGACTTCGAAGACGATACTTTCTGATGTGAAGCGACCGCCGGCGGATCTTCGCGAACTCGCGCAGGCCGCCTGGCGCGCCGGCGTCGCGGCGGTCGATCCATGCCGCTGCGTCGCGCGAACGCTGGCGCGGCGTCGCGATCTGCATCCCGATTCCTCCTCGACACTGGTGGTCGCTGTCGGCAAGGCTGCCGCGGCGATGATGCGCGGCGCGCTGCCGGTCGCGCGAGGCCTGGTCCTGTGTCCGGGCGGCGCCGCAGTGACCGATCTGCCAGGCGGAGTCGAGGTTCTCGCCGGCGGACATCCCGAGCCGACAGCTCGAGGCATCGAAAATTCGCGTCGCATCGCGGCCGCGGTGGCGGCGCTGACGCGAGGCGAAACGTTGCTGTTGCTGCTTTCGGGCGGCGCCTCTTCGCTGCTCGAAGTTCCCGGCGACGGCGTGAGCTGCGATGAACTGATCGATGCGCATCGCGCGCTGGTTGCCAGCGGTGCGCCGATCGCCGCGATCAACCGAGTGCGCTGTTGCTTGTCGGCGGTCAAGGGTGGGGCGCTGGCGAAGCTCGCGGAGCCGGCGCGCGTGTGCACGCTGGCGGTGTCCGACGTGGTCGGCGACGATCCGGCGGCGATCGGTTCTGCGCCGACCTTCCCGGTCGCGCGCGACGCGCGCGAGGCGCTCGAGATCATCACGCGCCATTCGATGCAGATGCCGTCCGGAGTGCTCGACCACCTCGGCGCGATGGCGCATGCGGCGCAAGTTGCGGCGAGCGCGGCGCACCCTGTGGCAGGCGGCGATTCGAACGCGGCCGTGGGTCCGAACGCGGCCGCACACGCGAACGGGTCGGTCGATCCGAGCGGGGCCGTAGACTACGAAATAGTGGCTGGCGTCGGCGATGCGATCGACGGTGCGGCTGCGTTCCTGGAGGCACGAGGCTGCCATGTTTCGCGGCGCACGCTTGCGCTCACCTGCGACACGGCAGCCGCGGCAGCGGAGGTCGCGCAGCAGGTGGGCGCACTCCTCGATCGGACCGAAGCGACCGGTAACGTTGCCGCTGTCCGCGACCATGCGCGCAGCCGAGCGCTGCAAGCGTGGCTGGCCGGTGGCGAGACCACCGTTCGAGTGCCCGCCGACTGCAGTGGGCGCGGCGGGCGCAATCTCGATCTTGCCGCGCGGCTGGCGCTGGCGTTGGCCGGCCGCGAGGGTTTTGCCTGCGCGGTTGCCGGCACCGACGGCCGCGACGGATCGAGCCGCGGCGCCGGCGCCGTGATCGATGGCGGCAGCGCCGGCCGCGCCGCTGCGGCCGGACTCGCGCTCGAGAAGGCGCTGGCGAGGTTCGACACCGAGCCGGCACTGGCAGCCAGCGGCGACCTGCTGGTTACCGGTCCCACCGGCACCAACGTCGGCGATCTGCTGGTCGCGGTGACCGCGTAACCGACCGCGGAGTTCCGCGGCCGAGCCGGCGCCGGTGGGGCGCCGCGCCGGCCCCGACACGCGCTTTGAGCGTCCTTGTGCTATGCGGGCAGCGATGAGCGGCGCGTCTCCGGTTGCCTATCTGAGCGAGATCTTCGCGTCCTGGCAGGGTGAGGGGGCCCGCGTGGGCCAGCGTCATCTGTTCGTCCGTTTTGCCGGCTGCAACATCCGCTGCCGCTGGTGCGATACGCCCGACTCGCTCGACCGGGTGCGCTTTTGCCGCGTCGACTACCCCGATGGCAGAAGCGAGACATTCTCGAACCCGCTGGCGCTGCCGACGCTCGCAGCGATAGTCGAGGAGTGCTGCCGTCTGGATTCGACGATCGCGATGGTCGCGATCACCGGCGGCGAGCCGATGGTACAAGGGGCGTTCCTGGCGCGGTGGCTGTCGCAGGCCCCGCCGCCGGTGGGCTGCCTGCTCGAAACCAACGCGCTGGTAACCCACGGCCTGGCGGCGGTGCTACCGGGCATCGAGGTGGTTTCCGCCGACGTCAAACTGCCGTCGAACACCGGCGAGGCCGACCCCTGGGAGCGCCACCGCGCCTTCCTCGAACTGTGTCGCGACGCCGAGGTCTACGTGAAGATGCCGGTCGATCAGGACACCGTCACCGAGGAGGTCGCGCGGGCCGCGAAACTGATCGCAAACACCGCGCCCGGCGCCACGCTGTTCGTACAGCCGATCACCGACGCCGACGGTCCGCGCTGGTGCATCGATCAGCAGCGGCTGGCCGGTCTGGCCGCGGTCGCGTCGATGCACGTGCCCGATACCCGCGTGCTGCCCCAAATCCACAAACTGGTCGGGATACGTTGAACGTGCACACTCCTCCTCTGGTTTACCGCGACACCACGTGGCGTCGCTTCGGCGAAGAGATCTTCGACATTTGCGTCATAGGCGGCGGAATCAACGGCGCCGCGGTGGCGCGCGACGCCACGCTTCGAGGTCTCACGGTTGCGCTGCTGGAGAGCCGCGACTTTGCCTCGGGCACCAGCAGCCGTTCGAGCAAGCTCGTCCACGGCGGCGTGCGCTACCTGCAGCAGGGCGACGTCGCGCTGGTGCTCGAATCGTGTCGCGAACGCGACCTGCTGCGCACGCGGGTGGCACCGCACCTGGTGCGCGGCCAGCGTTTCGTCTTCCCGATCTACGAGGACGATTCGGTGGCGGTCTGGCAACTGCGCGTCGGTCTGACCGTCTACGATCTGCTCGCCGGGTTTCGCAACGTCGAGCCGCACCGCCACCTCACCGTCGCCAAGGTGCGCGAGCACGAGCCCGCGCTGGCGGTGGAAGGCCTGTGCGGAGGTGCGCTGTACTTCGATTGCTGGACCGACGACGCGCGTCTGACGCTGGAGACGGTGCTCGCGGCGCGTTCGCTCGGAGCGGCGGTTCTCAACCACGCCGAGGTGACCGCGCTCGAAAAGGATGCCGGCGGTCGCCTGGCCGCAGCGCAGGTCCGCGACATGCTCACTGGCGCGACCACGCTGGTGCGGGCGCGCGCGTTCGTGAACGTCGCCGGTCCCTGGCTCGACCACGTGCGGCGCCTGGACGATCCCGGAGCGCCGCCGCGACTGAGGCTGACCAAAGGCGTGCACGCGATCTTCGATCGCTCGCGCATCGGCAACCGCGACGCGATCGTGATCCGCGGCCTCGACGGGCGCGTCATGTTCGCGATTCCGTGGCAGAGCCAGACGCTGGTCGGAACCACCGATACCTTCTACAGCGGCGATCCCGCCGAGGTTCGCGCCGACGGCGACGACGTCGACTACCTTCTCGGGGCGGTCAATCGCGCGTTTCCGGCTGCCGGCGTCACCGCCCGCGACATCATCAGCACCTACGCCGGACTGCGTCCGCTGGTGGCGCCCGAGGATGAGCGTTCGGCCTCCGACGTCAGTCGTGAGGATCAGATCTTCGAGAGCCCGGCCGGACTCATCTCGCTCGGTGGGGGCAAGCTGACGACCCACCGTCACGTCGCCGAACTGCTCGTCGATCGCGTGGCGGCCGGGCTCGGACGCAAGACCGGCCGTTGCCGGACCGCCGAAGTTCCGCTGCCCGGCGCGGTCGGTATCGAGGCCGGGTCGTCCATGGAAGCCGAGCCCGAGACCAGAGAGGAGCATCTCCGTTCGCGCTACGGCGCGCTTGCAACGGAGGTGGCGGGTCTGGTGCGCGGCGACGAGAACCTCGCCGAGCGAGCGGTCGCGGATCTGCCCGATCTGCTCGCCGAGGTGGTCCATGCGGTCGACTTCGAGATGGCCGCGACTCTCGAGGACGTGCTCGCTCGCCGTACGCACATAGGCCTGCGCAGCCGCGAGCGCGGCGGCGCTGTGCTGCGCGCGGCCGGCGAACTTCTCGGGGCTCGTCTGGGCTGGGACGCGGCCCAAATGGAGAGCGAGATCGCACGTTATCGCGACCTCCTGCGCCTGGACGGGGCCGCGGTGATGAGCAGATCCTGAGCTCGCGGGTCCGAGCGAGCGCGCCGGCTGATGCAAGCCGGTGGCGGCGGGCAAAAAAAAATATTGACTTTGCCGCGACGCGCCGACATACCCCGTGGGCGTTAATTTTCCGCGCTGTGCCCTCGCAGCGCTGAGCCGCCGATGCCGTTGCAGTCACTCGTGCTCGACAAGAAGGCGCTCGGCGATATTGCCGCCGAGTACGGTCTCGGCAAAATTGGCCCGGGCTGCGGGCCGATCCCGGCGTGGGGCAACAAGCGCTACGCGCTCGAAGTCGCCAAGACCAACTACGAGCTTCAGGTCCGTTCCCTCGAAGACGAGTTCGACCTGCGTCGTGAACTCGACCTGCTGCTGTTCCTGGAAAAACACTCGTTTCCGAGCCCGCGGCCGGTCAGCGACCGTCGCGGCCGGCAGTTCCTCGAGCGCGAGGGGCACTCGCTGGTGCTGTACAAGATGGCACAGGGCAAGGAGCCCAACGGCGAGACCGTCAGCTTCAAGGCCGTGCACAGCCTCGGCCGCGTCCTTGGCCAGCTCCACATGACCGGGCGCGGCTACAAGAAGGCGATCGACAACCGCTTCGGCTTCGATCGCATCTTCGAGTCGTACGCGGCGGTGCGTCGTCGCATCCCGCCCTACTTCAAGAAGATCGTCCGTACCCTCGACGAAGAGATCGAGTACCTGGGCAACTACCTGGAGACCAAGCTCCCCAAGGGCATCATCCACGGCACGGTGCATTGCTACGGAATGCTGGTGCGCGCCGACCAGGTGGTCAGTCTGGGCGATTTCGACGCCGCCTGCCGCGGCAAGTACGTCTTCGACCTCGCCACCGCGGTCAACGCGATGTGCTTCGTGTCGGGCGGCTACTCGCTCGAGCGTTTCGAAGCGCTGATGGCAGGCTACGAGTCGTTGCGTACGCTGTCGCTGGCCGAGTGGGATTCGTTCCCGAACGAGCTGCGCTTCGCCGCACTTCGCTTCGCGGTGACGCGGCTGTGCGAGTTCTTCGAAGGCGAGCCCGACGAGGTGCAGCGCATCAACCAGGACTTCCGCGAGTACCTCGACCGCCTGCGTGTGCTGCGGCGCGAGAAAGAAGGCGGCATGGAAGGACTGCTGATGGCGATGGCCACCGGCTACGACTACCGCAAGTACCAGCGGGTCAAGTCAGGCGAATTCGAAGGCGATGAAGAGGGCGTCGAGGAAAGCTTCGAGGGCGGCGACATTGACGGGCCTGACGAGATCATCGACGAGGTAGAACTCGAGGACGCGGAGGACTGAGCGGTGCGTGCCTCGTCGATCGACGGCCAGGTGCGCGGCATCCTCGAGTGGATCGGCGAGGATCCCGATCGCGAGGGACTGCAAAAAACCCCCGACCGTGTGGCGCGTGCACTCGGCTACCTGACCAAAGGCTACGGTGAGGATCCCCGGGCGGTGATCGGCGACGCGATGTTCACGGAGAGCTACTCCGAGATGATCATCGTCAAGGACATCGACTTCTTCTCGCTGTGCGAACACCACATGCTTCCGTTCTTCGGACGCGTACACGTGGCGTACATTCCGGGTGCCAAGATCGTCGGCATCAGCAAGGTAGCCAGGATGGTCGACTGCTACGCACGCCGCCTGCAAGTGCAGGAGCGCATGACCGAGCAGATCGCCAGTACGTTGAGCGATGTCCTGCAAGCGGTCGGGGTCGGCGTCGTGGTCGAAGCCGAGCACTTGTGCATGCGCATGCGCGGTGTCGAGAAACCCAACTCGGTGGTGGTCACGAGCGCTCTGGTAGGGGCCTTCCAGCTCAAGGAAACGCGTCAGGAGTTCATGAACCTGATCGCGACGAAGATGCGCTAGCAGAGCGCTTTCAGAACTTCGCCCACCAGGGGATGGCGGGCGCGTCCGGGCTCGCTACTTCGATCGCAAAACTCGTCAGCAAGGTTCCTTCGGCCAGGCGCAGGCGCGCCACCGCGTTGGCGTGGTCGGTTATGGCCCGCACCTCGGTGGCCATCGCCTCGGCGAGTTTCTCCTGGAAGTCGAGCACGTCCTTGGTGGTGACCGCGCCGAGTTCGAAGCGGCGGCGCTGATTGTGCAGGTTCTCTTCGGCCAGCTCGCGCGCGAGTTTGGATGCCGAGACTCTCTGGTAGGCCGACCCGACGTCGGCCAGCGCTTTCTCGACGTCGAGCGCGACGCCCGAGACCGTCTCCTCGAGTTGGCGTGCGGCACGTCGCACTTCGATCTCGGCTTTGGCCTGCCTGGCCTCGGCCTGGCTGTTGCCGAGCGGAACCTCCAGTTCGAGCCCGACCGAGACGTCGGTGTAGTCGCGCCCGAGCATGTCGCCGAGCGCGTCGCCGTAGTTACCGGCGAAGCCCGAGCTGACCACGTTGCCGTCGGTGTCCACCACCGGACGTGCATCGCCGGACAGGCCCGCCAGTCCGTAACGCGCCACCAGCGCGAGACTCGGCAGCCGCAGGTTGCTCGCGCGCTTCTCTTCGAGGCGGCTGCTGACCAGCGCGATCGAAGCACTGCGCACCTCGGGGCGGTTGGTGACGGCGGTGGTCAGACTCTGACGGTGGTCGAGCGGAAGTTCGGTGACGACGTGCTCTTCGACCGGAGTGACCATCTGCGGCGGGCCACCGGCCGCCGCGCCCAGCATCACCGCGTGCTGCAACGTGCGCTTGGCCAGCGTGAGCGCATTCTCGGCGACCAGGCGCTGTTCTTCGCGAGCGGCCGCGTCGGCTCTGGCTTCCTTGACCGCCACCGGCGCGAGCAATCCCACTGCGACTTTGGTCTCCGCGTCGCGCACCAGTTCCTGCGCCAGTTCTACCGAACGGCGGGTGACCTCGAGTTCGGCCGAAGCCTGCACGTAGCCCCAGTAGTCGCCGATCACGCCCGCGACAAAGCCGGCCAACTCGGCTTCGAAGTCGGCCTGGGCCTGGCGCGAGTGCGCGCTGGCCACCAGCACGGTGGTCTGTTCGTCGGCGGCGCCGAGGTCGCGCAGCAGCGGCTGGCGGATCCCGAGGTTCAGGCGCAGGTCATAGCGAGGATTGAGGACCAGAAAGCGCGAGTTGCTGTCGATGTGTGCGTTGCTCCAGTCCAGTTGTACGGTGGCGCCGGTCTGCAACAGTTTGGAGATCGAGAATCCGGCGCGGTACGCGCGCTCGACCGTCGTGGCGCGCCCCGACGCGAGCGCGCTCGCCGAGGGTATGTTCACGTCGGTCATGCCGGCGCCGGCGCGCAATGTCGGGTCGAAAGCGCCGGCAGCCTCCGAAGGACCGTGTCCCTCGCGCTGCGGTACCTCGGCGCGGGCACGTATTCCGGGATTGTTCTCGACCGCAATGAGCACCGCTTCGCCGAGGTCGACGCGACGCGGCTGCTGCTGCGGCTTGTCGAGTTCGCCGATCAACTCGTCGAGCAGGCGCGCCGCCGCCGGGTCGATCGCCGGTGTTTTCGCGCCGGCTCCGGCAGCTTGGACGGCGGCCGGCATCGCGGCCGGCAACACCAGGCACGCGCACGCGGCGAGCACAAAGAAGGGGCGCTGTGTGTTCATCGGCGTGGCTTGGAGTACTCCGTCGCGACTGCGGATCCCAGCGCCGTGAGGGCGGTGCTCGCAGCGCGAAAAGCGCAGCTTTTTCGCCGCATGAGCACGAGTCAAGCTGCGCCCGCAGCTTTCTTGACATCCGACCGGGGCGGGAATATTGCGGGCCGGGACTTTCCCCTGAGCGCAGCGGACCTTCTCTCTTGCGGGCTCCCTCTAGCGCTCGATAGACGCCGCCAGGTTCGAGCTCGAAGACCGATGCTCAAGAGATATCTGCTTGCGCCTGGCCCGACGCCGGTACCGCACGAAGCCTTGCTCGCGATGGCAGCTCCGGTGCTGCATCATCGCACGCCTCAGTTCGCAGAAATCTTTCGCAAGGTCGCCGCAGGTTCCAGAGAGTTGTTCGGTACCCGCCAGCCGGTGCTGCCGCTCGCGTCGAGCGGCACCGGCGCGATGGAAGCCGCGGTCACCAACACGCTCAGCGCAGGCGACCGCGTGCTGGTCGTCAGCGGCGGCAAGTTCGGCGAGCGTTGGGCCGAGATCGCCCGCACGCACGGTCTGGACGCGATCGAGATCGAGGTCGAGTGGGGCTGCGCGGTCGACCCCGACCAGATTGCCGACGCGCTACGCCGCCATCCGGGCGTGCGCGCCGTGCTGATGCAGCACAGCGAGACATCGACCACTGCCCTGCATCCGGTCGAGCGCGTCGCCGAGCTGACTCGCGACACCGACGTGCTGCTGATCGTCGACGGCATCACATCGGTGGGCGTCTTCGAGACGCGGATGGACGAGGTCGGGATCGATGTTCTGGTGACCGGCTCGCAGAAGGCGATCATGCTGCCGCCGGGGCTGGCCCTGATCGCGCTCAGCGACAAAGCGTGGGCGGCTGCGGCCAAGTCGACACTGCCGCGCTACTACTTCGATCTGGCCAAGGCGCGCGAGAGCTTCGCCGAGGACTCTACAGCCTATACCCCGGCGATCTCGTTCATCTCCGGCCTCGAAGCGGTCTATCGGCTGGTCGCCGAGCAGGGCGGCTGGCCGGCGGTGTACCGCCGCCACGCCATTCTGGCCGAGGCCACGCGCCGCGGCGCGCTGGCGATGGGACTGAGGCTGCTGGCGCCGTCGGCTCCGAGTCCGGCGGCCACCGGCGTGTGGATGCCCGAGGGAATCGACGCCGGCGAAGTCGCAAGGTACCTGCGCGACGTCATCGGGGTCACGGTGGCGGGCGGGCAGGGAAAGCTCAAAGGGAAGATTCTTCGTTTGGGTCACATCGGCTACGCCGATACGTTCGACGTGATTGTCGCTCTGACGGCGGTGGAAATGGCGCTGAAGCACTTCGGGACCGGCGTGGTCATGGGCCGCGGGCCCGCAGCCGCGCAGGAAGTGCTTCTCCAGATGTATCAAGTGCAAGAGGGGTGAGAGAAAACCATGGCGCGAATACTCGTCTCCGACAAACTCGATAAACAGGGTCTCGAGATCCTCCAGGCTGCACCGGGCCTCGAAGTGGACAACCGGCCCGGCATTCCGGCAGACGAGTTGCTGAAGATCATCGGCGGCTACGATGGTCTGGCGATTCGCAGCGGCACCAAGGTCACCGCCGCCGTGCTCGAAGCCGCTACCGCGCTGCGCGTGGTGGGGCGTGCGGGCATCGGCGTCGACAACGTCGACGTGGAGGCTGCGAGCAAGCGCGGCGTGATCGTGATGAACACGCCGGGCGGCAACAACGTGACCACCGCCGAGCACGCGATCTCGATGATGCTGGCGCTGGCGCGTCACATCCCGCAGGCCAACGCTACGCTGCGTGCCGGGCAGTGGAAGCGCAACGACTTCGTCGGCACCGAGATCTGCGGCAAGACCCTCGGCGTCGTCGGCATGGGCAACATCGGCGCGGTGGTAGCCGACCGTGCCACCGGCCTGCGCATGCAGGTGATCGCGTACGATCCGTTCATCACCGAAGAAGCCGCTGCGCGTGCCGGCATCGAACTGGTACCGCTCGAGGAGCTGTACGCGCGTGCGGACTTCATCAGCGTGCACACGCCGCTGACCCCCGAGACGCGCGGTCTGATCGGCGAGAAGACCTTCGCACTGATGAAGAAGGGCGTGCGCATCATCAACTGCGCCCGCGGCGGGATCGTCGACGAAGCGGCTCTGCTCGCGGCCCTGGAGTCGGGGCAGGTGGCTGGCGCGGCGCTCGACGTATTCGCTGCCGAACCTCCGGCCAAGGACGATCCGCTCATCGCGCATCCGCGCGTGGTGGCCACCCCGCATCTGGGAGCGAGCACCGGCGAAGCGCAGCTCAACGTGGCGATCGCGGTCGCCGAGCAGATCCGCGACTTCTTCGCCGATGGCACCATTCGCAACGCGGTCAACGTTCCGTCGATGTCGGCCGAGATGGCCGGGATGGTCGCGCCGTTCGTCGCGCTCGGCGAGAAGATCGGCAGTCTGTACGCGCAGCTCGTGCAGCGCGTGCCGCTCGAAGTGCAGATCGAGTACAAAGGCGACGTGGCCGATCTCGACATCCGTCCGGTCAACGCGGCCGTCCTGAAGGGACTGCTCGCGCAGGTCCTGGACGTTCCGCTGAACTCGGTAAACGCACCGTTCCTGGCCAAGGAACGCGGCGTCAAGCTGGTCGAGGTCAAGAACCGCGACGCCGAGGGTTTCTCCAACGCGATGTGCGTGTCTTTCCGCGGTCCCGGTGACGTACAGGTGATCGAGGGCGCGGTCTTTGGCGGCAACATCCAGCGCCTGGTTCGTTTCAACGACTTCTACCTGGAAGCGGTGCCAGCGGGCTTCATCCTGATCCTGCACAACCGCGACGTTCCCGGAGTGGTCGGCCGTCTCGGCTCGTTCCTGGGCGAGCACGGCATCAACATCGCGGGTCTGGTGCTCGGACGCATCGGCGGAGAGGCGGTGTCGTTCTTCCACGTCGACTCGCCGCTGGACGCCAAGCAGCTCGAAGCGCTGCGCCAGCTCCAGGACATAACGCGCGCGCAGATGGTACGTCTGTGAAGGTGGCAGCATGAGCCGCGGGCCAAAGACCGTAGCCGTCATCGGCCTGCAGTGGGGCGACGAGGGCAAGGGAAAGATCGTCGATCTGCTGTCGGGGCGTGCCGATGTCGTGGTGCGCTATCAGGGCGGCAACAACGCCGGGCACACGCTGGTGGTGGACGGCCGGCAGACCGTGATGCACCTGGTGCCTTCGGGCGCATTGCACGCGCAGGCGGTGTGCGTGATCGGCGGCGGCGTGGTGATCGACCCGACCGTGCTGTTGCAGGAGGTCGACGAGCTTCGCGCGCGCGGCCTGCTTGCCGGCGCCGGATCGCTGCTGGTCAGCCAGGAAGCGCACATCATCCTGCCCTACCACAAGGCGATCGATCAGGCGCGGGAGCGCAAACGCGGCAAGGGTATGATCGGCACCACCGGACGCGGCATCGGTCCGGCTTACGAGGACAAGTCGGCGCGCACCGGGCTGCGCATGGCCGACCTTTCCCGTCCCGAGCATTTCACCAAGCGGTTGCGCGAGATCCTCGCCGACAAGAACGACTACCTGCACGCGATGCTGGCCGAGGAGCGCCTCGACTTCGAGGCGATGATCCGCGAGCTGCTCGATTGCGGGCGGCGCCTTGCGCCGATGATCGTCGACACCTCGAGCTTTCTCGACGCGGCGATCCGTGCCGGCAAGACCGTGCTGTTCGAAGGCGCGCAAGGCGCGTTGCTCGATGTCGACCACGGCACCTATCCGTTCGTGACGTCGTCGAACACCGGTTCCGGTGCGGTGGCCAATGGCGCGGGCGTGGCGCCCAGGCAACTGCGCCGCGTGGTCGGCATTTCCAAGGCCTACACCACGCGAGTCGGCAGCGGGCCGTTCCCGACCGAACTCAACGATGCGCTAGGAGAACGCCTGCGCAAGGAAGGCGGCGAGTACGGCGCGACCACCGGTCGCCCGCGCCGCTGCGGCTGGTTCGACGCGATGGTGGTGCGCAAGTCGGTGCGGCTGTCGGGCGTAGATGCGATCGCGCTGACCAAGCTCGACGTGCTGACCGGCATCGATCCTCTGAGGCTGTGCGTCGGTTACCGCCTGGCCGGGCAAGCCATCGAGGGCATTCCGGCACTGGCCGATGATTACGAGGCGGTCGAGCCGGTCTACGAAGAGCTTGCGGGCTGGAGCGAGTCGATCACCGCGGCGACCTCGGTCGAGCAGCTTCCGGCTGCGGCGCGGCGCTACGTGGCGCGTCTGGAAGAACTCGTCGGTGTGCCGGTCGGAATCCTCTCTACGGGTCCCGGACGCGATCAGACGATGATGCTGTCGGATCCGTTCGATTTCTCGTCCTGACGCAACTCTCGGCGCCGCAGCGCCGGTGGCGTGCGAGCGAGCGCGGCGCGGGATCGGATGCCGCGCCAGACGAGACCAGTAGTTCTCCATCGGCCGGAGGTCGACCCCGGGGGGATGGAACGATTCCGCCTGTTTGGCGCGAGCTTCCTAGTAGCCGGCGGGGGCGCCGCCTTTGCGCGGGTCGCTGGCGGCGCGCACGCGCCGGCGTCCGCCGGGGCGCGTCACTTCGACGGCCTGCACCGATGACTTGCCGGTGAGCGCGGCGATGCGGTGCCCGAGCTTCGCGAGCGAGGTCTTGTCGCCGGCCGGCACCGCCTCTTCCACGAACAGGGTTTCGGGGAGCCACTGGTGGTGCACGCGCGGCGCCGACACCGCCGCGGCCACGTCCTGGCCAAAATCGATCACGTCGACCAGCGCCTGCAGCGTCGAGGTGATGATAACCGGACCTCCCGACGCGCCGACCACCAGCCGCACGCGGCCGCCTTCGACCACGATGGTCGGCGACATGCTCGATAGCGGGCGTTTGCCGGGTGCGATCTGGTTGGCTCGGCTGCCGACGATGCCGAACGCGTTGGCCACACCAGGCCGGGCCGCGAAGTCGTCCATGGTGTTGTTGAGCAGCAGGTCGCGGCCCGGCACCGACACCGCGGCGCCGAACGCGGTGTTGATGCTGGTGGTGAGCGCGGCGGCGTTGCCATCGGCGTCGATCACCGAGACGTGCGAGGTGCCGGAGTCGTCGGGCGCCGCGGCGAGCTCGCCGAAGATACTGGACGGGACCGCGGTGGCGGCGCGCAGCCGCGAGCGGATCGCGATCGCGTGCGGCGGCGCGAGCAGGCGGCGCAGCGGTATCGGCGTGAACGCGGGATCTCCGTAAAGCGCCGCGCGATCGGCGAACACCGCCTTGCAGGTCTCGCCGAGCAGATGCAGCCAGGTGACGCCGCCGGGGCCGAGAGCGCCGAGGTCGTAGGCCTCCAGCACCTCGAGCGCCTCGGCGACCACGCCGCCTCCCGAACTCGGCGGCGGCATCCCGATCACGCGCAGGCCTCGATAGCTGGTGATGACCGCGGTTCGCTCGAGCGGCCGCCACCCTGCCAGATCCTCCAGCGTCAACGAACCTCCGCGCGCGCTCACTGCCGCGACGATGTCGGCGGCCAGAGGTCCCACATGGAAAGGTTCGCCGCCTTCGCGTGCGAAGAGTTCCAGCGTGGCGGCGAGGTCGGGCCGCCGCAGCGTCTCGCCGGCGCCAACGGCCGAGCCGCCGGCGTGCAGGAACACCGCAGCCAGCGCCGGGTCGGCTGCTATCCGGTCGCGTTCCTTGGCGAGCATCGACGCCAGATGCGACTCGACGGTGAAGCCGTCGCGGGCCAGGCGGATCGCCGGCGCAGCGACGCGGGCGCGCGACAGGCGGCCGAAATGGGCAAGCGCCCAGGCCAGGCCGCGCGGCTCGCCGGGCACCGCCACAGCGCGGCCTCCGGTCCTGCTCGCCTCGGTGTCCACGGAGCCGTCGGCGCGCAGATACATCGCGGGCGAGGCGGCGCGCGGCGCGGTTTCACGAAAATCGAGCGTATGGGCCCTGGCCTCGGCGGCGTTCCAGAGCACCAGGAAGCCCCCTCCGCCAAGGCCCGACGAAACCGGATTTACCACCCCGCTGGCCAGAGCGGCCGCCACCGCGGCATCGACGGCGTTTCCCCCGGCGCGAAGGATCTCCACGCCGGCCTGTGAGGCGAGCCGATGCTCGGCGGCGACCGCGGCGTGGGCGACATCGAGCAGGGCGGCCGCGGCGGGCGCCGACGCCTGCGGCGCTTGCG
Source organism: Deltaproteobacteria bacterium (assembly GCA_016218925.1). Classification (GTDB taxonomy): domain Bacteria; phylum Desulfobacterota; class Binatia; order UBA1149; family CAITLU01; genus CAITLU01. The sequence continues at coordinate 34,562 of JACRCR010000075.1, read as the reverse complement.
CGCGACTGCCGGCGGTGGAGTCGGCCCGGCTCGCGCTGCACCACAACGCGACCGCCAGCGCGGCCAGCAGCGCCGGCGCCAGTGCGCCTGGCCGCGCCGCCGCGTTCAGCCTCGGGTGGGCGAAGCGGCCGCGCTGCCGATCGGTGCCGGTCCAGGCTGCGCTCATGCGTCTTGGTAGAGGGGCGACAACCTATTTGCAAGATGGCACTCGGGGACGTAGACCTCGCGCGCTCCGTCACCCGCCATGCAGCCCGAGCCAGTCGAGAAGCAGTTCTACCTGAAGGATTTCCGCAACCGCGCGATCCTGTTCCAGGCCGACGATGCGCGCGACGTCGACGCGTCGGGAGTCGTCGAAGAACTGGTCGACAATCCCACCTTCGTGATCGTCGTGGCCAAGCAGTTTCGCCGCACCGCCAGGCCGCTGCGGGTGGGCCGTCGCGATCTGGCCAATCATCCTGCTGCGCTGGTGCCGCTCACTGCGCGGCTGCTCGGCGAGCGCCTGGTGTACGTGCGCCTTCCGCGCGGGCTCTCCAGTCCGCGCGCGATCGGCTTCTCGCGGGTGCTGGCCGCGCGGCTCGGAGCGAGCAAGCTGGTGGTGGTCGACGAGCGCGGCGGTCTGGACGGCACCCACGGAGTGCGCTCGTTCGTCAACGCAGCGACGTTGCAGCGGCTGTGCCGCAGCGAAGAAGACGTCGGCGACTGGTCGTCGGCCGAACTGGGGCAGTGCCTGCAGGCTCTGGGTTCGGGGATCGGCGCCGTCAACCTGACCACCGCCGAGGGATTGGCCGAAGAACTGTTCACCTATCACGGCTCCGGGACGCTGTTCACCGACGAAGAGTACTGCACGGTGGCCCGGCTCGGCGTCGAACACTTCGCCGAGGCCGTGCGTCTGCTGGTGCGCGGCGAGCGTGACGGTTTCCTGCTGGTGCGCTCCGAGGAAGAGCGCCTGCGACTGCTGCTGGGCGGCTACGGCGCCTGGTTTGGCGGCATCCGGCTGGCCGGAGTGTGCGGCCTGGAAACCGAGATCTACACCGGGCAGAGGGTTGCCGAAATCGTCGGCTTGTACACGATCACCCGTTTCCAGGGTGAGGGCGTGGGAGTACGGATGATCGATCACCTGGTCGAGGTCGCGAAGGAGAGACGCTTGAAGGCGCTTTTCGCCTGCACCTCGAGCCCACGCGCGGCGGCCTTCTTCGAGCGCTGCGGCTTCGAGGCCGTCGAGCCCGAGGCGGTGCCGAAGGCCAAATGGGTTGGCCGGCGTTCGACCACGATACCGCTTGTGTTCTGGCGGGATCTCTAGCAGCGATGCTGCGATGGCGACCTATCTAAGAGCTCTGGGCTGGCTGCTGTGCACGCTGGGCGTGGCCGCGACGATCTACTGCACCGATGCGGTGCTTGCGGACGCGGCCTACTACCACGCCGCTCTGGCGATGGAGAAGTACCCGGGCAACGTGCTCTACACGACCGAGTTCAAGATGGCTGAGCCGCGCCATATGTTGCTGGTGGCCGGGGCCGCCTCGGCGGCCCCGCTCGGGGTCATCCTCGGGAGCATTTGTCTCGGGATCTCGCGGGTCTTGAGATCGCTCGGGCAGCCACGGTGAGGCTCGCGCGGGAGCCGTCACAAGTGCGTGGGCGGCCGGGTCGGGACGGCTTGACATCAAGGAATTCTCGCCGCAGTGTGTCATCCGCAATCGCGAGCCCCGTCCCCCAAGGCTTGACCTCAGCGCCCCTGGCTGGCAACTTGGCCGTCGAGCCTGCTCGAGATGCATGCTCCAAAGCCTGCGGGCGGCAACGAAGTTACCGGCGATCTAGCCGGGTCTCGCACGGTTCGGGAGCGGCTCTGGTGGAGGATGAGGAAGGACGCGGTGGGAGGCTCTCTCTTGGGGTGCTTCCGGCATAGTAGGTTGCAAAGCAGAAGTCCCGGCTCCGAGAGCGAAGCCGGGCAAGGCTCGCGGCTCTGCCAGCCAGGGTGGTGGGGTTTCGGGCGGTCCGGGCTGGGGAGCGCTTCTTCGGCGGCTCCGGCAAGGTATGGCAGGAACGCCAAGCAGCGAAAAAACTGGGAAACGGAAACCGAACAAGGAGGATTGAGATGAGGAAGTTCATTGGATTTGCAGCAGCCGGTCTGCTGATCGTCGGCACCGCGGTCGGCGTCAGAGCCGAAACCCCGCACGAAGAGCACCCGGGACACACGCCAGGCGGCGGTCCGGCCGCTCAATCGAACGACGGCCCCAATTTCACCTTCGGAGCGTCGACCTCGTACACCTACGACATCAACGATCCCGACACCTCGACCGGCGAGAACCAGAAGCTCTACTCGAGCTTCGAACAGGACGAATCATTCAACATCGACATGGTGCAGATCGGGATCAGCGGCACCCGCGGTCCGGTCACCTACGGCGCCAAGCTCGATTTCGGCGACATGGCCAAGCTGGTCAAGAACAGCACGCTCGACGACAGCTTCGCGATGCAGGAGATGTACCTCGCGGTCGATGCCGGTCCGCTGATGGTGACTGCGGGCCGCATGCCGACCCCGATCGGCTACGAAGTCCTCGAGCCGTGGGCCAACCCGAACATCAGCCGTTCGCGGGCGTACAGCTTCCAGCCGATCAACCACGATGGCGTGGCGCTGTCGGCCGAGAGCGGCAACTTCAACACCATGGTCGGCGTGGTCAACGGCTTCGCCGTCACCGATCCGACCGTCAACAATCCCGACGACGAGTACGCGATCGTCGGCGCGGTCGGTGCGGCGGTGGGCGACCTCGACCTGCGACTGGCCGGGATCTGGAGCGAAGAGACCGACGACAAGGATCTCTACGAGATCAACGGTGTGCTGGCCGGCAACTACAACAATTGCCGCTACGGTGTTGAAGGCACGTACTTCAACGGCAACAACGACCTCAACGCGCTGGATCTCAGCATGTGGGACGTCACGCTGTACGGCGGCGCAACCTGGGGACCGTGGAGCGCCGACCTGCGCGGCTCGTTCACCGAGGAGATCGACGCCACCAACGGCAACACGGTTGCCGGCGGAGCTCACGACAACAGCATCTGGAGCTTCACCGCCACCGGCGGCTACGAGATCACCGACGGCGTCGTGGTTCGCGCCGAGTATCGCCTCGACGCGGCGACCGAGAACATCTTCGCCGATGACGACACCATCGGCGGTAGCCCGGACAATCTCGACAACGTGCTGTCGGTCCAGCTCCTGTGGACCCCGGCAACCGGCGACGAGTAAGACGCCTCGACCAGCGGGGTTCCCCCGCCTGGCCCGATACGAGACAGGGCCCTTCGGGGCTCGCAACAAGAGGCCTCCCTGGCAACAGGGGGGCCTCTTCGTTTTCAGCCCCGAAGGTTTGGGGCGCTTACTCGCCGGGTTCGCTCGGAGTCTGAGATCGAGGCCCCCAGTGGGGCAGCGGAGCGTTTGTGCCCTTGCCAATCGACAGGCCGGTTGGCTAGGTATAGGTTCCGCGGTCATGCGGTTTCGGGGAACCGACCGACCTGGGACTCGCCCCGCCGCTTCGGGACTGAATATGGAGGAGACAGTGATGGGAAGGAACATTCGAATTCTGGGAGCGGTAGTTACCGCGCTGGTCCTGGTGGCCGGCAGCGGACAGCCGGCTTCGGCGGCGTTCAGCTCGTCTACGCTGGCGTGCCGCGGGGCCATCGAAAAGGCCTCGGGCAAGCTTTCCAAGATCATCTTGAAGACTCTGACCGGGTGCCACAAAGCGCGCTCGAAGGACGCGGCGCTCTCGGGCACCAACTGCAACAGCATCGCGGCCGCCGACGCCGCCAAAGGCAAGGTCGCCAAGGCCGAGAGCAAGCTGAGCGAAGTCGCGCTGACGGGCGGCAAGTGCTTCGGGCTCACGCCCGCCGATGGTCTGTACTACGAGTGTCCGGCGCCGTGTGCCGGCGCGATCGCGGACTATACCGACGTAACCGACTGCATCATCTGTCTGGCGCGCGCCAATGCCGAAGCGTTCAGCGATGCCACCAACGGCACGCCTGCGGTGGTGCCACTGAGCAAGGATGACAGCAAGTGCCAGCTCGCCATCGGCACCAACGGTGCCAAGGCCTACAACGCAGTGATGAGCGACGTCACCAAGTGCCAGAGCACCGCCGAGAAGGGCGGAGTGGTGACCACCGATGCCTGCGTGGTCGACAACTTCCCGAGTACGAAGGTCGGTGACGCGGCGACCAAGGCGCACGACAAGATTGCCGACAGTTGCTCGGCCGCGAACTTCGGCAATCTGGATTCCTGCGCCTCGGGCCAGTTCCTGGTGGCCGACTGCGTGAAGCAGGACGCTCTCGACAGCGCCCAGGAGATCGTCGGACAGGTTCTCCAGCTCGGCTCCGCGGTGACGACGACCACCACCACCACAACGACCACCACCACGCTGCCGCCGACCAGCCATGCGCTGTGTCCGGACCTCGGGCAGTTGGTGCTGTACTCGCACGACAGCACGATCGCGTGCACCAGCAATACCGACTGCGCGACGCCGCGCACCTGCGATGTGGCCCTCGGTCATTGCGTTACAGTTACTTCACTCGACAGCGGCTTTAGCGGGCTCTCGCACGGCGCCGACATAAACGACTCGGTGCTTACCCAAGCCCGTCTGGTGTGCCCCGGACCGCCGAGCCCCGGCTGCGGAGAGTGCGCGGTAGTCGGCGTGGACCCGGGTCCCGGTAACTGCCGCTGCAGCAACGATACCCGCACGGTTTGCGACCAGCCGTTCGCGGCCGACGCAGTCAACTGCGGCGGCAACACCTGCGACTGCTACTTCGGCGCGCCGTTCCCGCTGTCGGCGGCCGGCACGCCGGCCTGCATCGTCAACCGCTTCTCGCAGGACATATCGGGTACCGCCAACATCGATGAGGGTTCAGGGCAGATCTCGGCCAAGCTGCGCACCCGCGTCTACTTCGGCGGCGGCGCCACGACGGTCGATCCGTGCCCGCACTGCGACGGCGACACGGTCTTCGACGACGGGATTCGCGACGGTACCTGCGTAGGTGGCGTAAGCGCCGGGCTGTCCTGTGACGCGACCGGCATCAACAAATCGTTCCCGATTTCGTACGGTCCATACACACCGCCGGGAGGGACCACCGGCTACTACAGCCTGGACTGCCAGCCCACCAGCGGCTCGAACGTGTCGGGTTCCGGCCTGGTCATCAATCTGAACCAGAGCACCGGTACTTCATCGCTCGGGTTCGGCGTCGACTGCGACGGCGCCGGCGCCGGGACCGCGATGTGCGCGTGCAGGCAGTGCAGCGGGAGTTCGACGAACCGGCAGGTGCCGTGCTCCTCGGACAGCGACTGCACGCCGCTGGGCGGAACCTGCAACGTTCCGAGCGGGAACTTTCCATGCACCGCCGACGCGAACTGCGTCAATCTGAGCCTCGGGGCCTGCACCGCCCTCGGTGGCACGCGTTGCTCTTTGGGAACCGGCGTTGCGTGTACGACCAACGCAGACTGCCAGAACTACACCACCACCTGCAACGTCTCGACCTGCTCGTCCAACGGTGCCGGGGTGACGGAGGTGCTACCCAACGGCTGCGCGCTCGGCGACACCTGCGACGACGTCGGCGACGGCATTCACGGCGAGTGCAGCAGCGGTCCGGACGACAAGAGCTGCGACGGTGCGGTTACCGCCGACGGTCGAGGCGTGCTGGCGTGCAACACCAACGCCGACTGCGCGCCCGAGGCGGTGGGCGGCCCCGCCGGTAACTGTACGCTGGCGCCGCGTCGCAAGTGTTTCCTCAATCCGATCCTCGCGACCGGCGCTCCCGATCCGCAGTTCCCGGTGGGCGCCGCGACCTTCTGCATCCCGCCGACCTCCAGTGGCGGCATCAACTCGACCAGCGGCCTGCCGGGCCCGGGCCGCACGGTGAACCAGGCCGAGTCGGCGACGTTCTGCAAGAGCGACCACAACGTGCAGTACACGCCGGGATCGAGCAATTGCCCGTGAGCTAGCGGCGACGCCGGCTCGCATCAGGCGAGCGTGAACGAAAGGCCCCGGCCGGGTTCGTCCTGACCGGGGCCTTCTCGTTTCACCCTCGCATATGCACGCGCGCGGATATCGTTGCGCGAAGCCCGAAGGCGCATTTGCGAGCGCACCATGCGTCCGTGTAATTGACGCTCCGGCCGCGGCTTCGTTAAGGGTGCTCCAACGCTGAATGAGCCAAGGGGGCCACCGTGAAGACCACGCTTTCGAAGATCCTCTACGACAAGGGCTGGACCGAGATGGAACTGTCGCGCCGCACCGGGCTGGCGCAGAGCTACATAAACCGCGTCAAGAACTCGCGCATCGTTCCAACCGTCCGCACCGCGCTGAAGATCTGTCGAGCGCTCGAAGTCCCGGTCGAAGAGGCGTTCGTCTACGAGGACAAACCCTACGGGGTGACCCACTCGGTGTTCTTTCCGCGTGCCGTGGCCGAGCGTGATTGAGCCCGGCATCTGGGAGCCCCTCGCCGGCCGCGCCGGCGGGTGATCTTGGAAGGGCGCTCGGCTAGACTCGCCGGCCTGCCGGCGGCGCTATAGACGATGACCACGACCCCAGACTCTGTGCTGCGACCTTTGCGGATCGGCCCGGTCCAGCTTCGCACCAACCTGGTGCTGTCGCCGATGTCGGGGGTTACCGACAGCGCCTTTCGCCGCACCGTGCAGCAGGCCAGCGAAGATGCCGTGGGACTGCTGGTCAGTGAGTTCATCGCGGTGGAGGGGCTGACCCGCGCCAACGCCAAGACCACGGCGATGATGCGGTTTGACGCCACCGAAAGGCCGATCTCGATCCAGATCTTCGGCGCCGACGTGGAGCGAATGGCCGCAGCGGCGCGGATGGTGGAAGAGGCCGGCGCCGACATCGTAGACATCAACTGCGGCTGTCCGGCTCCCAAGGTGGTGCGCCGCGGCGGCGGCGCGCAACTGATGCGCACTCCGGATCAGCTTCGCGAGATCCTGCGCGCGGTGCGCGCTGCGGTGTCGATACCGTTCACCGTCAAGATCCGCTCCGGGTGGGACGACTCGGCGCGCAACGCCCTGGACGTCGCGCGGATGGTCGAGGACGAAGGTGCCGCGATGCTGGCGGTGCACGGCCGTACCCGCGTGCAACTCTACAGCGGTCTTTGCGACTGGGACCTGATCGCCGAACTGAGGCGGCGCGCGAGCATTCCGGTGATCGGCAGCGGCGACATCGTCGATCCGCAGACCGCGCTGTCGCGGCTGCGCGAAGGCTATGCCGACGGCTTGATGATCGGCCGCGGCGCGATCGCCAACCCGTGGATCTTCGCGCAGACGCGGGCGCTGGCGCGCGCGCAGGCGGTGGTGGCGGCGACGCCGGCCGAGCGCGTGCAGCTGCTGTCGTTCTTTCGCCGCGCTCTCGATGAGGCGAAGGAAGAAAGGGCCTACCTCGGAAGGCTTCGCGGCCTGGGCTGCTGCCTGGTCAAGGGGTTTGCCGGAGGCGCGGCCGCGCGCAGGGCGCTCGGGGCGGCGCGCAGCGCCGACGAGGTCGAGACGGTGCTGCGCCAGTTCATGCTGGAGGGGCGGCGCTTCGACGAGCGGTTCGCCGAGGTGGCCTGAAGCGCCGGTCTACTCGGCCGGCAGCCATTGAGAGTCCCAGATCACGATTCGAGCGCAGGAGCCGAGCAGTGAAATCACGCTACGAAGTCTTCGTCAGCAAGGACTCGTTCAAGTTCAACGCTGCGCATTTCATCGCCTACCGGGGATTTCGCGAGCGGCTGCACGGGCACAACTACCGGGTGTCGGTGCGCATCGAAGGGCCGGTGGGCGCCGACGGCTACGTGGTCGACTTCGGCGACATCAAGCGCGCCGCCCGCGACGTGTGCAGCCGGCTCAACGAACGCGTGCTGGTGCCGATGCGCAGCGACGTGGTCTCGATCGACGTGCGCGAGGCTCAGGTCAGCATGGTTTGTGAGGACGGCACCCGCTTCTCGTTCCCGCAGGCCGACTGCGTACTGCTAGACATCGTTCACTCCTCGGCCGAAGAGCTCGCGGCTTTCGTGTGTCTGCAACTGCGCGACGCGCTGCCGGTGCTCGGCGAGCGCCACGTGGTAACGCTCGAGGTCGGCGTGGCCGAGGCTCCCAACCAAGAGGCGCGCTACCGGATCGACCTGTGAGACGACCCTCGTGCGGCCGCCGGTGGCCGGCGCCGGCGGTGGCGCTGGTCGTTCTCGGCGTGATTGCCGGCGCGGTGGCTTCGAGCGTCGTTACGGGTTGTTCGCGCCCGCTGCCCGAAGAGGGCAGCGCGGTCGAGAAACTCTACGTCGCGCGCTGCAGCACCGGGTGTCATCGCCCGCACCAGCCGGGGTCGATGACGGTGGAGATGTGGCGCGTGCAGCTCGCCCGGATGGAGCCGGTGATCGCCCGTGCCGGACTGCCTCCGCTGAGCACCAGCGAGAAAGCGCAGATCTTCGCCTACCTCGAACGCAACGCCGAAGGGCAAGCGCAGCCCCGCAAGTAGCGCCGGTTCAGCGCGCGAGCGCGGCGCGGCGCAGCGTTTCGAGTTCCGCGCGCTGCTTGGGCGCGGCCTGCGTGAGCACTTCGGCGCCGGCCTCAGTCACCAGAACGTCATCTTCGATGCGGATGCCGATGCCGCGAAACTCGATCGCGACCGGTGCGTCGGCGCGCAGGTACAGGCCCGGCTCCACCGTCAGTACCATGCCGGGTTCGAGCCTTTGCGAGGCACCGTCGCGGCGATAGGTACCGGCGTCGTGGACGTCCATGCCTAGCCAGTGGCTGGTGTTGTGCATGTAGAACGGCGAGTACTTCGCCTTCTCGATGCACTCGTCGAGCGAACCGTCGAGGGTGCCCAGGTCGAGCAACCCCTGGGTCAGCACTCGCACGCAGGCCTTGTGCACTTCTTCGATCGTCACGCCCGGACGCACCAGGTCGATCGCCGCCAGTTGCGCGGCGAGCACGCAATCGTAGAGCCCTGCCTGCGGCTTCGAGAACGCGGCGCCTACCGGGAACGTTCGTGTGATGTCGGCGCAGTAGCCGCCGTATTCGCCGCCGGCGTCGACCAGCAGCAGGTCGTGGTCGCGCAGCACGTCGTCGTTGCGGGTGTAGTGCAGCACCGTGGCGTTGGCGCCGCCGGCACAGATGGTGCCGTAGGCGGGGCCGGCGCAGCCGTGGTAGCGAAATTCGTAGTCGAGCAGCGCCTGGGCCTGGTACTCGCGGTCGCCGGGGCGCAGCGTCTCCATCAATCGCCGGTGCGCCATCGCACTCAACTGGCCGGCGGTGCGCATCAGTGCGATCTCCTCGGGACGCTTGCGCAGCCGATGTTCGGCGAGCATCGGGCCGGCTTCGGCCACCACCAGCGGATCGCCGCCGCGCCTGGGACGCTCGGCGTTGGCCTGGTGGACCAGTTCGAGGACCTTCTGATTGACCGCCGGATCGCGGCTGTGGCCGTAGTAGAGCTTGGCAGCGTGCCGCAAGTGGCGCAGCAGCACCTCGTAGGTTTGCTCGAGCGCGTAGGCGTGGTCGGCGCCGTAGATCTCCTTGGCGCCGTCGAGGCCCACGCGACGGCCGGTCCAGGTTTCGCTCTGTTCGTCGCGCGGCTTCACACACAGCGTGAAGCCGTCTTCTTCGCTGCCGTGGGCGGTCAGCAGCAGGGCGGCCGGCTCTTCGAAGCCGGTCAGATAGCGCAGGTTGGTCTCGGGCCGGTAGGCGAAGTGGACGTCGTTGGAGAAGATCAGCTCGGGGCTTTCGGGCAGGAACAGCACCGCGCCGCTGCAGGTGCCGGCGTTGCTCGCGCCGTTGCCGGTAGCGGCGCCGCCGCTCGTGCCGGCGTTCGTGCCCGGGCTGCTTGCACCGGTGCCGGCCGTGCCGCTACTTGCGCCAGCGGCGCCGGCCGCCAGATCGGCGCGCACCGCGCGGCGCCGCTGGGCGTAGGCTTCGGGGTCGGGTCCGTGGGGTGTCATGACTGCGCACCGGCCGGCGCCGGCAGGCGACGCCGTCTGTTTCTTCGGGCCTGCGTGCAGTCGATAATCACTGGCGGCATCGGGACTTTATAGCGTGGCAGCGGACAGCGACAAGGAACGGCGCTGGGCGATGGAGAGTTTCCTCGGGCGCCTGGGCGAGTTGCGCGTGGTGCTTGGGGACGACGTGGTCCCGGTGCTCGACAGGGTCCGCGCCGAGTTGCTGGCCGGGCTGGCGGCTCGCGACCGCGGAGACCTTCCGGAGGCCGGGGTCAGGCTGGCCAGGGCGATGGCCGAACTGGCCACGCTCGGCGACCGTCTTGGGGACGCAGAAGGTGCCCTCATGCGGGTGGTGACAGCAGAGTTCATCCGCAGCATGGCCCACGGCGATGCCGACGCGATGGAGCGCGGAGTCGATCGCATTCAGGCTCGCGCCGGGACACCGAAAAAGCGGCCCTGACACCCGGGCTGACCACCTCCAAGAAAAGTTTTTTGGCTAACCTCGGCGGCCAGCGGCGCAAAGCTCTTGCTCCGCATCCGGGCGCTTCGTATGGTCCGATTGTTCGGTTCGGAGTCGTCTCGCTGATCTCGGACAAGCATACGGAGATCCCGCATGCCCCAGGACGGCGAGTTCCTCTATCCCATAAAGACGAGACGCGCGTTCCGTTTGCTCGGACTCGTCGTCGCGATGGCTGTCGCCCTCGGTTCCTCCAGCGCCGAAGCGGCTACCAGCATCCTTCTGATCGGCAACAGTTTCACCGGCGGCCTCAAGCCCAAGCTTCAGTCGTTGATCCGCTCTTCGGGTCGCGACGTGACCATCGTCGCTCGCGCGGCAAGTAGCTGGACGCTGGCCGATCATGCGGCGTCGCCCAGCACGAGGAAGAAGATCGACGCCAAGGCGTGGGACTACGTGGTTCTGCAAGAGCAGAGCCTCGGCCTGTTCCATGAGCGCTACCCCTCGGCACGCGTGCTGGACGCCGAGATCGGCAAGAAGGGAAGCCAGACCGTATTCTTCATGACCTGGCGCGACGCTGGCGCGCCGATGGTCAGTTACGATTCTCTCCACGGCCAGCCCGGCGAGGACGTCGGCTACATACCGATTGCGTTCGAACTGGGCGCTCCCGTGGCTCCGGTAGGCTGGGCGTTCCGCGAGACCGCGATCGAAGCCCCGGAGGTAGACCTGTGGGCCGGCGACGGCCACCACGCTAGCGACAGAGGTCGCTACGTCGCCGCGCTCACTTTGTTTGCGACGATCTTCGACGAGAGTCCGGTGGGCCTGTGGGGGCCGCGTACGATGACAGCCGAGGAGATTCTGCACGACCAGCTTCTGGTCGAAGAGGTAACGCTGACCAATCCGTCGGAGTGGAACATCCAGCCCTGATTCGACTCCTGCCCGTGGTTGCGCCCCGGCCGCGGCGACCTAGAATTGCGCCCGAGCCAATCCGTAGGGACCATGCGATGGCCCTGCGACCGGCGACACGACGCCCCGCCCGACGGGTCGCCGTGCCAGGGAGCATACGATGAACAGTACCGTCAAGACTGCCGGCCTGCTGGCCGCCCTCAGTGCCCTGCTGCTGCTGCTCGGCGCCGCGATCGGCGGGCGAGGCGGCATGCAGATCGCGCTCGTTTTTGCCGTCGTGATGAACTTCGGCTCCTACTGGTTCTCGGATCGACTGGTGCTGAGAATGTACCGCGCCACCCCGTGCGGCTCCGACCATCCACTGACCGTCACCGTGGCGCGGCTTGCCCGCCAGGCCGGGCTTCCGATGCCGCGCTGCTACGTGATTCCCACCGACAGTCCCAACGCCTTCGCGACCGGGCGCAACCCCGAGCACGCCGCGGTAGCCGCCACCGAAGGCCTGCTGCGTATGCTGACCCAGGACGAGCTCGAAGGTGTGCTCGCCCACGAACTCGCCCACGTTTCCCATCGCGACATACTGTTGCAGTCGATCGCCGCCACCATCGGCGCGGCGATCATGATGATCGCCAACATGGCGCGCTGGGGCGCGATGTTCGGCGGCTACTCGCGCGACGACCGCGACGGCGGGCATCCGTTGATACTGCTGGTCACCGCGATGGTCGCGCCGCTGGCTGCGATGGTCATCCAGGCCGCTATCTCGCGCTCGCGCGAGTTCGCGGCCGACGAGGGCGGCGCGCACATCTGCGGCAAGCCGATGAGTCTGGCCGCTGCGCTTCAGAAGATTTCGGGCGCGGTCGAGCAGGTGCCGATGGACGCCAATCCGGCCACCGCGCACATGTTCATCGTCAAGCCGTTCGCAGGCGAGGGGATCCTGAACCTGTTCAGCACGCATCCGCCGACCGAAGAGAGGATCGCGCGGCTGCGCGCTCTGGCGGGGCGCTGAGCCGCGAGAGGCTGCGCTCAGTCGATGCTCGGCAACTGCGGCGCCAGGGCCTGAACGCCGGGTTCCAGCCACAGCAGTCCCTCGATCGGCTCGAGGGTCTCGGAAACCATTCGCACCAGAGGCGGCTGGAGTTCGCTCAGGGCCGCCGCGGCTCCGGTGCGCAGGAAGTCGCGGCTGAGCAGTCCGGTCTCGGGATAGTGGACGAGGCGGACCTTGTCGCTGTCGTGGATGCCCGCCGCCGCCGCCGCGACGCGAACCGCGTCGCAGAGACCGCCGAGCTCGTCGACGAGCCCGTTGTGTGAGGCCTGCTGCCCGGTCCACACGCGTCCTCCGCCGATCAGATCGACCTCTTCGCGTTTCATCTTGCGGCCGGTCGCCACGCGATCCAGGAACAGCGTGTACAGATCGTCCATCTGTTTGCGTACCAGCGTCAGGTCGGTTTCGTCGAGGCTCTTGTCGAGATCCATCAGGCGCGCGAAGCGACCGCGAGCGAGCGCTTCGGTATGCACACCCATGCGTGCGAGCAGCGCCGAGATGTCCGGCTTGAACAGCACCACGCCGATCGACCCGGTAAGCGTACCCGGTGAGGCGACGATACGATCGGCCGCCGATGCGATGTAGTAGCCGCCCGACGCCGCGACGTCGCCGAGCGACGCGATGACCGGCTTCTTCTTGGCTGCCTCGCGCACTTCGAGCCAGATCTCGTCGGAACCGGCCGGCGAGCCCCCCGGACTCGCCACGCGCAGCACGATCGCCGAAATCGACGAATCCGCGGCGGCCTCTTGGAGGGCTTCGGAGATACGATGCGAAGCGATGACCGAGCGACCGCGCTCGGGGTCGCCGCGCTGAATGGTTCCGGCCGCGTGAACAATCGCGATCTTCGGACCGTCGCCGATCCCGAGCGATCCCAGGCGCACGTCGGCGTAGTCGTCTTCGGAAACGGTCGCTACCGGCTCGCCGTTCTTGCCCAGCTCGGCGAGGATCTCGCCGCGACTCTTCACCCCGTCGGCGAGTCCCGCCTTGACCAGATCGTGCGCGCTGCTGGGGCTGCGGTCGGCGATCGCCTGGACTTCGGCGACGGTCAGGTTGCGGGCCGCCGCGATCGTCTGCAGCAGGTTGTTCTGGGTGTCCGTCAGCAGCCACTCGGCCATCTCGCGGTGCGCGTCCGACATCGACTCGCGCGCGATCTCGTCACCCGCGCTCTTGTACTCGCGGATCTTCTCGACCTGCATGTTGACGTCGATCTTCGGCCACACTCCGCCGAGGAAGATGAAGCGCGCGGCCAGGCCGTTGAACACCGGAGCCGCCGCAGGGGCGACGTAGACCTTGTCGGCCACCGAGGCGAGATAGATTTCCTTGCTCGACGATTCGAGTTCGACTTCGAGCAGCGCGACGACCTTCTTGCCTTCGGCCTTGACGGCCGACAGCGCGCTACGCAGTTCCTGGGTCTGAGCCCAGCCGCCGCCGAGCGGCCCCAGGCGCGCGATCACTCCCGCGACGCGCCCGTCGTGCCGTACCTTGAGCAGCGCATCGGTGACATCGACCAGAGTGCGCCCTCGATTGAGCAGACGGCTCAGCAGTCCGTTGGCGCGCCCCTCTTCGAGGCTACCCGTCAGGTCCAGCACCAGGTAGCTGCCGGGGCGTATGTCGGGTCCCGACAGCCAGTACCAGGCGCTCACCACCAACGACGCGAGCATCAGTACGCGAAAGATCCACTTCAGACGTCGAAACATTGCCACCCCCGGGCGCTTCGCGCCAGCTTGGCATTTTGCTCGGATAGCGCAACGGTCCTCGCGTTTGGGTAACTTACCCCTGTGTTACCCTGGGCGTCCTCAGGACTGCTTCGTTGATCAAGGCGCGAACATCGAACCTCTGGAACGCCGGCAGCGAGAGACCGGTCCAGAGCTTCGCCCGCGACCAGCTCTCGTTGCTGGCCGCGGTCTCGCAGCGTCGCGCGATCGTGAGGGTGTGGCGAGCGCGCGACGAGGGCCTGAGCCTGGGCCGCTTTCATCGCCGCGACGAGAATCAGGATTGCGACGCCGCAGGCCTGGTGCGACGTCTGACCGGCGGCCGCATCGTTCCGCAGGGACCCGCGGTGACCTGCATCACCATGGCGTTTCCCGAGGTGGCGTGGCTCACCCCGAGCGGCGCGGCGTTGCGCCCCGATCAAGTGCTCAACCGCGCGCTGCGTCCGGTGCTCGCCGCGCTCAGGGCAAACGCGGCGCCGGGCGCCGGAGCCGGCGCGGCGGTGGACGCTTTTTATCCCGGCCGCGACTTGATCACGGTGGGCGGGCGACCGCTCGCGCACGCGTCGTTCACCGTGGCGCGCGATGGCGCGCTGCTGGTGCACGTGCAGATCGCCGACCGCGGCGGTTTCGACGAGTTGCCGCGCTTGCTGCGTCGCTTCGACCCCTGCGGCGTCGCCGCAGCCGACAAGAACGCGTTCCAGCGTGCGACCTCGTTCCTGGCGCTGACCGGGAGCACGTTGATCAACGCCGGCTGGGCATCGCGGCTGGCCGGGGCGCTCGCGTCGGAACTGCGCTGTGAGGTCGGCAGCGGCGAGCCGTGCGCGGGTCGCGAAGTGACGCTCGCGCAAGACAGTGCTTTCAGCGCGTTGCAGTGCGAACTGGGGCCACTCGCCGCCGGATCTGCGTGCGCCATCGCGCCCTCGATGCTCGGCGCGGTCGAGGTCAGCGCACGCCTGGTGGGCGATCGTCTCTACGACGTGCAATTCACCGGCGACGTGATCGCCCCATTTCACACCATCGACGCACTGTCGGGCGCGCTCGAAGGGGAGCCGGCGCGCTTGCCGGCATTGCGCCTGGTGGTCGCCCGGGTGTTGTCGCAGCCCGGCGATTTCGTGCTCGGGGTGCGCGATCTCGATGCGTTGCTCGCGAGACTGGCAGCCGGTTGAGCAGCCGCGCGGCGTGGCTGGCCGCGGCTCCGGCAGGGTTCGCGGCGCTCGCGCGACATTGCGACGATGCCGGCGCCGTGGCATCACTCGCCAGCGCCGCGGCTGGCCGGAACGCCGCGCAGCGGGAGCACCCATGAGCGACGACAGCGCGGACAAACAACGCCTGCTCCAGCAGGTTGCCGACACCCAGGAACACTTTGCCGATCTGATGAACGAACGGCTTTCCGAGGTGGGCCAGCGTGAACTGGCGCTGTACCTGACGATTCTGAGCAAGCTGGTGCTCAAGCTCGAGCAGCCCGGCAAGACGCTGCGCGATATCGCACAGGAGATGTTCGCCGAAGTCGCGACCCTGGTGATGGCCGAAATGGGCCGGTGAGGTACCGCGCCGGCGGCGCAAGCACTGCTCTGCGTGATCGGCACGACAGTGCTGGCCGAAACGGGCTGCCGAGGTCGAGCGCCGGCGGCGGGCGCGTAATCCGGCGGCGCTTCGTGTAGGCTGTCGGCTTCGCGATGACTGCTCCCGGCCAGCCCACTGCCCCGCCTGCTCCGGCCGGCGGCGGCCGTCACGCGTTTCTCGTGGGCGCCGGCATCTTGCTGAGCCGCATCGCGGGCCTGGTGCGGCAGCGGGTCTTCGCGCACTACTTCGGCCAATCCGACGCCGGCGACGCTTTCAACGCGGCGTTCAAGATTCCCAACTTTCTGCAGAACCTTTTCGGCGAAGGAGTGCTGTCGGCCTCCTTCATTCCGGTCTACTCGAGCCTGCTGGCGCGTGGCGAAGAAGAGGAAGCGCGGCGCGTGGCGGGCGTGGTCGGCAGCCTGCTGGCACTGGTCACCTCGGCGCTGGTGCTGGCCGGTGTGGTGGTTACGCCGGCTTTGGTGGACGCGATCGCACCGGGATTCGAAGGCGCCAAGCGCGACCTCGCCATCGACCTGGTTCGCATCTTGTTTCCCGGCACCGGACTGCTGGTGTTGTCGGCATGGTGCCTGGGCATTCTCAACAGCCACCGGCGCTTCTTCGTCTCGTACACCGCGCCCGTCTTGTGGAGCGTCGCGATGATCGCGGCGATGCTCGTCTTCGGTGCTCGCCGCGACGAGGGCGGACTCGCGGTCGTGCTGGCATGGGCGTCGATCGCGGGGGCGGTGCTGCAACTCGGCGTTCAGGTTCCGCTGGTGCTGCGCCTTGCAGGTGGCCTGCGTCCTTCGCTCGACCTTGGCTCGGCGGGAGCCCGCACCGTCGTTCGCAACTTCGGGCCGGTGTTCGTCGGGCGCGGCGTCGTGCAGATCAGCAGTTTCGTCGACTCCATCCTGGCCAGTTTCCTGCCGAGCGGCGCGGTGACGGCGCTCGCCAACGCGCAGACGCTCTACACGCTGCCGGTCTCGCTGTTCGGGATGGCGGTTTCGGCTTCGGAACTGCCGGCGATGTCGAGCGTGGTCGGCGCCAAGGACGAAATCGCCGCAACGCTGCGCGTGAGGCTCGACGCCGGCCTGAGGCGCATCGCGTTCTTCATCGTGCCTTCGGCGATCGGATTTCTCGCGCTCGGCGACGTGATCGCCGCGGCGTTGTTCCAGACCGGACGCTTCAGTCACGACGACGCCGTCTGGGTGTGGGGAATTCTCGCCGGTTCGTCGATCGGCTTGCTGGTCGGTACGCTCGGGCGTCTGTACGCATCGACCTACTACGCGTTGCACGACACTCGCACGCCGCTGCGCTACGCCACGCTGCGCGTGGCGCTGGCCACCAGCCTCGGCTATCTGCTGGCCATCCAGGTGCCGCCCGTGCTCGGAATCGATCCGAAGTGGGGCGTGGTCGGGCTGACGCTCTCGGGCGGTCTGGCAGGCTGGATCGAGTTTGCGCTGCTGCGGCGCACGCTGCACCGGCGCATCGGCGCGGTCGCGATGCCGGTCTCGTACCTGGCCTCGTTGTGGGGAGCCGCGGTAGCGGCCGCCGCACTCGGCGGGAGCGTGAAGCTCACGGCCGGAGCCGGTCTTTCTCCGATCGTGCTCGCGGTCGTGGTGCTGGGTCCTTACGGGGTCTGCTATTTCGCGATCACCTGGATGCTCGGCGTCGCCGAGTCGCGTACGTTGATCGCCAGGGTTACCGCTCGCATTTCGCGCCGTCGCTAGCTGAGGGCGCTGGGCGCTCGCCATCGCTACCTGTCCGCAGTCGGGCAGCGGCACCAGTGCGGTGATGGGAATCAGCGCGACCGGCAGTGCGAGCGTCGCTTCGGTGCGGGTCCACAGGCCGAGTCTGCGCGGCCGCGCGCGCTTCGTGCGGGCCGGAGGATGAGGTAGGGTGCGCCGCGATGCTGGGCCCGGCGGAACTTCTTCTCGTCGCCGCGTCGGCGGTCGCTGCCGGGGCCGTCAACGCGCTCGCCGGCGGCGGAACGTTGATCACGTTCCCCGTTCTGCTCGCGGTGGGACTACCGGCGGTCGCAGCCAACGTCACCAACACGGTGGCTCTGTGCCCCGGGCACATCAGTTCGATGTTCGCGCAGCGCGCCAGTTTGCGCGGGCAGTCGGCACTGCTGTGGAAGCTGCTGCCGGCCGGAGCAGTCGGCGGTTTGCTCGGCGGCGTGTTGCTGCTCGGCACCGGAGAGCGCGCGTTTCGTCAGGCCGTGCCGTTCCTGCTGCTCGCGGCTTCGATCATTCTGGCGCTGCAAGAGCGCGTGCGAGCGTGGCTGCTGCGCCGTGCCGAGCGGCGCGGACTCGACGGCGGTCACGCCGGCTGGGCACCGGTGGTGGTGTCGGTGGCTTCGGTCTACGGCGGCTACTTCGGGGCCGGCCTCGGTGTCATCCTGCTGGCGTCGCTGGGGGCGGTGCTCGACGATTCGCTGTCGCGTCTGAACGCGATCAAGCAGAGTATCTCGCTGGTCGTGAACGTTGCCGCGGCGGTGTTCTTTCTGTTCTCAGGGCAGATCGTCTGGAGCGCTGCGGCAGTAATGGCCGCCGGCGCCCTCGTGGGCGGCACCGTCGGTGGCCGCCTCGCCAACCGCGTCAGTTCGGAGGTGCTACGCCGCATCGTCGTCGGCATCGGCGTCGTTCTGTCGTTCGTCTACCTGATGCGCTGAGGTTACCGAGCCGATGGAGGGTCGCGTGTCGCATACGCCCACCGAATTCACCAGCGTCGAAGATTGCGTCGAACGGGCGATCGCCGCCGTCGGCAACAAGATCGTGCTCGGCGCGCCGCTGGGGCTGGGCAAACCCAACCAGCTGATGAACGCGTTCTTCCGGCGCGCCGAGCGCGATCCGTCGATAGAGCTGACGATCTTCACGGCGCTGTCGCTGGAGAAGCCGCGGCCGGCAAGTGACCTGGAGGCGCGCTTCCTGGATCCCTATCTCGATCGTCATTTCGGCAGTTACGTCGAGCTCGATTACATGCGGGCGATCCGCGAGCGAAGGCTGCCGCCCAACGTCACCGTCCACGAATTCTACTTTCGCGCCGGTTCGATGAAGGGAGTCGCCTCGGCGCAGTGCAACTACATCTCTACGAACTACACTTTTGTCGCCCGCGACCTG
This sequence comes from Deltaproteobacteria bacterium, assembly GCA_016218925.1. Classification (GTDB taxonomy): domain Bacteria; phylum Desulfobacterota; class Binatia; order UBA1149; family CAITLU01; genus CAITLU01. The sequence goes on along the minus strand of JACRCR010000075.1, from coordinate 15,839 downwards.
TTCGATCGCGGGGTGAACGTGCTCGCGCAACTGGTGGCGGAGAAAGAGGTGGACGGGCGCCGAATGCTCAGCCTCTCCAGCAATACCGACGTGACGCTCGACATCGCCGCGATGCTGCGGGCCGAACGCGCCAAGGGCCGCCGTTTCGTCACGGTCGCGCAGGTTCACGGCGACCTGCCGTTCATGGTCAACAAGGCGATGGTCGAGCCCGGGTGGTTCGACTTCGTGGTGCGCAGTCGCGAGTACGACACGACGCTGTTTGCGACGCCGAACATGTCGGTGGGTGCGACCGATTTCGCGATCGGCTTCCACGCCAGCACGCTGCTGCGCGACGGCGGCACGTTGCAGATCGGCATCGGCTCGCTCGGGGACGCCGTCGTGTACGGATGCCAGTTGCGCCAGGCTCACAACGACGTCTATCGGCAGATAGCGGCCGGCCTCGGCGTGGACGCAGCGGTAGTCGAGAGAATCGGCGGTTTCGACACCTTCGAAAAGGGGCTGTACGGCTGCAGCGAGATGTTCGTCAACGGGTTCCTGCACCTGATGAGGAGCGGGATCGTCAAGCGACAGGTATTCGACGACCTGCACCTGCAGCGCCTGCTCGACGAAGAGAAGATCTCGACACTGGTCGACGAGGGCATGCTCGAGACGCTGGTTCGCGAAGGCGTCGTCGGCACCGAGCTGACCGGCGCCGACGTCGAGTACCTGCGGCACTGGGGGATCCTGCGCCCATCGGTGCGGTTGGAGGATGGCCATCTGCTGGTTGGCGACGAGCGCATCCCGGCCAGACTCGCCGACGCCGACTCTCGCGCGCGGATCTGCCGCGCCGCGCTCGGCACCCGGCTCGCCCACGGAATCGTGATGCACGGAGGGTTCATCCTGGGTCCGCAGGATTTCTACGAAGGGCTGCGCGCGATGCCGCCCGAGCAGATGGAGCGCATCGGCATGGACAGCGTGCGGCGCATCAATCGGCTCGACGATCCGCCGTTGCAGACGCTGCAGCGCCGTCGCGCGCGCTTCATCAACAGCGCGATGATGGTGACGCTGTCGGGGGCGGTGGTCTCCGACGCGCTCGAAGATGGGCAGGTGGTGAGCGGGGTGGGGGGTCAGTACAACTTCGTTGCGCAAGCCCACGAACTTCCCGACGCGCGCTCGATCATCTGCCTCAGCGCGGTGCGGGGCAGCGGTAGCGACACGAGCTCGAACATCGTCGCGAGCTACGGGCACACGACCATCCCGCGGCATCTGCGCGACGTCGTCGTGACCGAGTACGGGGTTGCGGACCTGCGCGGCAAGAGCGACCAGGAGATCATCCAGGCTCTGCTTGCCATCGCCGACTCGCGTTTCCAGGACGAATTGCTGGAGGCGGCCAGGAAGGCCGGCAAGATCGACCCCGGCTACGAGATCCCCGAGCGCCAGCGTGACAATCTTCCCGAGCGTGTCGGCGGCGAAATCGGGCTCTGGCGCGCGAAGGGTTTCTTCTCGCCGTTCCCGCTCGGGACCGACTTCACCGACGAGGAGGTGGCGCTTGGCCGCAGCCTGAAGGAGATGAAGGCGCTGATGGACGATCTGCCTGCACTTGCGCGGTCGCTGATCCGTTCATTCACGCACGGGGTCGACGAAGAACTCGCGGTGCGGTTCCTGGAGCGTATCGGCCTGGAGCATCCGAACACCGCCAGGGAAGTGATTCTGCGCCACCTGTTGCTGCTCGAGCTCGAAGAGCACGGGTACCTGCGCCCGCTATGAGCGCGCCCGCGCCTTCGCCGCTGCAGGCGTGCAGGGGAGCAGGGCAGTGAGGCAGGTGCCTCGCTTCTGCGCGCGCGGAGGCAGCAACTGAGTCGGAAGCACGGCAAGTGACGGTGATCCCTCACTTCTGCGCGCGCGCAGGCAGCAGTCCGGCGCGCCGCAGCGTTTGACCGCCGCCAGACTCACCCCTGCGCGCGTGGCGGCAGCAGTCGGACCGCGGCGGTGTCCCACACGGCCCACATCGCTGCGCCGTGGGCGAGTCCGGGCGGGCGCTCGGCGCCGTCGATGTGCGCGGTCAGTTCGTCGCCGGCGCTGTCGCGTAGCAGGCAGCGCAGCACCGGACCCTGGAAGATGATCTCGGTCACGGTCACCGGCACCGTACACCAGCGGCCGCCATTCTCTGGACGCTGGGCGCTGAGCTTGACGCGCTCGGGTCTGACCATCACGACGGCGCGGTCGCCCGATGAAAAGGTTCCCGCGGTCGCCGGGACTTGGGCCTGCTGGCCGCCGGCCAGTTCCACTTCGGCCCGCGCCGAGGCGCTGCGCACCACCCGCACCGGGATCAGGTTGGCGGTTCCGATGAAGCCGGCGACGAAAACCGTCGCGGGCGAGTGGTAGATTTCTTCGGGCGTGCCTACCTGCTCGACGCGGCCTTCGCTCATCACCGCGGTGCGATCCGACATCGTCAGCGCTTCTTCCTGATCGTGGGTGACGAAGACGAACGCGATGCCGATCTCGCGCTGGATGCGTTTGAGTTCCAGTTGCATGGCCTGACGCAGCTTCAAGTCCAGCGCGCTCAGCGGCTCGTCCAGCAGCAGCGCGCTCGGGAAGTTGACCAGCGCGCGGGCCAGCGCGACTCGCTGTCGCTGGCCGCCCGAGAGCTGGTCGGGGCGCCGCGTGGCGTAGTCCTGCAGCCGCACCACTTCGAGCATCTCGCCGATGCGTCGTTTGACCTCGGCCTCGGCGATTCCCTTGCTGCGCGGACCGAACGCGACGTTGTCGAAGACGTTCAGGTGAGGGAACAGCGCGTACTGCTGGAAGACGGTGTTGACGTTGCGACGGTAGGGCGGCACCGTCGAGACGTCCACACCGTCCAGGCGGATGCGGCCGGCGCTGACTTCTTCGAAGCCGGCGATCATCCGCAGCATGGTGGTCTTGCCGCAGCCCGAGGGGCCCAGCATCGAGAAGAACTCGCCGCGGCGGATCTCGAAGTTGGCCCGCTCGACCGCGACGAAGGAGCCGAAACGTTTGTGCACGTTCTCGAGCGAGATGACCGGGACCTCGGGGTCGCCGTTGTGCGTGGTCGCCAGTGTGCTCAGCAGCTTCTCTCCCGGGCGGCGCCCATTGGTGGCACGTCGCGCGATGGAACAGCATCCGGCGTCGCACCGGAGGCCCGGTTCGCGCTTTTGACAGATGCGCCGCGGACCCGCAAGACGCTCGGCGTGCCGGCTGCGCAACGGCGCCCGCCGGAGGCCCGCTCGTGTAAATGCGCCGCCAACGAGGCACACTGGCCGCGTGGCAGGGCCCGACCGAATCGACGACAACCGCTCGTGCTGGCTGGATGAGGCGCCGCCGTACCACTCTGTCCCCGCCTTGTCGCGAGACCTGAGCGCCGACGTCGCCATCGTCGGCGGTGGCCTGACCGGCGTCTCGACCGCCTGGCACCTGTCGGAGCGCTTCCCGAAGCTGCACGTCGTGTTGCTCGAGGCCAGGTCGCTGGCCAACGGTGCCAGCGGTCGCAACGGCGGTCAGGTGCTCGCCGGCATCAACGGCGTCGAGGCGCGCGACGCCGCCACCGCGCTGCGCATCTACCAGGTAACCTGCCGCGGCATCGACATCGTCGAACAGCTCGCGTCGCGCTGCGGTCTCGACGCCGGCTTCGTTCGCAGCGGGTGCCTCGAAGTCTCCACTACCGCGGCGGGCGCCGAGGAGGCGCGGCGCCGCGTCGAAGTCGCCAACTCGTGGGGGCTCCCGCTGCGCTGGCTGGCGGGCGCGGCCAGCGGCGTTCATGGGGCGTACGGGGCGGTGCTCGATCCGAGCGCGGGTCGCGTCAACTCTGCAGCGCTGGTGCGCGGCCTGCGCGAAGTGCTGATCGCGCGCGGGGTCGAGATCTACGAGGACACGCCGGTGCTTCGCGTTGAAGAAGGAACGACGGTTACGCTTGGGACGGGCTCGTCGACGGTGCGCGCTGGAGCGGTCGTGCTCGCTACCAACGCCTATACGCCAAGTCTAGGCTACTTCCGCTCCGGTATCCTGGCGCTGCATTCGCACGTCGTCGCGACGCGGCCGCTGCCGCAGGAGGTGTGGGCGGCGCTCGGCTGGAGCGGTCACGAGGGTTTCACCGACGATCTCGATCGCATCGCTTACGGGTGTCGTACTCCGGCAGGACGCATGGTCTTCGGCGGCGGCGGCAACGCCGCCTACAGCTATAGGATGGGTGGTTCGCCGGTGCTGGAGGAGCCTTCCGCGCGCGCGTACGACGCGATCGAAGAGCGACTTCGCGAGTACTTTCCGGTGCTCGGGGTCGGCGGCGTTGGTGCGCCGGCGGGACAAGCGGGGCGGAGTGGCGGCGCCGGGCCGGCGGGACGAGCCGGGCAGGGTCGCGGCGCTGCATCGGCGGGACGCGCCGGGCAGGGTCGCGGCGCTGCATCGGCGGGACGAGCTTGGCGGGACCGCGCGGGGCCACGCTCGCCAAGCCACGTCGACGCACTGATCACGCACCGCTGGAGCGGGCCGCTGGCGCTCACCTTCGACCGTGTCTGCACGATGGGAGTGGGCGGCGCCGCGCGCAATCTCTACTACGCGCTCGGCTACAGCGGCCACGGCCTGGCACTGGCGGCGCTTGCCGGTCGCGTGCTCGCCGATCTCTACGCGGGCGATCATGAGCCGTGGCGCGACTTGCCATTCTACCAGCGCCGTCTGCCGTTCATTCCGCCTGATCCGTTTCGCTGGGTCGGGTATCAGATCGTCACGCGGCTGACGGGGCGTTCGCCGCGGCGGCGGTAGTGGGGAGAAGACGCGCGCGAGGTGGCGGATCGCGCACGCGTTGGGCTGCCCGAGGCATTCCAGGCAGGGACGCCATGCAATTGCTGTTGGACACGCATGCCTTCACCCCGCGAGACCTTCCTCGTTCGCGAATGCCGCACCCGCCCCATCGCGGAGGGCTGTTTTCGGTGTGAGCGGACCGGCGCGAGACGCATTACAACAGTGTAACGTCTCGCGCTGATGAGCTCGAATCGTTTGTTGGGGCTCGGCGGCAAGTCTAAGATCGCCACATGACCTCGAGGGTGCGAGGATTCCTCCGAGAAGTGCCGGCGTTGCTGGGTAGGGATGCCGGAAGGGTCGATCGTAACATCAAGAATCGCCGGAGTCCGTGCGACCATCCGATGTCGAGCGTACGGGATGGGGACTCGATCTCCGAGTGAAGCGTCTCCGAATCTACCTCGACACTTCCGTTATCGGAGGCTGCTTCGACGTTGAATTCGCGGAATGGTCGAACCTTGTCATTCGCGCAGTGCGCGCCGGGCGGTTCCGGGCGCTGTTGTCGGCGGTGACCGCGGCGGAAGTGGAGTTGGCACCGTCGCGCATTCGCGAACTTCACGCGGAGCTTCTTTCCGGCGGAGCGGAGCTTCTCCACGTCACCGCAGAGACACTCGAACTTCAGGAGTCGTATCAACGACATCGTGTCCTCGGGCCGCGATTTCGCAACGACATGCTTCACATCGCCGTTGCGACCGTCGCGCGGGCGGATGTTCTCGTCAGCTGGAACTTCAAACACATCGTGCGATTCGACAGGATCCGGCGGTTCAATGCCGTGAACCTGGATTTGGGCTACGGCCAACTTGCGATATACTCGCCCCGAGAGGTGATTCCCGATGAAGAAGCCCTTGCCTGAAGAGGACGCCGTGACCCTTGTCCGCGCGATCCGAGACGAACAAGCGCGGAATCTCGCTCGGATGTCACGAGAGCAGATACTCGAATTCTTCGACATGGCCAGAACGGCTGCGCTTGCCGGCGTGTGCCGAAAGGACGCGCAACGCAAGGAGCGCGGCCGTGGGTCCAGCAACGGCGCGCATCCGACGACGGACATCGAACGTGGGCATCATGATCAGCGACGCAGTGCGAGCGCTCCGCGGGGCTGACAGGGATCGGAGCTTAGTTGCTGACCGCCATCACATGTATCGGATCGGCGGTTGGCCGGTGCCGGACGCCCCTTTCACGCACGCTACGACGCGATAGAGAAGCGCCGTCACGACTACTTTCCGGGGCTCGGCAACGGGGGCGGCTCCGCGCCGCAAGCCGGGCGCGCCGGCATTGCGACTCGCTCGCCAAGCCACGACGCCGCACTGATCACCAACCGCTGGAAGCGGTACGCTGGCGATCACGAACCTTGGCGCGATCCGCCGTTTTCCCGGAGCTGCCTGCCGTTCATTCCACCTGAGCCGTTTCGCTGGGTCGGGTATCAGATCATCACGCGGCTGACCGGACGTTCGCCGCGGCGCAGGTAGTGGGGGGTGAGGCAGGGTCTCCGGCCAACATCCATGTCCGGTTCGGCGATCGTGTCCGTCATTCCGACTTATCCAGGCCGTGCTCGCGAGATCAGTCACCGGCGCCCAGGTAGTTGCAACTCTGCAGAAGTGACGCGACGTCGCGCGGCTTCCCTTCCCTCTCGCTACGTCACGGAGCAAGATGCGAGCGAGAATCGTGAGCATGCGCGAATTGAACGGGTCTGGGTATATGAAGGTGAGCTGGAGCAGTTCTCAATGAGCACCCTGGATGACCTGAATCCAAGTGAAATGCTCCGACCGTCGTACCGTAAGGAGTACGACCTCCGGCGCTCGCGACTATGTGATGAGTTGATTCTACTCAACACGAACGTGCACCTGTTAGGCCAGATCATCAGATTCGACCGGGAGCTGTTCGAAGCACCTCAAGCTCTCTTCTGGTACCTCACTCAACTGATGCTGAGAGAATCAGTCATCATCGCCACAAGAGTTTGGGGTGATCGACGACGTGATGCCTCGACGCTCGACAAATTTGGTGCATGGTTGATCAGGGACGCTCTGTTGGCCACGCACCGCCAGGCTATGCGAAAGCGATTGGATAGTGCGTGTCCTTCTCAGCAACTGGTATTCGCCATGGATGACATGCGAACGATGCGCAATGTGCAGCTCGCTCATTTGGCCAAAGGCAACGTGTTGGGATTGGCTGCGCCGGCCGTAACTGTGTCGTTCAAGACTATCCGTGCGGTTGCGGATGCGCTCGGGGAGTATTTCAATGCGGCTTCCATCGGAGCGACGCAACTTACTTTCCGCACGTCCCGACGGTCATTTCTGGGCAATTTCGTAGAGCCGCGCTACGCGTAGCGACAACCCACGCATCCGTTTGAGAATGCGCTCCAGCCGTCTGCTGTTGGCGATCCACTTGCGACAGAGCTTTGCCCGATCCTGGTCCAGGTAGCACGAGACCGTTCGTCCGGCTTCTTTCCAACTCCACTGATAGTACGGTCCGTGGCGGGCCTCGGGGTCCACGTGGCATGCGCATGCCGAGGTACTGCACGTCATGCGGCGTTCGGTCACCGATCCCAGTACAACATAGCCGATCTCAGCGAGCTCCGCCTTGAGCTCTTCGTACTCTTTCCGGTAGCGCTCGAGCAGGCGTTGGCGTCGCGGGTCGAGTGTAGCGATTACGTCGGAGTCACGTGTTGACATATGCCTGCCGTATATATACGGTAGGCTCACGTCATGTCAACCAAACCTCTGGTCCAAGACGAGCCGGGTACCGGCTTCACACTGGAGTCCCTTCAGATCGGCGGACATCCGATCCTCCAGCCGTTCCTGAGACGACTGGGCCTGCGCCGGTTCTTCGAGGATGCCCTGGGCCGTCTGGATAAACGTCTGGCGCTCTCGCCCGTAGACGCGGCTTTGGTCTTGGTACGCAACTTCGCCTTGTCGCGTGAACCCCTGTACGGCGTCCCGGAGTGGGCCGGCCACTTCGTCCCCGAACAGATGGAGATGGACAGCAGGATGGTGAACCTGCTCAACGACGATCGACTAGGCCGCACGTTGGATCGGTTCTTTCTGGCCGACCTTCGCACCCTGACAACGCGCATCGTCGTGCACATGGTCGGCGAGTTCGGGCTGGACCTGTCTCGCGCGCATAACGACTCGACCACGATCACCTTCAGCGGTGCCTACCGCCAGACCCTGCCGCGCGCTGACGGTCGGCGCACGCTGCGCGCAGCACATGGTCACAACAAGGACCACCGGCCTGATCTCAAGCAGCTCCTCTGGACACTTACCGTGGCCGGTGATGGCGCGGTCCCCGTCCACCACAACGTCTATGACGGCAACGTCACTGACGACCGCACCCACATTCAGACATGGCAGACGCTGCGGGAGATCGTCGGCTCCGCGAGGTTTCTCTACGTAGCCGACTCCAAGCTGTGCACTCGCGAGCAGATGGCCCACATCGTCGGCGCCGGCGGGCATTTCCTGACCGTACTGCCGCGAACACGCAAGGAGGACGCGCATTTTCGTAGTCGGCTGGCGCAGCAGCCGGCTGCCTGGGAACTGATCTGGGAGCGACCGCCGCTGCGCCGCAAGCACGATTCAGCCGAGCGCTTCGAGGTAGCCTCGCTTCCCCAGGCAAGCTCGGAGGGGTACCGCGTGGTGTGGTTTCGCAGCTCAGAGAAATGGAAGCGCGACGAGCGGGTCCGTCAAGACTGCATCGATGCCGCCCGCTTCCAGATCCAGGGTCTTGCCGAGCGGGCAGGCCGCCGCGAGCTAAAGACCCGCGAGCAGGTCAGCGCCGCTGCCAAAGAAATTCTCGAACGCACAGGGGCTGGCCCCTTCTTGCGCGAGGAGATCAAAGAGCACTCCCGATATGTCCACAGGCAGGCAGGCCCTGGACGGCACGGCAAGAACACTCCCTACGTTCGCGACACCACGGTCGTTTACGAGCCCGTTGTCACACCCGACCCGGATCGCATCCGCGAGGCGGCTGCTACCGATGGGATCTTCCCCCTCATCACCAATGTCGGTGTCGAGGTGATGGGACCCTTGGAATTGCTCCAGACCTACAAGTACCAGTCCTTCATCGAGAAGCGCCACGAGCAACTCAAGACCGCGGCCGAAGTCGCCCCTGTCAACTTCAAGACCGCCGAGCGCATCGAGGCATTTCTGTTCCTCTACTTCGTGGCCGTGCTCGTCCATGCGCTCATCGAACGCCAAGCACGCGCCGCCATGCAGGCACGCAAGCTCGGCTCGATTCCGCTCTACCCCGAGGGTCGCAAGTGCTCGGCACCTACCGCCGATAAGATCCTCGCGCTGTTCGAACCCTTGCGCCGCCACCGCTTACTGCGTTCGCGCGAACTCGTCCAGACCTTCCACGATGACCTCTCGGACATCCAGCGGCTCGTGCTCGATCTGCTCGACATTCCTGAGCTACACTACGGACAGGCACCGCGATGACCATCGCCAAATCGTCGGAAAGCCTCTCCCGGGACCTGCGGAAAGTAAGATCGAAATCCGACGCGATTGGTATTATTGAACAGCGAGGCGACGATGATCGAGTTCAAGACCGGAGACATCCTGCAGGCCGACGCGGAGGCCATCGTCAACACGGTGAACTGCGTCGGGGTCATGGGGCGTGGCGTGGCGCTTCAGTTCAAGAACGCCTTCCCGGCGAACTTCAAAGCCTATGCTGCCGCTTGTAAGCGCGACGAAGTGCAGCCCGGCCGGATGTTCGTATTCGAAACCGGCCGCCTTGCGAACCCGCGATACATCATCAACTTCCCCACCAAGCGGCACTGGAAGGGCAAGAGCCGCATGGAGGACGTCGAGGCCGGCTTGACCGCACTGACTGCCGAGATTCAGCAGCGGGGAATCCGTTCGATTGCGCTGCCTCCGCTGGGCGCCGGCCTGGGCGGGCTCGAGTGGCAGGCAGTGCGCGGACGCATCGACGTCGCGTTGGGGACCCTGGCGGGTGTTCTGGTCACGGTGTTCGAACCCCACGCCGATGCGGATGTGCGCCCCGCCGGTCGCACAGGGAAGGTGCCGGAGATGACGGCCGGCCGGGCGGCCTTGGTGGGTCTGATGCGCCGCTATCTCAGGGGCCTCATGGATCCGTCGGTATCGCTGCTCGAAGTGCACAAGCTCATGTATTTTATGCAGGAAGCCGGAGAGCCGCTGCGGCTGCGCTACGTGAAGGCTCCCTATGGTCCGTACGCGGAGAACCTGCGTCACGTACTGCGTGAGATCGACGGATATTTTGTCTTCGGCTACGCCAACGGTGGTGATGCGCCAGACAAGGAATTGGCACTGGTTCCCGGCGCCGTTCAAGACGCGGAGCGGTTTCTGACGGGTCACCCGGCGACGCAGGCTCGCTTCGAGCGTGTGGCCAGCTTGGTCGAGGGATTCGAGACGCCTTTTGGTCTGGAGCTACTTGCAACGGTTCACTGGGTTGCGACGCACGGCGAATCCTGCAAGCCGGACGAACTCATCGCGCAGACCTACGCGTGGAGTGATCGCAAGAAGCAATTTTCGGAGCGGCAGATCCGCCTCGCGTTGGATACATTGACGACGAAGGACTGGCTGCCGGTAGAGTAAGCTTCGCCGACGCTAGAACCTTGACACCGCTCGAACGCGACGCGCGCTGAGATGTCCAGACGCGTTCGCAGGGGCAGCATGGGCGCGTTGGCACTCACTGTGAGGACGCTGAGTAATTCCTACCGCGACCGTAGACGCATCTCGAGGATGCTACCGTTGGATTTTACTTCATAGATTCTTTGAACCGACGCCGTGCCCGCCTTTCCGGCGATCGCGGGGAACCACTTGACGAGTTGCCACGCCTGATCCCAGTGCGGGAGTCGTGGATAATTCGACGGCATGAAAAATGCGGTTCGCCGTGAACTGCGTAGCGCAGCTAGCCGCTGTGGGTTCGTAGCAATCCTACGATCTCCGGAAAGGATTACCCATGCCTCGGGCCATCTCCCGACCGCAGAGATCCATTCCAAGTCGTCGGTGTCCCCTCGGAATCGATCCATGAGGTGAACCACCGTATGATCGTCGCGTTCGGCGAGTAGCGCCAACGCCGGTCCGAGCTTCGGCGCAAACGTATTGTCGAGGAAGAAATTCAAGCTGCAATGTCGTGCTCAAACCTGACCGCATCCTTGACGGAGCGAATGTCTACTTCATACCACCGCGAGACTTTCTCGAACGAACCCTCTGCGTCGTAAGATTGCGCGAGGATGGCCGTCGGAACTCCACGCTCCTTAACAATCGGACGTCCGAAATTGCGTCGAGGGTCGATCACGATTCGCTTACTTCCGGACAGTGGGAACCAACGGACGGGCCTGTCGTTGAGGAACTCGATGCCGCGGAGGAACTGCGCGAGCACGGATCGAAATGAGGTTTGGCTCCGAGCTATGTCGAGGAGAATCCCGTCGTTCTCTTCGGTGGCCGCATCCCACATCAAGCGGCGACCCACGGTCTTGAATTGACCGGTTCCGAACGGATGGCTCGTCCGGAGATCGGACTGGCCTCTGGTGTGGGCTTCGCGCAGCGACTGCCATCCCACGCCTCGCTTCCGGAACTCGGCGATGCAACGGGCTTCCTGTAGGTCGAGGAAGCTAAGAGCCGACGTCCCATTGATGGAGGGAAGCTCGCCGTCAAGAATCTTCTCTGACAGTCTCGGTTCTCCATGGAGCCGGAACTCGTACCCTAGCAGCCACCGCCGCAACCGCCGCGCCGAAACTCCCGTGAGAGCAGCCGCTTCTTGGACCGAGTATATGCCGCGCCCGAGGAAGGCCGCTTCCGCGATCTTCATGCTAGCTAGATCTCCTTGTACCACCGATATTCGAGCGCTTGACCAAGCGAAACGTATCAGATGGTAGCTCTCGTAGGCGAACTCCGAAAGACTTCCTCTCCGATTCGTCCACGCGGAACTATCCCTTCCTGCCTGCGGTCGCGTCTCGCGAGATGACGATGCCGGGCTGAGGGCGCTTCCTTCAATCATGCGCGTGTCATAAGCGGCTTGGAGCCGACCCGCATGACTCCTTCCCGTGCGTGTCTGGGCTGCGCCAACCGTTCCGGGGCGGCCGGATAGCTCGCGGGGGATCCGCGTGTTTCAGACAAGGGAACTGGAGCCCGAGACAAGCAATAGCCCGGCAAAATCGTTGCAAACCTTCTTTCTTGTGGCGGTTACGTTGTCTTGGCTCGGCCGCGCGTGGCACTTGCTGTGACAAAGCGTGAGACAAGGAGCGAAGGGACGGAGCAGGACGCCGGCGTGGCAGGGGCGACCGCGGCGGCGTTGTTTGACCGCCATTTGACGGCAAGACAGGTTGGGCGGGACCGGGACACCGGGAAAGGTCGTCGCGAGACGGGGGCAGGGGACGTGATTCGACCCGTTCGGGTCGGGCAAGGCGTCGAAGTCTTAGCCTTCCGAGCCCGCGCGTTTAGCAAAGGAACCGCTTTGCCGGAGGCGTCAGTGACCTTCCACCAAGAGGGGAATCCCGTGGAAGGACGGGCCCTTGGCTCTTTGCTAAACCCGGCCACATGCGATCCGTTTAGTAAAGGACTTAGCAAAGCCCCACGCCGTACCCCAGATCTCGAAGGAACTTGCGGTGACCACTGACACCACCGAACGCGGCCTCGAGCGCCTGATCTGCACCGCGCTGACCGGCTCGCCGTGCGACGCGGCTCCCTGCGCCGCTCCCGCCGAGGCGATCGGCGAGCGACCGGCGACCTACGGCAACGGCTGGATCTGCGGCGCGCCCGACGACTACGAGCGCGAGTACTGCGTCGACCTCGCGCAACTCTCGGCGTTCCTCAGCGAGACGCAGCCGCAGGCGGCCGAGGATCTCGACCTTGGCCAGGACGGCCCGACGCGGCGCAAGTTCCTGGCGCGTGTGCAGGGCGAGATCACCAAGCGCGGGACCATCGAAGTGCTTCGCAGCGGGATCAAGCACGGGCCGCATCATCTCGACTTGTTCTACGGCAGGCCCTCTCCTGGCAACCCCAAGGCGCAAGAGCGCTACGCCGCCAATCGTTTCAGCGTCACCCGCCAGCTCCGCTACAGCCGCGACCAGACGCAGCTTGCGCTCGACGTCGGCCTCTTCATCAACGGTCTGCCGGTCGCGACCTTCGAGCTGAAGAACAGCCTCACCAAGCAGACGGTCGAGGACGCCGTTCAGCAGTACAAGCGCGATCGCGATCCGCGCGAGAAGCTCTTTGAGTTCGGCCGCTGCGTGGCGCACTTCGCCGTGGACGACCACGAGGTGCGCTTCTGTACGCACCTGAAGGGGAAGGCCTCATGGTTCCTGCCGTTCAACCTGGGTTGGAACGACGGCGCCGGGAATCCGCCCAACCCAAACGGCCTCGAGACCGACTATCTGTGGAAACGCCTCCTCACCCGCGATGGTCTGACCGACATCCTGGAGAACTACGCTCAGGTGGTTACGGCCAGGGACGAGAAGACCGGCCGCAAGAGATCGGTGCAGATCTGGCCGCGCTTTCACCAACTCGACGTGGTGCGCAGGCTGCTTGCCGACGCCGGCAGTCACGGCGCCGGCAAGCGCTATCTGATCCAACACTCGGCGGGCAGCGGCAAATCGAACTCCATCGCATGGCTCGCGCACCAGCTCATCGGTCTCACCAAGGACGGCGCGGTGGTGTTCGACTCGATCATCGTTGTCACCGACCGCAAGATCCTCGACCAGCAGATCAAGGACACCATCAAGCAGTTCGCGCAGGTGGGCGCGACCGTCGGGCACGCGGATCATTCGGGCGACTTGCGCGGGTTCATCGCCGAAGGGAAGAAGATCATCATCTCGACGGTGCAGAAATTCCCGTTCATTCTGGACGAGATTGGCGGCGAGCACCGCGGGCGACGCTTCGCGATCATCATCGACGAGGCGCATTCGAGCCAGGGCGGGCGCACCTCGGCCGCGGTGTCGATGGCGCTCTCGACGGCCGGTGCCGAGGAGGACGACGAGACCACCGAGGACCGCATTAACCGTCTGATGGAAGCGAAGAAGTTGCTGCCCAACGCCAGCTACTTCGCCTTCACCGCCACGCCCAAACACAAGACGTTGGAACTCTTCGGGGAGCCAGAGCCGCAGCCGGACGGGAAGCTGAAGCACCGGCCCTTCCACAGCTACACGATGAAGCAGGCGATCCAGGAGGGCTTTATCCTGGACGTGCTGCGCTACTACACGCCGGTCGAGAGCTACTACAAGCTGGTCAAGAAGGTAGAGGGAGATCCGGAGTTCGACACCAAGCGCGCCAAGAAGAAGCTGCGCCGCTACGTCGAGAGCCACGACCATGCGATCCGGCTGAAAGCCGAGATCATGGTCGACCACTTCTGCGAGCAGGTGCTGGCGCTGAACAAGATCGGTGGGCAGGCCAGAGCGATGGTGGTGACTGGCGGCGTCGAACGAGCGATCCAGTACTACCACGCCATTCGCGACTATCTCGCCGAGCGCAAGAGTCCCTGCCGTGCGATCGTGGCATTTTCGGGTGAACACGAATACGGCGGAGCGAAGGTTACCGAGGCCTCGCTCAACCGTTTTCCGTCCGGGCAGATCGCCGACAAGATACAGCAGGATCCGTACCGCTTCCTCGTTTGCGCCGACAAGTTCCAGACCGGCTACGACGAACCGCTGCTGCACACGATGTACGTGGACAAGATCCTTTCGGGTATCAAGGCGGTGCAGACGCTCTCGCGTCTGAATCGCGCGCATCCGCAGAAGCACGACGTGTTCGTGCTCGACTTCATGAACGACACCGACACGATTCAGCAGGCGTTCGCCGACTACTACCGCACGACGATTCTCGCTGAGGAAACCGACCCGAATAAGCTGCACGATTTGAAGGCCACTCTCGACGCGTACCAGGTCTACGCGGCTGCACAGATCGAGGAGTTCGTAGAGTTGTACCTCGGCGGCGCGGACCGTGATCGGCTCGATCCGATCCTCGATGCCTGCGTCGCGGTCTACAAGGAGCAACTCGACGAAGATGGGCAGGTCGACTTCAAGGGCAAGGCCAAGGCCTTCACGCGTACCTACGGATTCCTCGCCTCTATCCTTCCCTACACCAACGCCGACTGGGAGAAGCTTTCGATCTTCCTGAACTTCCTCATCCCCAAGCTGCCGGCGCCCGTCGAGGAAGACCTGGCGAAGGGGATTCTCGAAGCGATCGACATGGACAGCTACCGTGTCGAGAAGCAGGCCGCGGTGAAGATTCAGCTTCCGGACGCGGACGCGGAAATAGACCCGGTACCGACGACCGGCGGTGGCCACAAGCCCGAGCCGGAGCTCGATCGCCTCTCGAATATCCTGAGAACCTTCAACGACCAGTTCGGCAACATCCCGTGGACCGATACCGACCGGGTACACAAACTGATCACCGAGGACATCCCCAGCCGCGTCGCCGCCGACACTGCCTACCAGAACGCGCAGAAGAACTCGGACAAACAGAACGCTCGCATAGAGCACGACAAGGCACTGGCGCGGGTGATGACGGCGGTGCTGAAAGACGACACTGAACTCTTCAAGCAGTTCATGGACAACGAGTCGTTCCGTCGATGGATGACCGACACGGTCTTCGGGCTCACCTACGAGCCGTCGGGGGCGGGACGCCCATTCGCCGGGTAGGTGCGGCGGCGGACGAGAACGCTCTGGACCTAGCCGTGGAGCCGCAATCGTGACCACGTTCCTTCTCAGATTCGCTCTCGCGTAGGCAGGAGAACCCCATGTCTGACCACCCAGCACTGATCGTCGAACGCGACGGCGCGGTAGCCGTTCTCACCAACAACCGCGGGCCGATGAACCCGATGACGATGGAGTACATGGACGCACTGGAGGCGGTGCTCCCGCAGCTCGCGGCCGATGTGTCGGTGCGCGCGCTGGTTTTCACCGGGGCGGGCACCGAGCACTTCTCAGTTGGCATGGATCTGAAGGAACTGATGACGCGTGCCGACGAACGCGGCGGTTTCGCGGCGGTGCTCGATCAGCGCCGCCGGGTGCTGTCGATGATCGAGTCGATGGGCAAGCCGTCGGTGGCGACGCTGTTCGGCTACTGTCTCGGCGGCGG
>JACRCR010000062.1 GCA_016218925.1 Deltaproteobacteria bacterium | reverse complement strand
GCGACGCACCGCCGCCAAGCGACGCACCGCCGCCCCCAACCAACGAGCCCGCACCTGTCCAGCTTCAAGGTCGTGCGGCGAGCGGCGCATCCGCGCTTGCGTCGCGCCGCCGCGCCGCCATCGATCTCTTGTCAAAGATATCAGCGAGCGACGGCTCCGGTGTTCTGGTCTTCGAGACTGAGCGCGGCCGCTGCCGCCGCGGCGCTGGTGTGGTCGAGCATCTCGACACGTCCGAGCTCGAGACGGTAGACGCGGTCGGCTACTTCGAGCAGTCCGGGCTGGTGCGAGATTGCCAGAATGGTGGTGCGTCCGCGCAGCGCGCGAACCGTCGCGTAGATGTCGGCCTCGCTGGCTGGATCGAGAGCGGCGGTGGCCTCGTCGAGAATCAGGAGTCGCGGCCGGTGGACGAGTGCGCGGGCGATCGCGATGCGCTGGCGCTGGCCACCCGAGACGCGCGCGCCGCGCTCGCCCAGCGGCGTGTCGAGTCCTTCGGGCATCTCGCAGACGAAATCCCAGGCCCCAGCCGCGCGTAGCGCGTCGTTGACGTCGTCATCCGTGAGCTCGGGATCGCCGAGCGTGATGTTGACGCGCACGTCTTCGTGCAGCAGCAGCGTTTCCTGTGGGACGTAGCCGACCATGTGACGCCACGACGGGATGTCGATCTCGGCGAGTGGGACACCGTCGAGCAGCACGTCGCCGGTTTGCGGCCGGACCAGGCCGAGAGCCAGGTCGGCGATGGTGGTCTTGCCGGCGCCCGAAGGGCCGACGATGGCGGTGACCTCGCCGGCCGGGATCGACAGCGACACGTCGCTGAGGATCTCGCGCTCGCCGTACGCGAAGGTGACGCCGTGCAGTGCCAACTCGCGCTCGAAGGCGGGACGGCGGCTCCCGCCGTTCTGTTCGGCTTCGGCCTGCGACTGGGCGATGGTCTTCTGCAGCGACCAGAACGCGCTCTCGGACGCGATCATCGCCTGGTACGACTTCTGTACCTTGTTCAGGCTGAACAGCGCGCGTGCGAAGACCAGCGCCAGCACGATGACGCTGTCGAGCGCGAGGTCCCAGTGTTTGACCGCGAGAAACAGTCCGCCGGCGAGCGAAATGACGAGCAGCGGCTCCTGCAACGCGCGGACGGCTTCCTTGCTCAGCACCTGGCGCTGGAGCGAGCGGTTGAGGCTCTCGGTCTCGTGTTCGAGCAGTGGCGCGATCAGCGGCTCGCGCCCCATCGCTTTCAGCGGCTTGACGGCGTAGAGCACGTCGGACATGCGCGCCAGCACCGTGCGCAGGATGTCGGTCTGGCGTACTCCGGCGCGCTTGGTCTTGCGCACCAGCCCGCTCAACAGGCCTACGGTGGTAGCGCCGACGACGGCGGCGGCCGCCGCCGTCTGCCACGACACCATTGCGGCGATGCTCGCGTAGAGAACGGTCTCGATCGCCTGCGCCGACATCGTGGCGCCGCACAGGTAGGCGTCGGCGGCGCGCGAGGCCTCGGTGGCGAAGGAGTTGGCCAGCAGCCCCACCGGCTGCTTGACGTAGTAGAGCCAGCGGGCCTTCAGCACGGCCTCGAGCAGCGCCATGCGCAGATCGGTGGCGACGCGGGCGACGGTGTAGCCAACCTGGATCTGCGCGACCAGGACCAGCGCCGCTTTGACGACGCTTCCGGCCACGATCAGGCACAGCAGCGCGCCGATGGTGGGCTCGATGCCGGTGGCCGCCAGGGTCTGGCGCACCAGCTTCTCCAGGCCCGAGTCCTTGCCGTCGGAGCCGGTGACCATGCTGAGCACCGGCAGCAGGCTGGAAAGCCCCACGCCCTCGGCCATCGCGGCCAGCGTCAGGGACACCAGCATCACGGTGCTACGGCCAGGATAACGTCGGCCGAAGACGAGGAGGATCCGCATGTAGGGCCAGCCGCCCAGCTACCCCGTAGAGGGCCGGTGGTCAACCACCGCCGTCGGCCGGGCTCTGCCCCCAACGCCGCAGCGGGGGCTCGTGGGCGGGCTGCACCTCCGGTCGATTGCCCGAGCGGGGCGCGTCTCTAGTATGGGTAAATGCCGACCCGGGTCCTGGTGCTCGCGGGTCGCCGCTCCAGCGGCGACGCCCTCGCCGACGCGAGCGGTTGTGGGCATCGGGCCCTGCTGCCCATCGCCGGCGTCCCGATGCTGCTGCGGGTGGTGCGAACCCTGCGCGAGAGCGGCCTGGACGGCCCCATCGCGGTCAGCGCCGGGGATGAAGACCTACTGGTTGGCCATCCCGAGCTGGCCTCTCTTACCGCCGCCGGCAACGTCGTGTTCCACCGCTCCGGCGATTCTCCGGCCGCCAGCGTGGCCGACTATTTCACGACTTCGTGCGACGGGGGCGCGCTCCTCGTCACCACCGCCGACCACCCGCTTCTGACCCCCGAGATGGTGCGCTTCTTCCAGCAGGCCGCCGAGCGCTCCAGCGCCGATTTCGTCGTCGGACTGGTGCCGGGGTCGATCTTTCGCGCCCGCTTTCCCAACCAGCCACGCACCTTCATCGTGCTGAAGGGCGAGAAGTTTTCCGGCGCCAACCTCTTCTACCTGCGCGGCCCAACCGCTGCCGCAGTGCCGCGCTTCTGGACCCGAGCCGAGCACTTCCGCAAGCAGCCGTGGCGCCTGGTCAGCGTCTTCGGACTGGGCAACCTCGCCCTGTTCGCGATCGGTCGCCTCGATCTCGCCGGTGCTCTGGCGCGCGCGTCGCGGGTGATCGGGGCCAAGGTCGACGCGGTGGTGATGCCGTTCGCCGAGGCCGCCATCGACGTGGATCGCGAGGCCGACAGGGTGACCGCCGAGAAGCTGCTGGCCCGCGAGCACGAGGGGCGTTCGGAGGGCGAGGATCACGCCTGCGCGCAGGCGTAGGATGTCACCTGCGAAGGTGCTGAAGATCACGTCAGCAGCAGGGGACCAACAGCGTCTGGATGCATGTTGCGCGCAGGGAGCGGGGGGCGCGGAGCGGCGTGGCTGAGCGGGCCCGGCCTTCGAGGCTAAAGGGTTGACCTAAGTGGTGCTTCCATCTACACGGTTGCGGGCTTCTGGTAGGACGAAGCCGAATTTCCGCTCAGAGGTAGGCGAACTTTCACATTGAGGTCGGCCGCAGGTTCAGGGGCTGGTGGGGCTGCGTTTCTTGCGCCCAGACCGAGGTGACGGGCCGGGCCTTGCCGCCCGCCGCCGCGCCGAGCACAGAAGGACAGGGAAGGGATACCGATGGCAATCGATTACGAAGTTCCAAGAGATAAGCGGCTGCTCTACTGGGTCGGCGACAAGCTGATCGACTACCGTCACCCGGTGTCGATCGTGGTGCTCGCCGTCACCGGATTGTTCGCCTACTGGAGCTTCCTGCTTCATCTGGAGACCAGCTTCGGCGACCTGCTTCCCCAGACGCACCCTTACGTGCAGATCCACAACCGGTTCTCCAAGGATTTCGGCGGCGCCAACAACATCGTGATGATGGCCGAAGTGGAGGAGGGCAACCTCTTCAACGTCGAGAACCTCGCTCAGATCTACATGATGACGGAGGAGATCGACCGGGTTTACGGCGTAAACCACAGTCAGATCGACTCGATCGGCCACCGTACCACCCGTCACCTGAAGGTCGCCGCGGCAGGTACCTTGCGGTCCGAACCGATCATGATCGACATGCCCAGGACCGAGGGGGACGCGGCCGAGATCCGGCGCATCGTTCACAACTCCGAGAACGTGTTCGGAATCCTGGTCTCTCTCGATGACCGCGCCGCCATCATTCGCGCGAACTTCATCGAAGGCCGACTCGACTACCGGCGCATCTTCGAGGAGATGAACGATCGCGTGATCACCCCGTTCACCAGCGGATGGGTGGGCGCGCAGTTGATCGACGTCGACCCCGACCGTGCCGAAGTGCTGAAGGTCGAGAAGGGCACCGGCGTGCTGGTCAAGCGCCTGTTCAAGGACAGCGCGGCGGGCGCGTCGGGACTCAAGGACAACGACGTCATCACCACCGTCAACGGCAAGACGGTCCACCACCGCTACGAGATCGGCGACGCGGTGGCTGCGGCCGGCGAGGCCGGAGTTCCAGTGGGCTACGTGCGAGCGGGCGAACCCGGCACGGCGACCCTGAAGGGGCACGGCTCCAACATCAAACTCTGGTCGGCCGGCGAGCCTCGCCTCTACGGCTGGGTCTACAACTACGCCGACGACGTCTTCTTCATCCTGGTGGTCACGTACTGCATCGAATGGGTGCTGCGGTGGATGTACTTCCACGACTGGCGCGGCGCTCTGCGTCCGACCATCACCGGCCTGATCGCCGCCTTCTGGGGCCTCGGGTTCATCCATCTGATCGGCCTGGCGCTGGATCCGCTGATGCTGGTGGTGCCGTTCCTGATCACCGCCCGTGCGGTCAGCCACGCCATCCAGATGCACGATCGATATTACGAGGAGTTCGAGCGCTGCGGCTGGAACAAACGACGCGCCATCGTCGCCTCGTTCGCCGAACTGTTCGTGCCGACGTTCTCGGGCGTGGTTACCGACGCGTTCGGCGTGCTCGTCATCCTGCTGGTCCCGGTGATCATGCTGCAGAAGCTGGCGATCACCGCTTCGTGGTGGATCCTGGCGATCACGGTTTCAGAGATGATGCTGAACCCGATCGTCTACTACTACCTGAAGGCCCCTGAGCCCGAGCTCGTCGTGCTTCGCGAGCGCGGTGGTTTCCGCATGGCGATCAACAGGTTCACCGCGCTGCTGCTGAGCAAGACCGGGATTGTGGTCACACTGGTTTCGTGGTCGGTCGCCGCTGTTATCGGGCTCTATCTGATGCGCGGACTGACCGTCGGCGACCCGGCGGCGGCTTCCCCGCTGTTGTGGCTGGACTCGCCGTACAACGAGTCGCACTCGCAGATTCAGGGAAAGTTCGGCGGTGTCGAGCCGCTGATCGTGGTGGCAGAGGGCTACGACAAGAACGCGATGAAGGACCCGCACACGCTCAAGACGATGGAGCACTTCCAGCGTTACCTGGAGCGCGACCCGGGCGTCGGCTACAGCTTCTCGCTCGCGGACATTCTTCGCGCCGTGAACAGCGTGTTCCACGAGCTCGAGCCCAAGTGGGGCGTCATACCGAGCAACTGGGTCGACGTGGGCGGCCTGTTCTTCATCTTCTTCTCGGGTTCTCCGCCGACCGAGACCGCCAAGTACGTCTCGACGGATTATTCGACGGCCCACGTGACGTTCTTCTGCAGGGATCACAAGGGCGCCAACATCCGCAGGATCATCGGACGCAGCAAAGAGTTCATCACGACCACCCAGTTCGATGACCTCGGCATCGAGGTCGCCGAAGAGGGCGAGAGCATCGTAGTCAAGAGCGTCTCCGCCGAGCAGTTCTGGAACAAGCGCGAGACGTCGTGGTCGCCGATCCACCTGGTGCCGGGTGCTCCAACCCCCACCGATGCGGCCGGCAAGGACACCCCTTTCCACGTCGGCGACAAGATCCTGATGATCGGGCAGACTTCCGTGACGGACATGGACAGTCTGCACGATGCGATCAGCGATGAGTCGGGGCGCTCCAAGGTCCTCAACTTCACGCTCGACCGCGGCGGCAAAGAGACTGAGATGGCTATCAACGCGCCGTGGAAGGCCGTCCTCAAGCTGGCCGGCGGTCTGATCGGAGTGCTCGCGGCAGCTAACGAAGAACTGGTCCGCAACGACCTGCTGATGAACTTCCTCGGGTTCTTCTCGATCTGGGTGATCCTGCTGTTCACCTACCGCTCATGGGCCTGCGGTCTGTACCTGCTCGGACCCCTGATCGTCTCCAACATCATCGTCAACGGCTACATGGCGGTGAACAACATCGGTGTGAACGTACAGACCCTGCCTCTGGTGACCGTCGGCGTCGGCTTCGGCATCGACTACGGTCTCTACATTGTCAGCCGTACCATCGAGGAGATCCGGGAACGCGGCGATCTGCTGGACTCGGTGCGTGAAGCGCTCGAGACCTCGGGCAAGGCCGTGAGCTTCACGGCCGTCACGATGATCATCAGCACGCTGTTCTGGGTGACCTCCAACATCCGCTTCAACGCCGAGATGGGCCTGCTGCTGGCCATCTGGATGGGTATCAGCTACGTCGGTTCGCAGACCTTGCTTCCGGTGCTGATCCTGGTCTTCAAGCCCGGCTTCATCATGAAGGAAGCACAGCACCACGAAGGCCGCGAGATGGTTCGCATCTGAGGAGCGTGGGACAGATGATAAGACTCACATTCTGGAACTCGATCATAATCGTCGTGGGCTTCAGCTTCCTGGTCGTTTTCATGGACGAGTACATGCTCAAGCCATGGCGCGAGAAGAAGTGGGAGAGGCAGGCGGCCTCGGGGGACAAGGAAAAGCAGGAACTTCTAAAGCTCGCGCGCTCGGCCAAAGTAGTCGAGGAGTGAACTGCTGATTTCCGGGTGAGGTGCGGGCGCGGCCCGGGTTGCGCCCGCACTTCACATCATCGCCATGTCTCTTCTACGCTTGGTTCGCATCGGCGCGATCTGCACCGGCATCACCTGGCTCTTCCGGCTCTCGCATGAGGCCGGGGTTGCACGCGGAAACGAAGAGGTTCCGGGTCTGCTCGCGGCGATCGGGGTCGTGTCGTTGCTGTTCTTCATTCGTGCACTGCTGGCGGAGTTTCAGGGGCCCGCCTCCGATCTTCAGAAAGACTTACTGTGGGGCCTCACGGCGGGCGGGGTCTTGACGATCCTGATACGCCTCTGATGCGCATAGGCATCCTGAGCAACCTGCAGGCGGGAGGTGACGGGGTCCTGGTCGCGCGGGTTCTGGACCGCCTCGCGAAGTATCCCGACATCGTCCACGTCGAGACCGAGCACAGCCGCGTTGCACCAGACGCGATGCGGGAACTCGCCGAGGCCGGTGTCGAGATCCTGGTGGTGAACGGCGGCGACGGGACGCTGCAGCGCTCGCTGACCGAGGTCCTGTGTGCGACCAGCCCCTTCACCAGGCCGCCTCTGATCGCCCCGCTGCGAACTGGGCGCACCTGCATGAGCGCTCTCGACATCGGCAGCGCGCGCGACCCGGTCGGAGCGCTCGACCGCCTGGTATCGCTGGCGGCGAGCGGACGTGCCGAGTCGGCGGTGGTCGATCGGGCGGTGTTGCACCTGGCGCTGGAACCCGACGGCATCGACCACTACGGCACGTTTTTCGGCGCCGGAGTGATCCACAGGGCGATCCTGCTGGCGCACCGTCTGTTTCCCAAGGAGAAGGGGCAAGGGGTGCTCGGCAGTGGGCTGGTCACAGCCGGGCTGATCACCCGGGCCTTGTTCGGCAAGACCGACCACATTCTGGATCCCGACCTGGTCGACGTCGCGCTTGATGGCGAGCAACTTGCCGAGCGGCAGTTCCAGCTCCTGATAGCGACAACCCTGCGGCGCCTCTTCCTGCGGATGCGGCCGTTCTGGGGAACCGGTCCGGGAGGCCTCCATTTCACCGCGCTGGCCCCGGGAACGTTGCGGCACCCGCTGACGGTGGCCCACATTCTGACCGGCCGCTCGCCGCAACGTGCCGACGCGGATCCGCGCTATGTCAGCCGCAACGTCGAGGAGATCCGGCTGCGGATGGACTGCGGGGCGACCCTGGACGGGGAACTCTTCGACCCGATGCCCGGACGCACCGCGCGGCTGCGGTCCGACCGCAGGGTTCGCTTCCTGAGCACTCGCTGAGCTAATCTCGCTGCGTGTCTGCCGCCTCTGTTGCCGAACCCGTTGCGGCGCCGGCCAGCCCCACCGGGCTCGCCCAGTTCTGCGACCAGCTGTCCGGGCCGCCCCAAGCCTGGCCCGAACTGGTTTCGTTCTTCGCTGCCGAACACGCCACCGAGGTCGCACCCCAGGCGCTCGCCCTGGCGCGTGAGATCCGCCGCCGCCACGGTGCGGCGGTGCAGGGCGTGTTGTTTTACGGGTCCTGTCTCAGGCGCCGTACCGTCGAGGATAGTGTCCTGGATTTCTACGTCGTAGTAGACAGTTACCAGGCAGCCTACAAGCGAAACATCAAGGGCGGTCTGCTGGCGCTTTCCAACTGGCTGCTGCCGCCCAACGTGTACTACGTCGAGACCCTGTGGCAGGGCCAGCGGCTGCGGATGAAGTACAACATCGTTTCGCAGCGCGACTTCTCGCGTGCGTGCCGGTACTCGAGCCTGCACGCAATAGTCTGGGCGCGTTTTTGCCAGCCGGCAGCGCTGGCGTGGGCGCGCGACGGCGCGGCGCGCGAGCGTATCGCCGGCGACGCTGCCGAAGCCGCGCTGACGATGGTTGGCCGGATGCTCGCGCTGTACCCGCAGATAACCGACGTCGAGGCGCTGTGGCAGTTCGGGTTCGCTCACACTTATGGAACCGAACTGCGGCCGGAGACCGACGATACGATCGAGTCGATCTTCCGCGCGGCTCCGCAGCGCTACTTCAAGGTGACGCAGCTGGCGGTGTCGGAACTGGCACGTCGCGGCCTGCTAGAGGGTTGCGTGCGCCAGAGCCCTTCCGACGGTGCCCCCCGCGATGGCGGCCCGCAGGCCGGCGCCAGCGCCGTCATTCAGGTTCACATGGAGGACGCCCGGCGCCGCGCCATCGCGCGCCGCTCGAGCTGGACAGGCGCGCTGGCCAAGTCGGTCTACCTGGTGAGGTTGCTCAAGTCGGCGCTCACTTTCGGCGACTGGCTTCCATACGTGATCTGGAAGCTCGGTCGCCACACCGGCGTCTACATCGAGGTCACCGAGCGGCAGCGACGCCATCCCCTGGTGTGGGGCTGGCCAGTCCTGTTCCGCCTGCTCCGCCGCCAAACCCTCCGCTGACCAACGGGGGGTCAAGTCGCGCCTTTCGATTTCTTTCCTGGTCCGGTCGGAGCCCGGATCAACCCTGCCGGGGCACGCTGCGGGACCTGACTCCCGTGCGAACCCGCCCCACGCCGCCGGCGTCGTCGCTCAGGTACGCGAGGCGAGCAGTCCGCCGATCAGCACGAAAAGCAGGTTGGCCGACCAGGCTGCGACCACCGGCGGCAGCGCGCCGGCGTGTCCAGCAGAGACGGTCAGCGCCTGGGTGAGCCAGTACGCGAAGCAGGCCGTCAGCCCGGTTCCGAGGTACTGGGCCATGCCGCCGCGGCGCGAGCCGCGCAGCGCCAGCGGCACCCCGAGCAGCACGGTGATCATCCCCGACAGCGGAAGCGCCAGCTTGAACTGAAGGTCGACCTGAAATGCGGCCGGGTCCAATCCCTTGGCCTTCAGCATCCGGATTCGTTCGGCCAGTTGGCGGGCATTGAACTCGTCGGCGCGCGGTGCCCGTTTGCTGAACTCGGCGGGAGTGCCCGCCAGCGTCAGGTCGCCGTCCGCGAGCGGGCGGAACTCGAACGCGCCCGCCTGGCCGAAGCTGCGAACGGTGCCGGATGCGAGGTTCCAATGATCCTCGCGCCAGGTCGCCTGCGGCACTTCGACGATGCGGCGCAGGTGAAAGCCCGAGTCGATGGCGTGCAGCGTCACTCCGTGAAGAACCTCGCGGCTGGCGTCGAAGTAGTCGATGTTGAGGAAGCCTTCGGGCACCTGGAACCACAACGAACTGGCGTCGAGCAGGCCGCGCTCGCGCAGCCCCTTGATGCCGATGTTCTTCACCGTGCGGGCTCGCGCCGCCATCGGCGGCACCACCGTCTCGTTCCACATCAGCGCGACGAAGCTGATGCAGACGCTGGTGACGACCAGCGGCCGCGCGATCTGGAAGACCGACACGCCGCAAGCGTGCATCGCCTGGACTTCATTACTGCGCACCAGCGAACCGATGCTCAGCAGCGCCGCGAACAACGCGGCCGCCGGGTAGACGTCGGCGATCATCTTGGGGATGCGCAGTGCGAAGTACGCGGCCACCAGCGAGGCGTCGGCGTCGTAGGTGGCGAAGTCGCCGATGCGCTGGAAGAAATCGACGACCAGCAACAGACCCACGGCGCCGGCCAGGCACAGCACGAACGAGCGCAGGTAGAGCCCCACTACGTAGCGGCCGAGGATGCTCATTGGGCGCGCTTCCTGCGAGCGGCCCACCGCGGCAGGGCCAGCATCAGCGGTCGCTCCGTGACCGAGCGACGGAAGAGCCACAGCCCCAGTCCGCCGAGCAGCAGGTTGGGCAGCCAGATCGACAGCACCGTCGGCACGATCTGCTGGCGCGCCAGAGTCACCGCGCCGGTCAGCAGCAGGTAGTAGAGCAGCACCACGATGATGCTCACCAGCATTCCGCGCGAGCGCACCCCGCGCCTTCCCATCGCGCCGAGCGGAACGCCGATGAACGGAAGCAGGATGGCGGCCGCCGGCAGCACGAACTTGCGGTGCAATTCGATGGTTTCCTCTACTGCCGATTCGCCCCGCGCCAGCTTGGCGCTGCGTTCGGCGACGAGATCGGTCCACGTCATCGCACTGGGGCCGCCCATCGTTCGCAGGTCGACGCCGGTGTCTTCGGTCAGGTCGAGGTTGAGCTCCATCGACGCGAAGTCGGTCTTGTCGTGGTACTTGCCCGAGTCGTGGTAGGTCAGCAGGCTCCCGTCGTGCAGTTCCAGGTGCGCCGTGCGGGCGTCCTCGTTCGACTGGACGTGGCCGTCGGCGGCGAAGATGGTCTTGCGGCCGTACTCCTTGCGTTCCTCCGCGAGCATCACCGAGCGCATGTCGCCGGACTTGGGATCGAGCTGTTCGACGTACAGGATCACGCCGCCGAACCAGTCGTTGAACACTCCGGGACGCAGCGCCGCGGTGAGCCTCGTACGCGCCATCTCGTAGGTCGTCTTCTCGATGCCGCGGTTCGCCCACGGCCGTGCCCACACCCCTAGCAGCAAACTGAACGTCGCTACCGCAAGACCGAACGCCAGCAGCGGGCGCACGATGTCGGTGAGTCCGATCCCCGACGCGCGCAGTGCCACCAGTTCTCCGTCGGTGCCGAGCCTGGCGAATGCCACGACGATGCCGAGAAGCGCGGCCATCGGGATCGCCGTCTCCAGGAACGAGGGCACGATGTACCCCGATAGTGCCAGCACCAGACGACCCGGCACTCCGCGCGCGAAAGCGAGGTCGACCAGTTCGACCACACGCAGCACGAACAGAACCGATACCGCCGAACCGATGCCGACGAGGAACGCGTTGCGTATCTCACGCAGCACGTAGCGCTGTAGCGTGCGCCCGGTGCGTCTCGGGGACTGCGGCAGCTTGGGCGGAGTCACGGCTTGATGCTGATCTTTTCGTAAGTGGCGTGGCCGTCGTTGGTGTGCCCGTAGAGCTCGATGTAGCGCACATCCGGCAGGAAGATCCCTTCGTCGGCGAACACGAAGACCTTGTCGAGGTAGGCCTCCCTGCCGTCGATGGTGACGAAGGTTTCGGTCTTGCACCCGTCGGGACCCGGGGCGGCGCGGATCGTGAACAGGCGCTCGGGCAGCGCCCTCAGTCTCAGTTCGACGCGGCCGTCGCCGCGGACCCGCTGTGCCTTGAAGCCGTAGGCGACCTGCTGCAGGAAGCTCAGCGGTCGCGTAGTGGCCGGGACATGTCCCAGGCGCAGCCAGTAGTTGTAGGCCGGTTCCTCACCGCTGGGGCGGCACTGCTGGTCGGTGTGGACGCCGTAGTGCACCTGGTTGCGGCTCTGGTTGCTGTCGACGTGGAACGCCGAATCGGGCTTGCCGCCGGCGCTGGCAACCCCGCCGGCGCATGCGACGACGAGCGTGAAGGCCGTCATCGACACGCCGCCGGCTACGGTCGCCGCTACGTTCCACACCAGCATGGCGCCACCCTACAGGACGAGCGCTGGGACGTCACACCGGGGCCGCGGTCTTTCAGGCCGCCGCTACCTCTCGCGCCTTCGAAATCCGGCAGCGCACGTAGCGGTGGTGCGGAATGCCGGTGAACGGGTCGCGGTCGGCGGTATCGGTGATCTCGTTGCCGTTGGCGCCGTCGAGCTGCGGCGCCGCGCCGGCGCTCTCGGGACCTTCGGCCGCGCGACTTGCGCTTCCGATCATGGTTCCAAAGCCGTTCGGCATCGACGCGTGGCCAGCCATCAAACGCTCGTCGAGTTGGACGGGCAACGTGATCGACGAGATGCTGGTCGACACCACGGCGATGTCACCGCTGCCAAGGCCGAGCAGCGCAGCGTCGGTGGGATGAACGCTCAGCGTGCAGTGGGCGCCCGCGCCTTTTCGCCATGACGGATCGCGCTGGATGGTATTGGCCGTCCAGCGCGTGCGAAGACCGTTGGCGAGCACGAATGGATACTCGCCTCCCTGCTCGCGCCTGGTGGCAAGCGCACGCTCCAGTTCGGCCATCATCGGCGCAACCGCAAGACGGATGCGCTTGTCGTCGTAGCCGATGTGATCGTCGAGGTTGCGGCCGAGCTCCAGTCGCGCAACCTCGACGCCCTCGGGATGGGCGAGAATGCGCGCGAAGACGGCTTCGCCCAGTTCGAATGCATTCTTGCCCTGCCACTCGGAGCCGAGCACGCGCAGCACGGCGTCTCGGCGGGTCATCGCGTTGCGCTGGGCGAGCAGGTACACCGACACCAGAGTCGGGGACGGCAGCGCCGGGCCGAGCACCCGGTAAGCCCAGACCAGGATCTGGGTCTCGACGTCGATTCCGCGCTTGGCCAGTTCGGGGGCCATCGCCATCGCAGTGCCGAGGAAGAAGCCGCGGCCTTCGGGCATCGAGGCGACGCCGGCCAGACTTGCGAGTTCCTCGGGCAGCGGCGCGACCAGTCCCATCGCCTCCATCAGCCGCACGTAGATCTCGGGCTCGGGCAGCGCCTCGGCGGGACCGGCCACCACCGGCGGCCGCACCTGCACCTGGATTTCGGGATACGCCTTGGGGAACAGCGCCATCTCCCACTTCTCGTATCCGCACGTTGCCGGCAGCACGTAGTCGGCTTCGCGCGCGCTCTCGGTGAAGGCCGGGTCGATCACGACCAGCAGATCGAGGCGCTTTCGCGCCTCGCGCCACGCGTTGGTGTCCGAGTAGGAAAGCCACGGATTGGACGACTCGACGAACACCGCGCGCAGTCGCTCGGGGTGGTCGAGCATGATCTCTTCGGGAACCAGCGTCGGCGAGAACATCGCGGCGTTGCCGAGCGCGCGGATCGCACCGATGCCCGAGGCCAGGGCGCGCTCGGGCTCTTCGTGACGGTTCTTGCTCCAGTCACTCGGCGTGAACGCGCCGAAGAAGACGTTGCCGCCTTCGCGGCCGAGGTTGCCTGTCAGTGCCAGGTTGACGCGGATCAGCCACGAATTGAGCGTCGAGAACGGCGTGAGTTCGACGCCGAGGTCGAACAGCATCGAGGCGCTTTCGGCGCGCGCGAAGTCCTGCGTCACCGTCGTGATATCGGCGACGGCCAGGCCGGCACGCGCGGCCATGTCGTCGACGTCGATGCGTGCGAGCACGTCGCGAAGCTCTCCGAACCCGCTGGTGCGCTGCGCGACGAAGGCCGAGTCGTAGAGCTCGCGCTGCACGATCGTGGCAGCCATCGCGATCAGGAAGAAGACGTCGCCGCCGGGCTTTATGCGCAGGTGACGGTCGGCGCCCTTGGTGGTCTCGGTGACGCGCGGATCCACTACCACTACCGTTCGCGCGGGATCACCGGCGAGCTTCTTGAATGTTTCGGTGGCGTTGTGGCCGCGGTTGCTGATCTTCGGATTGGTGCCGAGCACCAGCGTGTACTTGCTGCGCGCCTGGTCGGCGTGGAAGAAGGCAGCCGGCGGCGCGTCCATCATCCAATAGTCGACGAGGTTGTGCTGGGTCTTCTCCTGGCCGTAGGCGTTGAACCAGCGCCGCGAGCCGAGGGCCTTCAGCATTCCCAGAGCCCAGGGACCGTCGAGGTGATTGGCCTGGCCGCCCACGCCCACCAATCCGATCGAACGCGGGCCGTGGGTCTCGCGGATGGCCGAAAGCCTGGCGGCGATCTCGGTGATCGCGGTGTTCCAGTCGATGCGTTCGAAACTGCCGTCGGCGCGACGTCGCAGCGGATGTTCGACGCGCTGGTCGTGCTCGACGTAGTTCACGATCGTCGCGGCCTTGTTGCAGATGTAGCCGGCGGTGATCGGGTTGGTCTTGTCGGGACGCACCGCGACGATGCGGTTGTCTTCGACGTCGACGCGCACGCCGCAGTTGTGGCTGCACAGCACGCAGACGGTGGCCAGATCCGTGGCGCTTGCCGCCAGCGGGGTACTGGAGACGGAAGGGTCGACCGCGGTCACGCGGGCGCCGGTTTGGCTTGCTTGGCTGGTTTGCAGCATCGGCTTCTCCCTCACACCTGGCTCGATTCGTTCGTGTTGATCGACTTGTCAGATTGCTTGGACATACAAGTTTCGGGTCAAAAAAAGGGTCAGCCCCGAAGCGCGGACACGACCGCGTTCATGTCGCCGAGCAGGCGCTCGAAGAGCTCGGAGCCGAGCTTCTCGTTCAGTGTCTCCTGGGCCTCGTTCCAGAGTCCGAACGCTTCGCTGACCTTGCGGTGCCCGCGCGGCGTCAGCGCCAGCTCGCGCACCCGCCGGTCTTCGCCCGATTCGGAAGCCACCAGTCCGTCGCGTTCCAGCGGCAATAGCGTGCGTGTCATCGTGCTCGGGTCGATGCCGAGCTCAGCGGCCAACTCCTGCATGCTGACCGCGCCGCGCCCGCGGATCGAGACCAGAATGGCGAACTGCGTGATGCGAAGGCCGCTGGCGCCCAGCACCTCGTCGTAGTGTGCAGTGATCGCACGCGCCATGCTGCGGGCGCGAAAACAGGCGCAGGGGCTCAGCGAGGTAGGGTCGGCCATCTCGCTTGTAGCTACAAGTTTCCAGTAGGTGCGTCAAGGGTCGGCTTGCGGCGAGGTGCCGGTGGGGCGGCTCGCCCATGAGGGCGGCCGGCTCGCGGGCCGCGGCCGCGACGCATCGACGGGCGATCTGTCGGGTCAGTTGGGGGCCGCGGCCGGGCGGCCCGGGACCGTCCTCGGCTCGCCCCTCAGATGTCCCGCTTCCACGACAGCAGCGTCTTCACGTAGTTCGCTCTCTCGTAGGCGCGTGGGTCTGGGCAGCGGTCCAAGCTCATGTTGCCGCGCATCTGCTCGAAAGAATCGTACTCGTGGGCGATGAGCCATTCACGAAAGCCGTCGACCAGCGTGCGCAGGTGTCCGGGGCCGTGGCGCAGCAGCGCCGACACCACCTGAATCGCGTTGGCGCCGCACATGCCGGCCTTCACGGCGTCGATCACGGTGTGCACGCCGCCGGTCACTGCCAGCGAGCAGCGCAGGCGTCCGGTGAGCGCGGCCACCCAG
>JACRCR010000061.1 GCA_016218925.1 Deltaproteobacteria bacterium | reverse complement strand
CTGCGGCTCGATCGCCTCGGCCTGGGTTCCTGTCGGTTGGAACAGGACGAGGCTCTTACCGGCCGCGACATCGGTGCGAGCCATCACATCGAATCGGCCCAGCCGTGCGACCAGCCGGTAGTGGCTGGTCGCAAACTCGCGCGCCTGCTCGAAGTACGCCGGAGCACCAGTGAAGAACGTCCATCCGTCATTGAGAGTCACCAGATAGCGCGGCGGATCGGCGCGCAGACTCGCGAGCATCTCGGCCTCGGCGCCATGATCGGGACGACCTGGGAACCAGTAGTCGTGGTGCAAGGGGCTGGTACGGTCGGCGGCGAACAGCACGCCGCTCGTGGCTGGGAACGCCCAGACCGTTTCGTGTTCGGCGGTGCGCTCGCGCACGAAGGCGCCGGCGCGCTGGAGAGCTTGCAGATCGTCCTCGGCGCCGGGCTCGACACGCACCGGCAACGCGTCGGATCGCGGCGCAGCGCTGCCGTCGGGCGCCGGCGATCCGTCACTGTCGCGGCTCGCATCGTCGCGCGATCGCGGTGATGCATGGCCGTCGGCCTCCCACAGGATGGCAAACGGACCCGGCAAGCTCAGACTGAGTTTCGCGCCCAGCAAGATTGCGCTCGCGACCACCAACGCTGCGCGCATCACGAGTCGTCCGTCGATGGTGCCGGGCCAGCGGCCTTGTGCCCACCATCCGAGCACGCGGTCGAGCAGCACCACGCCCACCAGCAGCGACAGCGGCGCGGCGGTTATCTGGTGCATGAAATCGCTGCGCGGGTAGAGCTGAAGGTACATCGCGACGGCGGGCGCGGTGACCACTGCCAGGACGCGGTTGTGTCGCCAGCCGCCCCCGCCGAGCGCGCAGCGCGCCAGCAACGCGATCGCACCGAAGTTGGCGAGCGGTGTCAGCCAGAACAGCGCGTTCTCGACCTGGAAGACCAGCGAGGCGCGCAACCCCTCCGGCATCACCGCAAAGCGCGCGACGAGCGCCGCGACCACACACGCGGCGGCAACGGCGATGCCGACCGGGAGCGCCGGCGCCAACACTCGCCGGCGAACCAGATGGCCGACCCCCGCCACGCCGAGTACCGCGACGACTGCCAGCACCGCATAGGGCTCGATTACCGGATGCGCCTCGTAATAGAGCGTCGCATAGTCGGCTCCGATCAGCAGCACCTCGTGCAGGAAGGTCTCGGTTCCGAGCAACGACCGGAAGTGCAGCATCCAGGCCGCGGTCGGGATGAGAAACGCGCCGGCAAGAACCGACAACGCGACCACGGTTCGGGTGCCGGATCGATGTGCGAATGTCCGCGAGAACGGACCCGTGTAGCAGACCACCACCGCGAGAGTCGGCAGCAGATGCACCGCCGCATCGGTACCGAGCACCCGCCAGTCGAGCGTGAACCACACCCCCAGTGCCATGAACGCCGCGGCCGCCACCGCGGCGACGTGGTCGAGCACACTGGCGCGCCGCGCGAACGCGCACACCACCCAGGTCGCGCTCGCCAGCGCGAACGCGCCGCTGTTGGGACGTACCGCCAGCAACGCGGCAACGGCCAGGCCCACCATCACCAGTACCAGCGGCTGGTTGGTGCGCTCCCATCGCAGCAGCGCCAACACCACGATCAGCCAGGCAAGCGAAGCCGGCCAGGTCGGATACGGAATGTTGAACGCGGCGAAGTCACCCGGGTAGATCGGCACCAGCGCGAGCCACAGCAACGGTGCCAGCGCCGCCATCGACGGTCCGACCATCCGGCGCCCCACGACATAGAGCGCGGTAGCGGTGGCCGCGTTGATCAACACCAGCACCGTTCGTATCGCCAGCACCGAGCGGCCAAGCAACGAGAAGATGGCGGCGCCGCCGTAGAAGAACGCCGGGGTGTATCCGGTGTGGAAGTCGACGTAAGGGACCTGGCCGCGAAAAACGCGGTCGAGCTGCATCAGCAGCGTGCCCTCGTCCTCGACCTGAAAGCCGTAGCCGCGCAGCAGCCACAGATAGGCGAGCGATCCGAGCAGGAACAGGATCGCCGGGACGATGCTGGCGCGGGTCGTGGGGGTCGCCATCGTCATTGGATAGGAGTCCGGGGCCGGCAGGCGCGGGTCCGCGCGACGGAAAGGTCACGCGTCCTTGGCAACATGGGCGATCGACTCGACCAGGTTGAGCGCCGACATGAGGAAATACTTGGCTGCCTCGGTCCGCGCCGCAGGGACCGAGTGTGCCTGTAGTTCGCAGACGACCAAGGCCAATAGATTAGGCTCGCCATGTTCGCTCAGTTGATCCTGAATCGTCTTGGAGCGCATCTCGTCGGACAGATTCTCGATGAACTTGGCGCGGCCTACAACTCTTGCCAGGCATTCTTCCTGGATCTCTTCCGAGATCGCCGGGAGCCGGATGTCGGCGGCACGCACTGACTCGTAGCACACGAGGAGGAGGTTCAGCAGCAGATCCAGTTCTTCGTTCGATGTGCCGAGCTTGCTCTGGACGACGACTGAAGCCAGGAGGTTGGGCTGCGCGGCGTAGATCTCGTCAATCAGTTGTTCTTTCTCGGCGAGAGTCATGGCGCCGACGAGTTGGAGGGCTCGCGATATGTGGGTTGGGAAGATGCGTGGCATGGCGGGTACTCCGTGAGACGCCGGCCGCAACGGTCAGCGACCGGCGCCAGCCTCCGAGGGCGTTCCATTTGTCTCTGAGCGAATCGGCTGGCTCCCCTTCGCTGCACCATCTGGTTCGGTGTTTAGATTGAACACCAAGTCTCGGAAACCAGGCCAGATCGTTTTCTCCGCCCACTTGCTCTCGCCGGTGTCCTCAAACTTCGTGTCCTCGGAAGAACCATCTGCTTGGACGTAGGCCATCACCACGGTCTTGGCTTTCCCGTCAAAGAAGACCCGCGCCACTTCGAAACTGGAGAATATCGCCATGTCCGGCCGCTCGGCATCACCCTCTCCCTTTGGATAAGAGCGCCGATACTCTCGCATCGCCCCTCGGCGGACGGTCTCAGTCCAGCGCGAACTTCGGAGTCCCGCCTCCAAGCCGCTCCAGAATGCGGCTTCGCCGTCCACTCTTGAACTGTAGGTGAAGACCAGAGAGTCAACGTCGAGATTGCGATACACACCTTGAATCTGATCCGCGCTCACGAGGAACCGGCCCATCCATCGACGGATCGTTTCCGAGGATGGCACCGCTCCGCGCTCCGCTTTCCTTCGCATGACCGCACGATCGAGCTCGAACCGATATCGCTGGAAAGCTCCGAAGAACGCACCGTCGCCGACTGCTGCGCGGAGTTCACTCTCGACCTCATGTCACAGTGCCAACTCGTGGCAGGTAGCTTGCTCCTCATCCATACGATCCACGATGGCATCTTCGAACATCGACAGTGCGATGGCCACCTCTGAAACTCGGTCTTCCATACACCGAAGGATTCCTTCAATCTCCGAGGCGAGGTCGCGGTCGGTCAGGTCCAGGCAAGTGCCGGGAAAGACTACTTCGGCGATACGCACGGCTTGGCTTCGCTCAGCGTCACCCGCGGGGCGAACGGGCGCGACGTGCGCGCAAGCACGCGGCGTGACCGGTCCGAGCCGCCGGGTTCACGCTGTGCTAGATTCCCGGCCCCCTCCACGCTGTGCATGATGATCCCCTGAGATGCGCGCCCGCGTCGCGAGCTCCGCGTTCCGGCGAATCCACTGCCGTACCCACGCGCGGATACCCAAGAAGTCGAAATACCTCCACGCGAGATCAGGCGCCAACTCCCGGAGCCGGCCGCTCTCGATCGCCACGACCCGGTACTGGGGAATCCTCGACTGCAAG
Source organism: Deltaproteobacteria bacterium (assembly GCA_016218925.1). GTDB lineage: Bacteria > Desulfobacterota > Binatia > UBA1149 > CAITLU01 > CAITLU01. Next base: position 1,439 of record JACRCR010000061.1, on the reverse strand, counting down.
GCGGCCGCCTTGATGTCGATCCCGCGTTCCGCCCGCACCTGCTCGCACCGTGCCTTCACCGAACCCCACCGGATCTGGTCTTCAAAGATCACCGATCCCTCGGCGAGAAGGTCCGAGAACCGTGGCCCGAGCAGGCGACGTGCCTCACTCACGAGGAACGTCACCTCATCTTCCGAAAGTACCGCAGCGGGGTTCCGCATCTTCCGTTCGAGCCTCGTTCGAATGTCCATCGTCCTCCCGGAAATCCAACGCTGCGGTTCAGCGGCGGGCCGCGCAGCAGACCGGCCGCTGCAACCGGTTGTCAGCTGGCCGTCGTCGGCGCTCAATTGGCCCTGGTGACGTTGGGAGGCATCCAGCTGCCGTCGAGGATGGCTTTCTCGGACCAATATGCGCGGATATAGAGCGAGAAATTTCCTTCGGGCGCCGGCACCCAGTTGGTTTCCTTGCCCTTGCCGGGAGACTTCGCGCCGAAATATAGCGTGAGCGAGCCGTCCGGGTTGTATTGCATGAACTTGCTCTTGGTGCCGAGCGAGTAGCGGCTCAGCTTGTTGGGATGGAACAGGTGATGCTCGTTGTAGAGCGTCATGGACCAGAAGCCCTTGACCGGCGGCAGCTGCCCCTTCGAAAACGTGACCGTGTAATTGTTCTTGCCGTTGAGTTGCTGGCCCTGGCTGTCGAAGTCCCGATAGATGTATTTCGTCTCGTCGGGCTTGTTGTCGTACATGTTCGACTTGGCCGTGCCGGTGCGGTTGAGGTAGTCGGTGCCCCACTGCGCGTTGTTCACCGGCGAATACCAGCCGTTGCCGGCGGAGCGCCCGTTGTATTTCCACTGGAACAGCGGGGCGATGAGTTCCTTGTCGGCCGCGACGAAGGAGTCCACCAGCGCCTGCTTGGTTGCCGGGTCTTGCGCGGCGGCCTCGAACACCGAGTTGATCCAGGTGTAGAGGGCTTCCTCACCGGGCAGCGGCGGTACGAGTTTCATCACGCTGGGCAATTGATCGAAGTACTTCTCCGGAACGACCCACTTGGTTTCGCCCCCGGTGCCCGCCGGCGCCGGGAAGTGTGGCACCTTGCTCCAGTCGGTGGTCTTCATCTTGCCGTCGAACTGGCTCAGCGGATAGAACATGATCTCGCCGAGAACCGGCTGGACGGCCTTGGTGTCCTCGGCGTTGTCGTCCTTGAAAATGCGCGGCGCGGTAAACGCCAGCTCCGTGGAGGAACGCACCACCGCAGTGATGCCCTTCGGCGCTTCGCCCTTCCAGTTCGGCCCGACGATCATGTAGAAGCCGGGCTTGGTCCCGTAGGGCTTGCCGATTTCAGCGAACTCGTCCGTGCGCGCGTCATAGAGGGCATAGACCCAGAAACGGTCGCCAAACTCCGGCACTTGAAACACCACTGGCTCCTTGTCCAGCGCGAAGTATCCGGCGCCATACACCACG
>JACRCR010000066.1 GCA_016218925.1 Deltaproteobacteria bacterium | reverse complement strand
TCAACGAGTTTTCGTTGGATCACGAGCCTTCGGGTTCGACCACGGGACTTCGTGATAGCTCGTGGTAGGGTGGGCGCGTGTCCGACGACGCCCTGCTCCAGGTCGCGCTGGCCGCGGCCGAAGCCCGCGACCCGGCGTCGGTGCTCCGTACCGTCGTGGACGGCCTCACCCAGAACGTGGGCCTCGCGCTCGCCCGCGTCTGGCTCGTCGGACCGGGCGGGCCGTGCGAAGCGTGCCCGATGCGCGAGGAGTGCCCCGACCGGACGCGCTGCCTCCACCTGGTCGCGAGCGCCGGCAACCCGCAGCACGAACCGCGCGAGCGCTGGACGCGCACCGACGGCGACTTCCGCCGCTTCCCGCTCGGCGTGCGGAAGGTCGGGCACATCGCCGCGCGCGGAGAGTCGCTGCTCGTCGCCGACATCGAGCACGACGCCGCGTGGATCGCGCGGCCGGAGTGGGCGCGCGCCGAGGGCATCCGGAGCTTTGCCGGACACCCGCTGGTGTTCCGCGGCGAGGTGCTCGGCGTGCTCGCGGTGTTTTGTCGCGCGGGGATAGGTCCCGAGCGCTTCGCACAACTGCGCGGCTTCGCGGCGCAAGCGGCCGTCGCGATCGCCAACGCACGCGCCTTCGACGAGCTGGCGCGCCTGCGCGAGCAGCTCGAGCTGGAGCGCGACTACCTTCGTGAGGAGGTGCGCGCGGCGCGCGCGCACGGCGCGATCGTGGGCTCGAGTCCCGCCCTGCGCGCGGCGCTGGAGCAGATCGAACTGGTGGCGCCGACCGACGCGAACGTGCTCGTGCTCGGCGAATCCGGCACCGGCAAGGAGCTGGTCGCGCAGGCGATCCACGAGCGCAGCGCGCGCGCCGCGGCGCCACTCGTGCGCGTCAACTGCGCGGCGGTCCCGCGCGAGCTCTTCGAGAGCGAGTTCTTCGGACACGCGCGTGGCGCGTTCACCGGCGCGGTCCGCGATCGCGCCGGGCGCTTCGAGCTGGCGCAGGGCGGCACGCTGTTCCTCGACGAGGTCGGCGAGATCCCGCTCGAGCTGCAGGGCAAGCTCCTGCGGGTACTGCAGGAGGGGACGTTCGAGCGCGTGGGCGAGGACCGCACGCGACGCGCGAACGTGCGCGTCGTCGCGGCCACCAATCGCGACCTGCGGCGCCAGGTGGACGCCGGCCGTTTCCGCGAGGACCTCTACTACCGGCTCGCCGTGTTCCCGATCGAGCTACCGCCGCTGCGCGAGCGGCCCGGCGACGTCGGCGCGCTCGCCGCGCACTTCCTCGCGCTGAACGAGCGCAAGCTCGGCAAGAAAGGCCTGCGGCTCACGAACCGCGACGTCCAGGCGCTCGAGCGCTACGCGTGGCCGGGCAACGTGCGCGAGCTGGCGAGCGTGATCGAGCGCGCGACGATCCTCGCGCGCGACGGCCGCCTCACGATCGACGCGGTGCTCGCGCGCGCGAACACTACGGCGCCAGCGACGGCCCACGCGGCGCGTGCCACGATGGCGCGCGGGCCGTCGCCGGCGATCGAGACGGAGAGTGATCGCAAGCAGCGCGAGCGCGCCAACATCCAGGCAGCGCTTGCCGCCTGCGGCGGCAAGATCTACGGACCGGGCGGCGCCGCGGAACTGCTCAGCATGCGGCCGACGACGCTCGCTTCGCGCATCCAGGCGCTCGGCATCCGCCGCCGGCCTTGAGTTGCCGGAAGCCCTCGCAGGACATCTGCGTTTCCCGCCACACGCTCGAGTCGCGCTCGGCCTCGCCTGCTTCAATATGACCGAGGTTCCGTCTAGTGTTGCCGCGCGATGACAACCGTACTGTTCGCCTGCGTACACAACGCCGGTCGCTCGCAGATGGCGGCAGCGTTCTTCAATGCGATAGCGGACCCAAACAAGGCACGGGCGATCTCGGCCGGTACGGATCCGGCACCGCACGTTCACCCGGAGGTGATCGATGGCATGAACGAGGTCGGAATCCGGCTCAGTAACGCGACACCTACGCTGCTGACCGGCGAGCTCGCGGCCGGAGCACAGTTGCTCGTCACGATGGGCTGCGGCGAAGCGTGCCCGGTTGTACCGGGGTTGAGCCGATTGGAGTGGAACCTCCCTGATCCGAAAGGCCAATCAGCACAGCGCGTGCAGGCGATCCGAGATCAGATTCGACTGCACGTGAATCGCCTGGTTGCAGAGCGGGGCTGGGCAATCCATGCCGAGTAGATCGCGGTCGCGATCTACTCCGGCCCGAGCAGCAGGGCGTCGCGCCGGCTATCGGGTTGCCGCAGCGTGCTCGCGCAGAGCCGCCCGAACCCGCTGGCGAACCTCGTCCGGAATGTCGTCGCAGCCGAGTTCGCCGGTGAGCTGAACGACTTCCTTGTACGTCCTCGAGAAGGCACGACAGTCGGGGCAGCCCTGGAAGTGGCGCTCGATTGCGGCGGCCAGCCTCGGATCCAACGAACCTTCGAAATAGTCGTGCAGCGTCGCTACGACGTCCTCACAAGTTCGCCGTCCAATCATTCGCATGAGCCGGGCCACCAGGCGTTTCATCATGCACCTCCGGAGTGGCGCGCGAGTCGCTCCCGCAGGCGGAGGCGTGCACGATGCAGGCGCGTGCGGACGGCGAGTACCGTGGAATCCGTGGCCGTCGCAATCTGGCTGTGACTCATCCCTGCCACGTCCTTGGACCAGACGATTGCCCGCTCCAGATCAGGCAGCGATTCCAGCGCATCGGCGAGCGCGCGCCGCAACTCGGATCGGGAGAGTTGATCCTCCGCCGAGTCGGTCCAGTCGTGCACGGGCTGCGCGTACCCGCCCATCCAGTTGAACTCCGGGAGATCTTCCTCGGCGACGACCGGATTGTGCCTGGCCGCCCGCTGGTGCATCAGCGCGGCGTTCACCGCAATTTGATACAGCCAGGTGCCAAAGGCTGCGTCGCCGCGGAACCCGTCCAGCTTTTCGAACGCCGCCATCATCGCGGTCTGATAGACATCGGCGGCGTCGCTTTCGTTTCGCGTGATCCGCAGAACGGCCTGGTACACGCGCCCCTCGTAAGGGCGCGTGAGATCCTCGAAGGCCGACAGGTCTCCGCCGCGCACCCTCGCAAGCAGCGCACTCTCGTTCGGATTCGCCATCGAACTCCGCCGATACCCATACAGCACGCGATCGCTCCAACCAACTCGCGGCATCGACCGGATTCACAGCCACGATAGGCCGACGCCGTCTCCGGGTTGCGGACGATTCTTTCTTCGCCTCCCGGCACCAACTGGCGAGCTGTTCGATGGCTGGCCGATCCTGAAAGCGAGCCCATCGAACGCGGCATCCGGCTGGTGGCGTCCATTCTCGAGCCAACCTACTGCCGATCTGCGGACGCTCTCTGCGCGTTCAGGGTCCAGTCGTACCGGAGAAACCGAATCTGATCCCCGTATTCTTTCAACACGGCTGCCTGCTGCGGAGAGTCGACGTAACGTGCCACAAAGGCGGTCACCGAGCCGGCGGCGGCGGCAAAATCCGCCGCAAACCACTCGAAGATGCTCGACAGTTCGATCGTACGCCGGGTGACATCGATACGGTTGCGAGCCCGATCGTTGATGAAACGGCGGGCCTGGTCGTCGAACTGCCGGTCGAGCTGGTCGCCGCGGTACGCCTCGCGCCGCAACTTCGGACAGCTCGTGGCGCCGCAGACCAGGGCAAAGTGGATACGAGGCTCGTGAAATTGCTTGCGCAGGATCTGCTGTTCGATGTCGTCGGGGGTGCGGGTCTTGCCGGCCGCGGGGAACGAATACCAGCGGAACAACCGCGCTCGCGACAGGACCGACTCTGGCGAGTAGTCACGCAGGACTGCGTCGATGATGCCGGCGTTGTAGGTGTTGATCCAGAAGGCCAACTGATCGTGCGGAGCCATCGCGGCGGGGTCAGCCGCAGCGACCCACGCCAGGTAATTGTCGAGTTCGGATCGCCCCTCAGTCGCGATCCGATGGTAGGCGACCAGGCCCTCGTCGTCGACGTACTGCTTCAAGATCCGATCCCACGCGCCTTGGTCTGCCTGAGCGGTCGGCGAGCCACTCGACGCAGTGGCTCGGCTCGGTGCCATTCCCGTGGTCGACAGCAGCAGACAGGCGAAGAGCAACGCCACGCCCGCGCGCAGCGGACTCCGCTTCGCCGGGGCCCTGAGGTTTCTCATACTCGTCGTGTTCTCCCTGACTTCTCAGATGCCAGGGAGGAAAAAGCGTTGCATGGGGTCGTCCGTCGCAGAGTTCGCGGCGCTGCTCGGCAATCTATGCGTCGAGCGGACAGAGATCCGTGAGCCTTTCCTCGGCGCCCTCCCTCAGCGATTCCACGCCAGCCAGCGCTCGAACAGGTGCTTGACCGTTGGGGTGAGCTTGGTCCGATTGTATTGATCGCCGGTCTTGCGGATCGCTTCTCCCTGGGTCGGGTAGGGATGAATGGTCGACGCGATCGCGCCGAGGCCAATCTTACGGGTCATCGCGAGCGAAAGGGTGCCGATCAGGTCCCCGGCGTTGGCGGCGACGATCGTGGCCCCGACGATCCGATCGCTACCTCTGGCAACGTGAACGCGGACGAAGCCTTCGCTCTCGCCTTCGAGGACCGCCCGATCGACTTCCTCCAGTTTCTGCGTGAACGTATCGATTTCCATCCCTCGTTCGGCGGCCTCGGCGGGATAGAGGCCAACGTGAGCCAGCTCCGGTGAGGTGTAGGTACACCACGGAATGGTCAGTGCGCTCGCCTTCTTGCGGCCGAAGAACAGGGCGTTTTGGATCACGACTCGGGCCATGAAGTCGGCGGCATGCGTGAACTGGTAGCGCGAGCAGATATCGCCGGCGGCAAAGATCCGCTTGTTCGATGTCTGCAGGCGGTCATCGACGAGAACGCCTTTCTTGGCATCGTACTCGACACCGGCGGCTTCGAGCCCGAGTCCCTCGACGTTGGGGGCGCGCCCAACAGAGACGAGCAGCTGATCGACGACGATGTCGTATCCGCGTCCGTGCGATTCCACCATCATGTGGATACCGTCGTCGCGCTTCTCGATACGAAGATGTTTGCCGCAGCAGCGCAGGCGGACCCCGTCGCGCTCGAGCGCGTTGCGAACGATCTCTCCGGCGTCCCGTTCCTCGCGAGGGAGGGCGCCGTGCAAGGCCTCGACCAGGTGCACCTCGCTGCCGAACCTTGCAAACGACTGCGCCATCTCGCAGCCGATCGGTCCTGCGCCGACTATGCCGAGCCGCTTCGGTAGTTCGGTGAGCGCGAAGAGTGTTTCGTTCGTCAAGTAAGGGATCTGATCGAGTCCCGGGATCGGCGGCGCGGCTGCACGCGCACCGGTGGCGATGACCGCCCGCGTGAATCGCAGTTCACGATCGCCCACCTGGAGCCGATCGGACCCGGTGAAGGTCGCCTGGCCGAGAAAAACGTCGATGCCGAGATCGCGAAACCGCGCTGCCGAATCGACTTTGCTGATGTCCGCTCGCAGGCGACGCATCCGCTCCATCGCTCGGCCGAAGTCGATCGACACCTTTTCGCCGCCTACCAGGCCGAACTCGGCGCCATTGTGCACCGCGGCGGCTGCTCGCGCGGCGCTGATGATCGCCTTGGAAGGAACGCAACCGACGTTCAGGCAGTCTCCCCCCATCAGCTCTCGTTCGATGAGCGCGACCCGCGCACCCAGCCCGGCGGCTCCCGCTGCCGAGACGAGGCCCGCCGCGCCGCCGCCGATCGCGACGAGGTTGTATCGCCCGCTCGGTGTCGGATTGACCCAATCGCGCGGGCACACGTTCGCTTGCAATCGTTCATTGTGCAGGTCGAGAGGTTCCAGGGCAGGCGGTGTGTGCTCACTCATGGGTGCTCCGGTGAACGTCCAAGTCTGGCGGTGCTGGCTGCCGGCTGTCGCAGCTGTTACCGGTACCACGGTCCCGTCTCGACTACGCGACGGGCGCGCAAGAGATATCTCCACGGCGTTTCGATGCTCTCGCCGCCGCCGATTCGCGCTCACTCCATCTTGATGTCCAACACGTCGGGAATCTTCTGCAGCGAGGTCACGAACTCCTGGTGCCGCGTTGGCGGGTTACAAAACGCGAACCGCATCACGACCTTGCCGTCTTGCCGATCGAAGGTGAGCGGGCCTTCCTGGAAGTGGCAGTGGCTCAACGCATCGCGGACAGTCTGAGCGAGTTGAGCCGTCTCGCGGGCGGTTACCTGATATCGAAACACGCCGCACTTGGTGGCCATCTTGCGCTCCACGGCTCCCAGCACGGGCAGTGCGATCAGGGTAATCGCCGCGCCCGTGGCGGCCAGATAGTAGTTGCCGAGCGCGGCGGTCAAACTCAGCGCACCGTTGGCCCAGATCAAGGCGGCTGTGGTGAGCCCGCGCACGGTGCCCCTGTGTTCCAGGATGACGCCGGCGCCCAGGAAGCCGAGTCCGGTCAGGACATTCGCCGCGATCTTGCCTACGTCGTCCCTGCCCAGAGTCTTGGCTGAAAGGACGAACAGAGCAGTGGCAACGGCAACCAGGAACTGGGTTCGCAACCCGGCGGGCTTATGTGCCATCTCCCGCTCGAGACCAAGCAAGAGTCCTATCATGGCAGCAACGGCCAGCGGCATCAGGAATTCAATGATGGACGAACTGTCAGACATGCGTCCGGCCTTCACCAACGTTTCGGAGAATGTCCCCTCGACAGGATGGTTGGCAACCTGGAGCGGTGAAAAGTATGAGTACCGGCCGGGAGTTCTCGAGCACGCGCGTCGTGAAGGACGCGTCGCAAACTGCATCCAATGTGTCCGCTCTGCTTCCCTCGGCCCGCCGCTGTCGCGCAGATCGACGCGAGGATCGTCGCCACATGCCACGCGAGAACGTCTCCAGCCCCATGACGGTCTGATGCGCGAACAGGCCGGACGTTGCACTGCGGTCCCGAAAGCCCGCCGACGCGGTCTCCATGGCGAAGATTACGGGCCCAGCAGGATGTTCAGCAAGTTGTCGCGAAAAGTCACATCGCCCGGAAGCGCGCTGTGTTCCTTACAGAGGAACACAGCATAGGCCAGCGGAAATGAACCCTGATCCCCTCCCGCGAACGGATCGAGTGTCTGCCGCGCCAGCGCCGACGATTTCGTCACGCGACCGTCGCCGGGTTCGAGCATCAAAGCGTCGTAGTCGATGTCGGCGGCGGGATGGCTGATCTGGTCAGGTCGCAGGCGCACCTCCGCGCGTCCTGCGACGTTCTCGATGAGGCACCGGGCGGGAGTGAGAATGCAGTCGCCGCCGAAGACCACGTAATTGACCGGGCACGAGGACTGTGGTTCGGAAATCGCGCGGTGAAAGCGCCGTGCACGCGCGAGATGCTTCGCCATGAAGCGTTCGAGCGTGTCGATGTAAAATGCGGCGGCCTGGTCGTCGCGAAAACGCGCGCGAATGCGTGCCCGCGCCTGGGGAGAAAAGACCGACCACGCGTATTCCTTCCACGTCGCTAGATCGAAAAGGTCGCGGTCGACGCGCTGCCCGCGCAAGTCGATCATCCAATCTCGGGCAGGGTTCGGGAGGATCTGGTAAACGGCCGGCCAGGTCGCTGCGACCTCCGGTTCGATCGTGCCGAGGCCGATATGTGCGCCCATCAGCGCCGTCTGCAATCCGCTGATCGAACCGAGGTTGGGAGTTGCGACGAGCACTACCTTGCGCAGTTTCGCCGCACCTGCGCCGCTGATCTCCGCGTCGTCTCGGTCGAGCACATCAGTCCGGCCGTAACGCTCGTAGTAGCGCACCAGTAGTCCCCCCATGCTGTGCGCCACGATGTCCACCTGAAGATCGGGGTCACCGTGCTCGCGCCGAACTGCTTCGATCAGGTCATCGAGGCGGGCCGCGTTCAATGCGTTGTCCTGGCGCCAGTCGTAGTAGAACGTGTAGAGCGTCGGCATGCCGCCTTCGTCGGCACGCGGCCGGTAACCTCCGGGACCGGCCAGTGTGGTCAGCAGCCGGCGGTAGAAGTCCTCGCCGGCTGCACCGTCGAAGAACGCGTGTGGCTCCAATCCGTCGTCGAGCGTCCGCAAGGTGTCGGTATCGATCGGCAGGCGCAGATCGGAGTAGTCGTGGAAGAGGAGCCGCCACAAACCGCCCGGCCACAGCTCGCGGCCACTGCTTCGATCACGGAGCCTGGCGCCGAGTATCCCGTGCACGAGCACCACGGGCGTGTGCTCGGAACGACGCGCGCTGGCGTAGAGGCCGAACAAGTCCGGCTCTGCCGGCAGGCAGCCCGACGCGACCAGACTACCCCACACCGCTAGCGCGAGGGCGACGCCGTCACCCCGCTTGCCAGATGGATTCCGGACCGGTTTTCTCGCAGGGGCTGCGTCTGGTTGCTCATTCGCACGTTTCAAACAGTTTCACCCTCGTCCTGTGTGATGCCGGACCTCGCCAATGCGTGGCACACATGGCCGGTCAGTCACGCCGCAGGAACTCTCCGGTGCCGCGTCGGTCCAGAGTGCCGAGACGCTCTCGCGAGCGCAGAAGCCCTCGCTCCACTGCAACACTTTGCTCCGAGCTGCATCGGAAAGGCAGACGTCTGTTTCCGCGCACAGGCTCGGAGGTCGTGTCCCCTCACGAGAGGAGAAGAATGAAAGATACCGCTACCGCCAGAGACCACATCGCGACCGCCGGCACTCTGGTGTCGGCCGCGCTCATCGCGTCGTGCTGCGTGGGGCCGGCGCTTTTCCTCGTGTTCGGCACCACAATCGGCGCGCTCGGCTCGCTCGGCGTGCTCGAGCCTTACCGGGCCTGGTTCATTGCGGCCGGCTACGGCTGCTGGGGATACGGCTTCTACAGGCTCTACCTGAGAACGCCCATCGGACCCGATGGCACGGACTGCGCGGAAGCGTGCGAGCGACCGTCGAGCCGGGCCCGAGTCCTGCTCTGGGCCAGCTTCACCATTCTGCTGTTGGCGATCACGCTGCCGCGCCTCGCTCTCTACTACGCTGGTTGAATGACTCGTTCGGAGGTCGATCGATGAATTCCGTGATCAAAGTAGTCGCCGCAAGCGTGGTGCTGCTGCTGCCGCGTGTCGCTGTGGCCGGCGACGCCACGACCATCCTGGGAATTGACGGGATGCATTGCGCTTTGTGTGCCCCGGCCGTCACGAAGGCCCTGAAACAGATCGACGGGGTGAAGAGCGTCGACGTGTCAGTCGGCGAAGGAACGGCAGTCGTCGTCGCCGATAACGCCGTGAAGTCCGAATCGCTCATTGCGGCGGTAGCGAAAGCAGGGTTC
>JACRCR010000063.1 GCA_016218925.1 Deltaproteobacteria bacterium | reverse complement strand
CGGTCGTAGGCAGCGCGAAGTTCGTCAATGAACTCCAGCCCAAGCCCGACTCGTTCGCTCTCGTACCATTCGAACGCCGCCTCCACATCGAGATCGGCGCGCGGGTCCGAGATCAACCGATACCTGGTCACCGCTGCTTGCTGGCCAGACGGTCAAGAACTTCGTACGCGGAATGGGCGCGGCCCGGATCACGCCGGTGTTCGCCAAGGCGTTCCTCGGCAAGATCCAGATGACTTTGCGGGACCGGGAGATCTTCAGGATTGTCGGCGATACGGTCCCAGAGCGCCTGCAGATATCGAACCTGCTCGGCCTTCGAGAGATCGGAGAAACCCGGGGGCTCAGGAATCGTCATGTGCTGCATCGCTAGCGCTCCGTTTGAAAGTACCGCAAGCTCCGTCTGGCCGCCAGCGACAAGATCTAACCTCGATAGAGCCGGGCGGCAATTCCACGTCTGTCATCGAATCCTCGGCGATCTGCCGAAGGCCGTGAAACGCGCTCGAATAACCTCCCGCACTCCCTTGCCGCGACCAGAGTGCGGGACAGCCCGGCGGCCGCAGCGAGAAACCGAGCGGGGATTCTTCACCGTACCTTGCTCAAGCGTTCGGCCATGCGCGTTTGCCAACCGGGACCGGTCGCCTTCCAGCGTTCGATCACGTCGGCCGGTAGACGCAGCGAGATGAGCTTGCGAGGATTGGGCGACCAAGGTCTCCCGCCTTTGCTTACCTTCGAGCGGGCAAGCATGTCGTCGGTGAGTTCCGGAAGTTCCTCGTACTCCTCAGGTTTCACCTTGTGAGCATCGACGCGAGCCAGATCAGACTTCGAGGCGCGACGCGACGCGGGCTTGTTCGCGTTCATTGGCTTTCCTCATACTGAAAACGTGGCGATCCGCGCCACGCGGCGTATAGCCCACCACAACCATCCGATCATCCAAGAGGCCGTAGCAGATGATGCGCGGTTCGCCGTAGTTCTTCCGGGCGTCCTCCATCTCCAACGTAACGCCCTCAAAAAACCATTGCGGCGCCGGCGAAATCGAGTCCTCGCTCGGCCAGCGTCTTGTCGCGTTTGGCCGTATCGAACGTGATTCGCATGGTTACGGTATCTACGACAACCAGGCGCGGCAAGCTGCGCCCGTGGTATCGATGCGGCCGAGAAGGTGATCCGCGTATCGCCGCAGCGCAATTCCACGTCTGTCATGGAGCTATCGGGCTCTGCCGATGAACGGCTGCAAACACGCCGACCGGAGATCATGACGCGAACATCCTGAAGAACCCGCGCGCCGGTCGCCGCAGCGGACTGACTCAGCCGTCGCAGCCTCACCGCAACACACGGATTCCCGGTAGCCGCAGCAACCTCTCGATCGAGAGCAGTTCCGGCAGTGCGGCTGCGCGCAGAGCCGCTACCGCGCGCCGGCCCAGTGCCAGGGCCGCGTCGGTGTCGGTGGGCGGATCCAGTTGCGCGAGCGTCGCGTGCAGCAGGCCTTCTTTGACCAGTGCCAGCGCAGTGCCGGCGAGAACGCTCTTGCGGCCGACCAGGAACGTGTCGAGTTCGCCGAACGCGATCAGCATCGGCTTGGGCGCGGGATGAAAAGCACGCGGTCGCAGCCCCTCGACGAAGCGCGCCGCGCTGCGCCCCGCGTGCGCGCCCATCTGCAGCGCGAAGTAAGCCTGCTTGGAGATCGGCCTTGGCAACGCGGCCGCGTCGCCGGCGACGAACACGTTAGGAAAGCGCCGCGATTGCAGCGTCGTCGTCACCGGTGCCCACTGACGTGGGCCGCCCGCGAGGCCTGCCCGTGCGAGCACCGACGACGGGCGTGCGCCGCCGTTCCAGATGACGATGTCCGCGGCCAGCAGCGCGCGCGGGCGACCCTTGCCCGCCAGGCCGACGCCGGTATGCGTCACCGCCGTCACGCGCGTGTTCATGTGGAAATTGACCGGGTATGGCGCGCAGTGCGCACGCACCGCCCGATCGACGACGCGCGGCGCGCCGGCGAGCAATTGACCGGCCGCTTCGATGACGTGAACGCACAGCGCCTGGTGGTCCCCGTAGCTGCGCAGCACCTCGCCGAGACACTCGATGCCCTCGATGCCGCCGCCGACAATCGCGACGGTGAACGATGTACGGGGCTGGCCTGCCGATCGCGAGGATGTGCGCGCTTTGGATGGCGTGCCTTGCGACGTCGCGGCCGCGACTCGTCGCGTCGCCTGGCGTGCCAGCTCGGCCAGACGCTTGCCGATGGCGTCGCAGTCGGCGACCGACTTGAACGGCATCGCGTGGCGCGCGGCGCCCCTTACGCCGAAGTCGTCGTGGACGCCGCCGGTCGCGACGATGCAGGCGTCGAAGCGCAGCTCGCGTCCGGTGTCGGTGACGGCGATGCCGCGCGCCGGATCGAGCTCGCGCACCTCGGCGCGCACGAAGCGGTGGCCGGCCTTGCGCACCATGCGCCGGCGGTCGACGCGCAAGGAGGCGGTGGTGCGGCGGCGGGAGATGAGTTCGTGGATGTTGGGGATCCACTCGAAGCTGGCGCTGCGGTCGACAACGGTGACGTCGAGCGAGGCCGAGGCCGGGATCGCGCGCGCGGCGGCGATGCCGGCGAAGTTGGCGCCGAGGATCAGGATGCGGGGCATGAGCGGGGGTTGTAGCGGGAGGGGGCGGGGAATGCGCCTTCAGCTCGCCCGGCGGAACATTTCGTACCGTTCTTCCAGCAGCGCCGCCCGTGGCCGATCCCGCGCATTGCGCGGCAGGTGGATGAGCTGGCCGGCGATCTCCTGCAGCCCGTGACGGAGCATCGGACCGTCGACTTCGATCAAGATGTCGTGGCGCACCTCGATACTGTAGTCCGGCCGCACGCCGAGAATATTGGCGTCGAACGCGGCATGGTGCAGCTTACACAGCGCCATTCCGTTCGGAACGATCGGCTCGCCGTGCGGGTGGCCGTCGGGAAGAATGTGCGCGGCGTCCAGAAGCTCGCGATGGCGTAGGCGGCAGATGGCGCAGGTCTGATGGTAGGCGTTGAGCACGCGCTCGCTGAAAGTCCGCTGGTGCAAGCGGCGCAGCGTCAAGACCGTGACGTAGCTGCGTCGTGCCTCTGCTGCCTGATCTGGCGGCGCAACCGAATTCAGCAAGCCGAGTTGGCGATCGTCGATGGCGACTTTGAAGGTGAGCGCCGACGGGTCATCGCCGACGATGAACACCGGCCACACTGGCATATACTCGCCCTTCACAACCCCGAAGAGATAGACAAGCGGCGCGCGGCGCTGCTGCGCCAGTCGCAACCCAACGTTATCCCGGTGTCGCGGATCGGTGCCGCGATATCGATACGCCAGCAGGCCGTGCTCATCGAGCCCGTCGTCGTACGGCCGCTCCTGCCCCTCGCGCACCGGAGCCGTCGCTATGCTGAGCGGCATTTCGGGAAGGACCGCCGGCTTGAAGATGCCCTGCGGACCGATCAACGGGACTCGTATGCCGTCGTACGGAAATCCCTTGGACAGAATCGCCCACGGCAGCACTTCGCCGTGGATCGCGGTCTGCTCGTTCAGGAAATCGAACGCCCGCAGTCGCACGTCTCCATCGATTCCCTCGGCTGACCTCACGAAGGCGATAAAGCTGTCGCGACGGCGGCTAAGTCAACCGGATCGCGACAGCCGTGAGAGCGTGCGATCCCGAAACTTTGATTGAGCCCACGACGCAGCGAACCGTGACCTCCCAGGCGGAGGTCACACCCTGTGCCCTTGATCTCTGCTCCGACGGATCGGCGGCGAAATGTTCGCGGAACTTACGAATCGCCGACAGGATCTCGGCCTGCCCGCCGGTGTTCTGTTTGAGCACCCCTTGCCAGTTCCCCTTGCCGTGAAACGGCGCCGTGTGCGGCCAGTACAGCTGCAGCACCTTCTCCGCGAGTTCTTGGGTAGTGAGTACAGTCGACGGCCCGTCCGTCGCCGTAGCATGCTCGAGGCAAAGATCGATCAACCCGAGGAGCACGGCGTACTTGTAGGTCGCGACGCGGCGGGTCTGATCAAGCAATTGCAGCATCCGCTCACCGAACGCCGCGACGTCTCCAGTGGCGTTCGCGTCTTGGTCGCCCACTACCGCATCGCACTGAAGTGGCCGCGCGAAAGGAATTGCCGCATCCTCAACGGCGCCGTCCATCTCCTCAGTGGTCTGGTAGTTCGCCTTGCACGGCAGCACGTGACGCACACCGCCGCGCGGATCGGCGACGTCGCCATCGTACCGGGGAATGACATGAACGTGCAGGTGGAAGACCGTCTGACCAGCGGCCGCGCCGACATTGAATCCGATGTTGAAGCCGTCCGGTCGATATCTCTCGCCGATCTTCTCGCGCGCGATCGAGATAGCTTCCATCAACTCGGTCCGCTCCGCCTGCGTCGCTTCGAACCATGTCGCAACGTGACGGCGCGGAGTCAGAAGCGCGTGACCGTGCGAGACCGGAAACCCATCCCACAGCCCGACTACCAGGTTCCCGGAATGGAAGACACGATCGGCGCGAGGCGGGCAGAACGGACAAGCGGCCTCGCTCACGTTGTCTTCCCCCGTGGGCCAGGCTCACGGATCACTCGTGCGACGTCACGGCTCACGAGGCTAACTACCACGAAGCGACGCCCTGACAGAAGCCGACGCGCAGCCCGACGGCACGGAGCGACGCGAAGCGCACGGCGCTCGCTGTCGCCCGGACGGACGATCACCGTAGCCTGGAACACGAACACGAGGTGTCTGCCAGACGCTTCGACGTCCATCACGACCCCTCCGCCCCGTCCGCCAGACACAAAGCAGGCACGTGAGGCCTATCGCTTACTTCACGATCGAGGCCGGAATGTTGGGACTCTCAGGATCGAACGTAACAGTGCGCATCGCCGGAGATACGACGAGATCCATATCTTCCATCGGTACGGCTCCCAGCAGCACCTCGTCCCCGAGAACGAGCGCGCCGGTGAAACAGGCGCGTTCGCCAAAGCGTACCTCAACCGGACCAACGTAACGGCACAAGCGCTTAGAGCCGTCGGCAGTAATAACCTCGCGCTCATAGAGCTGCTTGAGCCTG
>JACRCR010000064.1 GCA_016218925.1 Deltaproteobacteria bacterium | reverse complement strand
TTACGTCCCTTGCACGGCGGGTGCGCGAGGCCGCGTTTTTGGTCGCCGAGCAAATCGGTTACATTCCGGCGCACGAAACACTGCGATTGAAGACGGTTTGCCGGCGTAGCAACAGCGGCGCAGCACGCCGGCCAGACCCCGGAGGTATTGCGTGGAAATCCTGCTGAACCCGAAACGGCACGCCAGATCGTATCGCGACGAACGCTCGCGCGAGGTGATGCTGAAGACGATCGAGTTCTTCGAGACCAAGGGCAAGCGCAGGCTCAAGGACGACTACCACGCGCGCGTCTGGTACGCGGACTTCGTCGAGTTCGTCAAGAACGAGAGGATCTTCGCGACGATGTGCACGCCCGCCGGATACGGGGCGCCCGACGCGCGCTGGGACACCTGGCGGATCTGCGAGTTCGCGGAGATTCTCGGGTTCTACGGGCTGCAGTACTGGTATGTGTGGCAGGTCTCGGTGCTCGGGCTCGGTCCGATCTGGATGAGCAAGAACGAGGACGTGAAGAAGCGCACCGCCGCGCTGCTCGAGCAGGGCGGCATCTTCGCCTTCGGCCTGTCGGAGAAGACCCACGGCGCCGACATCTACTCGACCGACATGATCGTCACGCCCGTAGACGAGGGCCGCTACACGGCAAGCGGGCGCAAGTACTACATCGGCAACGGCAACAAGGCCGCGCTGGTCTCGACATTCGGCAAGTACGGCGAAACCGGCGACTACCTGTTTTTCGCGGCCGACTCGCAGCACGAGCGCTACGAGTGCGTACAGAACGTCTGCGCCAGCCAGAACTACGTTTCGGAGTTCGCGCTCAACGAGTACCCGTTCACCGAAGCCGACATCCTGCACAAGGGCCGCGAGGCTTGGGACGCCGCGCTGAACACGGTCAACATCGGCAAGTACAACCTCGGCTGGGCCTCGATCGGCATGTGCACCCACGCGCTGTACGAAGCGGTCAACCACGCCCACAACCGCATCCTCTACAAGATGCGGGTCACGGACTTCCCGCACGTCAAGCGGATGTTCCTCGACGCCTACGCCCGGCTGGTGGCGATGAAGCTGTTCGCGCTGCGGGCCTGCGACTACATGCGCTCGGCCACCGCCGAGGATCGTCGCTACCTGCTCTATAACCCGATGGTCAAGATGAAGGTGACGACTCAGGGCGAGCGGGTGATCGACCTGCTGTGGGACGTCATCGCCGCCAAGGGATTCGAGAAGGAGATGTTCTTCGAGCAGGCCGCGATCGACATCCGCGCGCTGCCCAAACTCGAAGGCACCGTGCACGTCAACATCGCGCTGATCGTCAAGTTCATGCCGAACTTCTTCTTCGCACCAGCCGAGTTACCCGAAGTCCCGCGCCGCGATGACGTCGCCAACGACACTTTCCTGTTCCATCAGGGACCGGCCAAGGGACTCGGCAGCATCCGCTTCCACGACTATCGACTGGCTCTGGCCTCGTACGATCTACCAAACGTGCGGGTGTTCGCCGAGCAGGTCGAGGCGTTCCGCGAAATGCTCGCCACCGCGCCGCCCGACCAGGCGCAGTCGCAGGACACCGACTTTCTGCTTGCCGGCGGCGAACTGTTCGCGCTGGTGGTCTATGCGCAGCTCATCCTGGAGAACGCGCGCATCTACGGGATCGAAGACGACGTCGTCGACCAGATCTTCGACGTGCTGGTGCGCGACTTCGCCGAGTTCGCGCTGCAACTCCACAACAAGCAGGCCAGCACCCCCGACCAGATGCGGCTGTGCCTGGCGATGCTGAAGAAGCCGGCGCAAGACCAGCGCCGCACCGACGCCGTATGGACAAAGCACGTACTGGCCCTCGACCACACCTACGAAATGCCCGCGTAGGAGGCGTCACGTAGGAGGGGTCATAGGAGGGGTCAAGTCGCGGCTTGCGACAACTATACGAAGGGGGGTCATACGAAGGGGGGTCAAGTCGCGGCTTGCGACACCTATGCCTCGCCCAGCGTCGCCGCCGTCGACGTTTACTACAGAGATGTCATTCGCGCCCATTGAGAGCAGCAGGCGCGGCAGATAGACACAGCATGTGTCCAGACCGCTCAGACTTCAAGCACCGGGACATTGGCACCATGTCATGAACCGCGGCCTCGACCGGCGCGCGATCGTCGAGGATGACGAGGACGCAGACGCGTTCTTCGACCTGCTCTCAGAGGCGCACAAACGTTGGCAAATCCGCTGCCACGCCGCCTGCCTGATGACCAATCATTACCACCTCTTGCTCGAGGACGTCGCCGGTCTCTTGAGCCGCGCGATGCGGCACATCGACGGCGTCTTCACGCAACGATTCAACCGTCGCTACGGCAGAGACGGCGCTTTGATGAAGGGCCGTTACCGGTCGCAGCTGGTCGATCATGACGGCTACCTGCTGGAAGTGGTTCGCTACATTCACGCGAATCCTGTCGATGCAGGGATGGTGAGCCGTGGCGCCGAGTACCCATGGTCGAGCCATCGATGGTACCTTGCGCGAACGGCGCCGGCCTGGCTGACTCGAGACGTGGTGCTCGCGCACTTCGGCCGTACTACACGGGGCGTGAAGGCCTTCGACGCGTTCGTACACGAGCGTGTTCCGGACACCGTCCGTTCGGCGCTGGCTCCCGAGAGAGGACGATCGGTCGTGGGGTCCGAAGCGTTCGTTGAGGCATGGAAGGCGCGCACCCGGCTGCAGGGCGCACGGCAGCGCGACCGAGAGATACCCGAAGCTCGGCGGCTGGCGGCGCTGCCCACGGAGCAGGTGATCAGCGCGGCTTGCGAGGTCTTCAGCTGCTCGCGCCGGAAGCTAGTGGCCGGTGTACGAGGTTCCCGCCGCCGCGCCCGTGAACTCGCCCTGCTGGCATGCCGGGAGTTCACTGGCGCCACGAACGCTGCAACAGGCGAGGTGTTCGGGATCGCGGCAGCCACCGTGCCGACCGCGGCCAGGCGCGCTCGGGCGGAGCTGGCCCGAGATGACGAGTTCCGGCGTCAGTACCAGCGACTTACACAGGCTCTACAGAGCAAGTCGCAAGCCGCGACTTGACCCCATCCTCCTCCATCCTCCTTGACCCCATCCTCCTCGCAGAGCAAGTCGCAAGCCGCGACTTGACCCCCTGCGCGATGACCCCCTGCGCGACTTGACGCCCTTTACGGGAGGCGGAGGCGGGAGGCGATGTTGTTTTTCTGGATGTTGGATGAGCCGCCGACGATCGGCATTACGCAGATGTCGCGCACGTAGCGCTCCATGTCGTAGCCTTCGGCGCAGCCGTAGGCGCCGAGGATGCGCTGGCACGCAAGCACGATGTCGACAGCCGTATCGCCGATGAAGAGCTTGGCCATCGAGGCTTCCACCGAGCACGGGCGGCGCTGCGTCGCCAGCCAGGCCGCGTGATAGAGCATGTGCCGGCACGCGTGCAGCTTCGTTTTGGCTTCGACCAGCGCATGGCGAACGGCCTGGTGAGCGCAAATCTGCTTGCCGAACTGGCGGCGCTCCTGCGAGTACGCCCACGCATCGTCGACCGCCGCCGCCGCGATTCCGTACGCGACCGCGGTGATCTCGAGCTTCTCGACGTCCAGTGCTGGTCCGGCCAGCATTCGCCATCCCTGGTTCCAACCTTCCGGGCCGCCGAGTACGTCGTCGATCGACACTTCCACGTCTTCGAAGATCACGTCGGTAGTGGCGGCGTAGCGTATCCCGAGATGATCGATATCGACGATGGTGACGCCCGGGAGATGCGGCGGCACCAGCACGAACGAGAGGTTCTGGTAGCGCGGCGCCGCGCTGTCCGATCGCACCAGACACAAAATTGAATCGGCGAAGCGAGCACCGGTACACCAGCGCTTGGTGCCGTTGAGAATCACGCGGTCGCCGTCGCGGCGTGCGCTCATCGTCACACTGGCCAGATCCCCGCCGACATCGGGCTCGGAAAGCCCGTACGCGAACAGCATTTCGCCGCGCGCGATACGCGGCAGG
Source organism: Deltaproteobacteria bacterium (assembly GCA_016218925.1). Classification (GTDB taxonomy): domain Bacteria; phylum Desulfobacterota; class Binatia; order UBA1149; family CAITLU01; genus CAITLU01. The sequence continues at coordinate 7,593 of JACRCR010000064.1, read as the reverse complement.
AAGGCGCGCCGCTGCGACTCGGAGCCGTTCTCGCCGATGTTGAGCCCACCGTAGAACGCGCAGTGAATGTACGGGCCGGCTATCCCCATGCCGCGGCGCGACAGCTCGTCGATCACCGCAACCGCGGCGAAGATGTCGTGCCCCACGCCTCCGTACTCCTCCTCGACCGTGAGTCCGCACACGCCCGTGGCCGCCAGGCGGCGGAAGACTTCCATCGGAAACGTGCGGTCCCGGTCCCACTGCCGCACCGCCTCGCGCGGCATCTCGCGCTCCATGAAACGGCGGATCGTCTCGCGCAACTGCGTAACGTGGGAAGGTTCGTCGGCGAAGTAGCTCACTATACGGTCCTCACTTGCCGGGAAAACGCCGGCGTTCGGCATGCCTCCTCGTCCCGGAGCGGATCGACTACCGCGACCCGCTTCTTGACACAACGCTCCGTCTCGCACGCGGTCGACAACGCGGATGAACGGCCCGTCAGGCACCGGCGCGCGAGAGAGACTAGGACGCGACGAGGCGCTCGAATCCGCGCGGCTGCGGTTTCCGCCCCGCGCTGCTGGGCGCGTAGGCCGACGTCGGATAGTCCCACAGCGAACCGAACACGCACACGATGCCGAGCACGCTCACCGCGATCAGTGGCCAGCGAAGCCACGCACTGGCGCCGAGCGCGAGCCCGGCCGGCCCCTGGTTGCCGGCCATCGAGTACACGTAGCAGAGCGCGGCGAAACTGACGCTGGCCACGAGCGCGAACACTGCCCTGAAGCCGATATCGCCGAACCTTGCCGCGAGCCGCCCTCGCACCGGCGCCGAGGCCATCCCGATGTGCGTGCTTGCAAAAAGACCAGCCCTGCCAATGCGACGCTGACTACCGGCTCCATCATCGAGACCTCCTGGCGGGCGGTTTGGCCGTCTTGCCGGCATCTCCCGCCGGTGGTGCCGCTGCGGAAGTAAGCTGCGGCGGGAAGGGTCTTCCGGGTGCGAGCATCCCAGCCGTGGCATCCATCAGGCGAAAGAAGCTTTCGAGCGTGTCGAGGCGCTGATTGATGAAAGCCGCGGTGGACGCGTCGTCCACGCTTCGCGTCTCCTGGATCGTCGCCAGCACCTGGCGCAGGTTCCAGAGGAAGCGGCGCTCGATGATCTCCTGCATGACGCGCACCAGATCGGTTGCCGCCTCGTAGTGGTCACGCCGCGAGCCCGGCACTCGAATGAGCCGAACGAGGTGCCAGTCGACGAGGCCGCGGACGTTGATCGAGACGTTGCTCTTGCTCTGGCCCAGGCGCTCGGCGATCTCCTCGAGGGAGAGCGAGGTGCGCTCGAGATACAGCAGCGCGAAGACCTTGCCCTGCGGCGCATTGAGCACGCCTGCGCTGGCAGCCGAGGCCCCCAACCCCCTCTACGAAAACGCCGACTTTCCGCTCCATCCTGGTCCTCCGGTCCGTAATCTCTACGTAATGGATGCTTGGAATGTCTTGAACGTTCCGTCAGCCCGGATCGCTGTATCCATTCGAGCGAGTTGCCACCTTGGCTGCGCGCCGGCAGTATCGACGCTGTGGATGCAATTCGCCGCCGGCATTGGACCGAGGTCCAGAAAGAAGCGCTCGCGGCTCGTCGCCGGCGCGTGGCTGAGGTGCCCATCGAGGAGCGCCTGCTCGAGACCGTCGCGTGGTCGGCCACTCTTCTCGCGGACGACCTGCGCCGCACCGGCCGGGGCCGCGAGCACGCGCTGCCGGTGGGGCTCGGCCGCCGCTCCACATGACCTGAGCCGCCGACAGCCGCTCCATGTGCTGGGCGTCGAGCTACCCGTCGTGACGCCCGAGGACTTGTTCGTCTTCAAACTGATCGCTGGTCGGCCGCAAGACATGGCCGATGCAGCCCAGCTACACGAGCTGTACGGCGAGACGTTCGACCTTCCACGCGTGCGCCGTCGGTGCCGCGATTTCGACGTCGAGGAGCACCTTGCTCCTTACGTCGGCCGAGAACCGTGACGCATGATCGATCGCAGCGCGAGGTAGCCACTGAAGAGAATGGCGGAGCCGGACTGTCTCATGACGACCGCCACGCGCACGCCTCCTGCTTCAGGTTGACTACATGCACGGTCGCCGATCCTGTGGCGACGCGGCCACGAGGCCTCGGATCACGAAACCGGTATCGAGAAGTACAGGTCCGCGCTCACCCCAGCGCGTGCCGCTCGGCCTCCGGCCACACCTGCTGTAGCACCGCGACCATCCGATCGATGTCGGCCCTGGTGGAGATCAGCGGCGGCGCCAGCGCGACGCACTGGAACAGCGCCCGCGCGATCAGACCGCGCTGGAACGCCGCCGCCGCAATGTGGTGCGGATCTTCGACGTTGGGGAACGGCTCCTTGGTGGTCCGGTCACGTACGATCTCGACGGCCGCGAGCATGCCGCAGCCGCGGATGTCGCCGACGATCGGCGACTTGCCAAATGCCTCGCGCAGGCGTTCGAGCATGTAGGCGCCGACCACTGCGGCGTTCTCGACCAGCCCCTCGCGCTCGACGATCTCCAGGTTGGCAAGCCCGGCCGCGCAGCAGGTCGGGTGGTTGTTGTAGGTGAGCCCGAACATCAGCGGGATACCTTCGGGGATCTGATCGCGAATGGTTTCGTAGACGTGGTCGGACACGACCGACGCCGACAGCGGCAGGTAGCCCGAGGAAATGCCCTTCGCGAACGACACCAGGTCGGGCTTGATGCCCCAGTGCTCCATGCCGAACCACTTGCCGGTGCGTCCGAAGCCGGTCACCACTTCGTCGAGGATCAGCAGCACGTCGTGGCGTTTGCAGATCTCCTGGATGGGACCGTAGTAGTCGGGCGGCGGCACCAGCATGCCGCCGGTTCCCATCACCGGCTCCAGGATCACGGCCGCCACCGTGTCAGCGCCCTCGCGCTCGATCACCGTTTCGAGATCGTGCGCGCAAGCCAGGCCGCAGTCGGGATAGGTCTTGCCGAACTCGCAGCGGTAACAGTACGGAGTGGCGAAGTAGGCGTGCGACGCGTCCTGCTCGACGAAGATGTGATACGCGAGAATTCCGGTGGCCGTGCCGGCCCCGCGCGTGGCGCCGTGAAAGGCCCAGCGCCGCGACACGATCTTGGCCTTCGAGGCCTTGCCGCGCACTGCGTGGTAGAGCCGCGCGAACTTGAAATTGGCCTCGTTCGCCTCGCTGCCGCCGCTGTGGAACAGCACATGATTCAGATGCCTGTCCGACGGCAACAGTCCGACGATCTTCTGTGCCAGCCGGGTGGCAGGCTCGTTGCCGAAATCCCAGAAGCTCGGGTAGTAGGCGAGCTTGGCCATCTGCGCGGCCACCGCGTCGGCGATTTCCGTGCGGCCGTGACCGACGTTGATGTTGAAGAGTCCCGAGAAGCCGTCGAGCAGCGTGCGGCCATCGGCCGTGGTCAGCTCGACACCGTGGCCACCGACGAAGATGTTCGAGCCGTACTTCTCCTGCTTGCGCAGCTCGGTGATCGGGTGAAGCACGTGCTCGCGGTCGAGGCGCCGGACTTCGTCGAGGTCAGGGATCAGATCGGCCATGTGGGGACCTCCGCGGGTATCCGTAGGCTCCGGGATGGCCGGAGCATCGCGGCGAACCTAACCTCGGAGCCCCGGCAAGAAAAGGTGGCCAACCGCGTTCGCCGCGACCCGCCCCGAGGCCTTTTCGCTCGTCAATGCACCTTCCCCGCCCGCGGCGCGTGCATTGACCCCGGCCGATCGCATAGAAAGAGCAGAAGCCGCCCGGCTCGGAGGGAACCATGAACCGCACCATCAGCCTTCTCATCGTCACCGCAGTAGTTGCAATCACCTGCCTGGCAGGTCCTGCCCGCGCCCAGACCGGCTGCTCCGGCAACACCAGCTTCCAGATCGGCAGCGGCATCTATGACATCACCGGCCCGGCCGCCGAGCTGGGAATGATGGGCTACGCGATGCTCGATCAGAAGACTGCCGGCATTCACCAGCGGCTGCACTCGCGCGCCTTCGTGATCGCCTCGACGTGCAACGGCAAGCGCGCGGTTTTCGTCAACGCGGACCTCGGGATGATCTTCCAGGCGGTCAAACAGAAGGTCGTGCAGAAGCTTCAGACCACCTACGGCGCCTCGCTCTACACCGACGCCAACGTGCTGCTGAGCGCCACCCACACGCACTCGGGACCGGGCGGCTTCTCGCACTACGCGCTGTACAATCTGACGATCCTCGGATTCGACTCGCAGAACTACAACGCGATGGCCGAAGGCATCTACCAGTCGATCGTTCGCGCCCACAACAACCTCTCGGCCGGAACCATAAAGATCGCCAGCGGCGCGCTTCTCGACACCAGCATCAACCGCTCGGCGGCGGCCTACGATGCCAACCCCGCTGCCGAGCGCGCGCTGTATTCGAGCAACGTCGACCAGACGATGACGCTGCTCAAGTTCCAACGCGCGGCCGGGCAGGAGATCGGAGAGATCAACTGGTTCCCGGTCCACGCCACCTCGATGGGCAACCAGAACCTGCTGATCAGCGCCGACAACAAGGGCTACGCGTCGTGGCTGTTCGAGAACCTCAAGGGCACCAACTACACCACCACGGCGCAAACCTTCGTCGCGGCGTTCGCCAACAGCAACGAGGGAGATGTCTCGCCCAACATCTACGGCGGCGAGAACGGCGGCGGGGCCAACGACTTCGACAGTACGAAGATTTCGGGCGAGAAGCAGTACAACAAGGCCGTCGCGCTCTACAACAGCGCCACCGCGCTCGTGACCGGAGGCGTCGACTACCGGCACAGCTACGTAAAGATGGATGCGGTGAGCGTTGCGCCGGCATGGACCGACGGCTCGTGGCGCAGCACCTGCCCCGCCGCGATCGGATACTCGATGCTGGCCGGAGCCGAGGACGGCCCCGGGTACGGGTCAGAGGGCTTCACCTGCGGCGATGTCGCCAACGTCTGGGAGGGGTTCAACTGCCTGACCAGCACCACCTCCTGCCAGGCAGAGAAGCCGATCGTTCTGGAGACCGGCACCCAGCAGCCCTACCCGTGGACGCCCGAGGTACTGCCGGTGCAAATCGTGCGCATCGGCAACCTGGCGCTGGTGGCGGTGCCGTACGAGTCGACGACGATGGCCGGGCGACGCTTGCTCGCCACCGTGCGCGCCGAACTGACCGCCGCCGGCGTCAGCAATTTTCTGATTGCCGGACCGTCCAACGCCTACGCCGGCTACGTTTCCACCCGCGAGGAATACGCCACCCAGAATTACGAAGGTGCCTCGACCCACTTCGGGCCGTGGACGCTGGCGGCCTACCAGCAGGAGTTCCAGAAACTCGCGGCGGCGCTGCGCACCGGAGCGACGGTGGCGGCGGGACCGACGCCGCGCGACCTCACCTGCTGCCAGACCACGCTGCAGACCGGCGTGGTGTTCGACGACAAGCCGCTGTGGGTGAGCTTCGGCAGCGTCTACAGCAACGCCAATGCGTCCTACGCGCGAGGCCAGACCGCCAGCGTCAAGTTCTGGGGCGGACACCCAAAGAACAACCTGAAGACGCAGAGCACTTTCCTGGAGGTGCAGCGCAAGTCCGGCACCTCGTGGGTCACCGTCGCGCGAGATTGGGACTGGGAGACCAAGTACATCTGGGAACGCAACAACTGCGTGCCCACGCTGGCCTGCTCCCACGTCACCATTCAGTGGGCGATCCCGACCACCGCCACCACCGGCACCTACCGCATCCGGCACTATGGGCACTGGAAATCCGGGTGGGACGGCAGCATCAACGCCTACACCGGCACGTCGCGCGAGTTCACGGTGAACTGAGGGCGGGGGACAGCCGGCGGCGCGGTTGCGGCGCGACAGACGCGCGGCCGCTGCTGTACGCTTTGTCTCAGCTGCGACCGGTCGAGAAGACCTGTCGAAAGGCGCGACTTGACCCCCTCGGGGCTTGGCAGGCTGCGGGGGATCACTACTATGGCGTGCGGGTCAAGGGGGTCCGATGGAACTCCTCCGCAAGGACAGCAGCCTCTGGCGGGTTCAGCCGAATCTTCGTAGCTATGACGAGACGTGCGCGTCGTTCTCGTGGTCGCAGGCGCGCGCCGGGCTTGACGGACTGCCGGGGGGCCGCGGCCTCAATATCGCTCACGAGGCGGTAGACCGTCACGCCCTCGGCGAGCGCCGCGATCATGTCGCGATTCGCTGGCTGGGGCGCCGCGGCGAGCGGCGCGATTTCAGCTACGCGGACCTGATGCGCGAGACCTCGCGCTTCGCCAACGTCCTGGCCGCGCTCGGGGTCGTGCGCGGGGACCGCGTCTTCGCGCTGCTCGGGCGGATTCCCGAACTCTACGTGTGCGCGCTAGGTACGCTCAAACTCGGCGCGGTCTTCTCGCCGCTGTTCTCGGCGTTCGGGCCCGAGCCGGTGCGCCAGCGACTCACGCTCGGCGGCGGCAAGATTCTGATCACCACGCCCGCACTGTACGAGAAGAAAGTGCGCGCGTCGCGCCAGTCGCTGCCGGATTTGCGACACGTGCTGCTCACGGACACCGCCGGCAAAGTGACGGACGTTGCTGGCACGCTCGACCTGACCGCGCTGATGGCCCAGGCGCAGCCGCGGTTCGAGATCCCCGCCACCGATCCCGAAGACATCGCGTTGCTGCACTTCACCAGCGGCACCACCGGCACGCCCAAAGGTGCCGTCCACGTTCACGACGCGGTCGTCGCTCACCACGTAACCGGGCGCTTGGCGCTCGACCTGCATCCCGACGACGTCTTCTGGTGCACGGCCGATCCCGGATGGGTGACCGGCATGTCGTACGGCCTGATCTCTCCGCTCACCAACGCCGTGACCAGCATCGTCGACGAGGGCGACTTCGACGCCGACCGCTGGTACGCGACCATCGAGCAGCAGCGGGTCAGCGTGTGGTACACCGCGCCGACGGCGGTGCGGATGCTGATGAAGGTGGGCCTCGACGCTGCGCGCGATCATGACCTTTCCAGCCTGCGTTTCATCGCCAGCGTCGGCGAACCGCTGAACCCCGAGGGCGTCGTGTGGGGCCAGCAGGCCTTCGGGACGGCGATCCACGACAACTGGTGGCAGACCGAGACCGGCGGAATCATGATCGCGAACTTCGCGGCGATGGACGTCAAGCCCGGCTCGATGGGACGACCGCTGCCGGGGGTAGAAGCCGCGATCGTACGGCGTGACAGCGCCGGCAACGCAGTCGTGCGCGAGGGCCGGGCCGAATTGGTCGAAGATCCCGGCGAGCACGGCGAACTGGCGCTGCGGCCGGGCTGGCCGTCGATGTTTCGCGGCTACCTGGGCGAGGACGCGCGCTACCGCAAGTGTTTCGCCGCGGGCTGGTACCTGACCGGCGACCTCGTGCGTCGCGACGCCGAAGGTTACTACTGGTTCGTTGGCCGCGGCGACGACGTCATCAAGTCGGCTGGCCATCTGATCGGCCCTTTTGAAGTCGAGAGCGCGTTGATGGAGCATCCCGCCGTGGCCGAGGCCGGCGTGATCGGCAAACCCGACGCGATCGCGGGCGAGATCGTCAAGGCGTTCGTGACGTTGAAGAAGACCTGGATTGCCAGCGAGGAACTGCGGCGCGACATCGTCGCGTTC
>JACRCR010000060.1 GCA_016218925.1 Deltaproteobacteria bacterium | reverse complement strand
GGCTGAGCCAGCAGGGGAGCGGCATGAGCATCACCATCATCCAGAAAAGCGACCTCAACACCCGCAAGCGCGATCCCAAAGTCGCGCTAGTGCTGGCCGGAGGCGCGGTAACCGGCGGCGCCTTCAAACTCGGCGGACTCAAGGCGCTCGACGACTTCCTCATCAATCGCAAGACCACCGATTTCGATCTGTACGTGGGCCTGAGCGCCGGTGCGCTGCTGTCGGCGCCGCTGGCGGCCGGAGTAACCCCATCGGAAACACTGCGCGCGCTCGACGGGACCTCCAGCATTCTGTCACAGTTCCTGCCGCGTCACTTCTACAACCCGAACTACGAGGAGTTGCTGCGGCGACCCGTCGAGTATGTGACCGATCTGGCCACCTTCGTGCCACGAACGCTCTCGAAGATGATTTCGCGCTCCCCGCACCTGGTCGAGCGCCTGAAGCCGGCGCTGCGGGTCTTCCAGCGGCACCCCTCGCTATCGACTCTGCAGGACGTCGCAGTACCGATCGTGCAGGAACTTCTCGCCAACCGCATCCCGATGCCGCACGACTACCTCCCCTCGGGGATCTGCGACAATTCCACCATCGAGCGGTACATCCGCGAGAACCTCGAGCGCAACCAGATCCCCAACGACTTCAAGAACTTCCACGAAGCCACCGGCAAGGAACTGTACATCTGTGCGATGAACCTCGACACCGCCGAGCAGGTGGTGTTCGGGCACGACACCGACAGTTCGACGACCATTTCTCAGGCCATCCAGGCTTCGACCGCGCTGCCGGGCTTCTACCGGCCGGCACGCATCAACGGCATCGACTACGTTGACGGCGGCGTGCGGCGCACCGCCAACATCGACGTAGCCATCGAACACGGCGCCGACCTGGTGATCTGCTACAACCCGTTCCGCCCGTTCTCGAACCGCATCCACCGGCGTTTCGACATGGACAAGGGCGAGTGGGTCAGCGAGGGAACGCCGATCGCCGACTCCGGCATGGGCGGGGTGATCAACCAGGTGTTCCGCACCTTGCTTCACACGCGCCTGCAGTACGGGCTGCGCCAGTACCAGGAAGACCCGAACTTCCACGGCGACATCCTGGTCATCGAGCCGTCCGAGACCGACATCCACATGTTCGGGCTAAACCCGATGGCGCTGTGGGACGGGCCGCGCGCCGGACGTCACGGCTACACTTCGGTCACCCACTCGATCGACGCGCACTACGACACGATCAAGCAGATCCTGGCCTCGTACGGAATCTTGATGACCCGGCGCGAGGTGCGCGCCGGACTCGAGCGGATGAATCGGGGGAGCTTCGGAGAGGCGTCGGTGGAAGTGCTGCTACGCGACGTACCGCGACGCAACCTCGGCGTGGCCTGACCAAGCCTGGATCGGCGGCTCCCAACGCGGCCCTCGGGCAACAGCGCATAAACGAAGGGGGAGCCTCCACCGGAGGCTCCCCCTTGTTGTCTGGTCCTTCCGTCGAGCGTCGCTTAGGCGTTCGGGAAGATCTGCTGCATCTTGAGGGCCAGGCTCATGTCGCCCTTGATCTTGAGCTTGCCGCCCATGAAGGCCATCTGCGGGTTGAGCTTGCCGCTCACCATATCGAGATAGTCGCCGGCAGCCATCGTGATGGTGATGTTGGGAGCCGGGTTGGAGGCGCCCTCGGTGACTTCACAGGCGCCGCCGCCGATCTTCACCTGGTAGGTACCTCCGCCGTCACCGGTCAGGTCGAACTGGTAGGTCGCGTTGACGCCCGCCGCGGCGGCAGGGTTGAAACGCGAAGGCATGGCATCGAACACTTCTTTAACGCTCATTGTAGTCTCCAATCCTCCGTGGGGGGTCCAATTGTGCGCGTGTAGTAAGCGACACTCTCCACTATGTCAAAAGCGGGCCGTCAAGCCTGCCCCGCGGCCGCGCCTGCGGACGGGATCGACGGCCGCGCGCGCAGGGCACCGGCACACGGCGAAAAGGCTCAGCCCCTGCCTGCTGGCGCGGCTGGCGGCAAGACCGAAAAAAGCCCCCCGGGTTACCGGGAGGCTTTTTCCGAACCCCGAAGGGTTTCGATGTTCGCCTGTGAGGGTGTTTCGCTGGTGGTACGAACCGGGCGCTCGTACCTGTCAGTGGTTGGTTATTGGTTGAGTAACCGAATCAGCCCTTCTTGCGGCTGCTTGCTCTGCGCTTGGGAGCTGCGCCCGCGGCAGCGGGTGCAGCAGCCTTGGCCTTCCGTTTGGCCTTGCGCTTGCCGGCCTTCTTCTTGGTCGCCTTCTTCTTGGCGGCCTTCTTCTTGCCGGCCTTCTTCTTAGTCGCCTTCTTCTTGGCGGCCTTCTTCTTACCGGCCTTCTTGCCGGCCTTCTTCTTCGATGCCTTCTTCCTTCCAGCCATGGTTTGCCTCCTTCAGCTGTTTTCCGCGATCACCCTCGCAGGCGAAGCATCGAACCGTGCGCACATCTTTCACGCACTGTGCGAATTATAGAGACCCCGGGATGAGGGAGTCAACAAAAACGCAACACCATGGTGGCGTTCGCGCACGGCCAAGGGCAGGAGCGGCTGTGCGTAACCGACCTCATGCATCGCGATGATCACTCCCGTCGTCGCATGAAACGCGGCAAAAGCTCCGCCGTCGGCGCCTTCGCAGCGGTTCATGCGAACGCTTTGCGCCCCGGATAGACGGCGCGCTTTCCCAGCGCTTCCTCGATGCGAAGAAGCTGGTTGTACTTGGCGGTGCGCTCGCCGCGGGACAGCGATCCGGTCTTGATCTGCCCCGCCCCGACGCCAACCGCGAGATCGGCGATGGTCGAATCCTCGGTCTCACCCGATCGGTGGGAGATCACTGAGGTATAGCCGGCGCGCTTGGCGACGCGGACGGCCTGAAGGGTCTCGGTGAGCGAGCCGATCTGGTTCACCTTGACCAGGATCGAGTTGGCCGCTCCCTGCTTGATGCCGCGTCGCAGACGCTCGGAGTTGGTCACGAACAGATCGTCGCCGACCAGTTGCACCTTGCCGCCCAGGCGCTTGGTGAGCTCGATCCAGCCGTCCCAATCGTCCTCCGACAGCCCGTCTTCGATCGACACGATCGGGTAGCGATGGACCAGTTTTTCATAGAGCCGGACCATCTGCGCGGAGGTCAGTTTGCCGCCTCCGGACTTGGAAAAAACGTACTTTCCATCGCGCCAGAACTCGGTCGCGGCGCAGTCCAGCGCCAGCGAAATGTGGCGCCCGGGCTTGTAGCCGGCCTTCTCGATCGCCTCCAGCACGACCTCGATGGCGGACTCGTTGCCGGGAAGTCCCGGAGCGAAACCGCCCTCGTCCCCGACGTTGGTGCTCTGGCCACGCGCCTCGAGCACGGACTTCAGGGCGTGGAACACCTCGGCGCCCATCCGCAGCGCATCGGCGAAGCACTTGGCGCCGTGCGGGACGATCATGAACTCCTGGAAATCGAGTCGGTTGTCGGCGTGGGCGCCGCCGTTGACGATGTTCATCAACGGCACCGGCAGCACGCGCGCACGCGGGCCGCCAATCGACCTGAATAGCGGCTGCTTGGTGTAGGCCGCGGCCGCGTGAGCCACCGCGAGCGAGACCGCCAACACCGCGTTGGCGCCGAGCCTTCCCTTGTTCGGCGTGCCGTCGAGATCGATCATCCGCCGATCGATCGCCTCTTGTTCGCGCACGTCCATACCCGCGACCGCCGGCCCCAGCACCTTCTTCACGTTGGCGACCGCCGTCAGCACGCCCTTGCCTCCGTAGCGCTTCTTGTCTCCGTCGCGCAGTTCGTGGGCCTCGTGCTGACCGGTCGAAGCGCCCGATGGCACGCAGGCCCGGCCGAAGGCTCCACCAGCGACCCTCACCTCCGCTTCGAGCGTGGGATTGCCGCGCGAGTCGAGAATTTCTCGCGCGTGAACGGACTCGATTCTCATGATTGTGCTGTCTCCTGTCTGTGCGCAGGCGCCGAGACGTTGAATGCTCCAGCGGCTGCGGGATATTCTTTGTCACCGCCGAGATCACCAACGGCGCCAGCAGCAGAAAGATGAACTCTTCGCACCCCGTATTCGCGTGGCTGGTGCGCGCCCTTGGCGTCGCGGTGCTGGTTCTCGCGTACTCCCTGTTCCTCGGTCCCTACGGCTTCTCAGGCCTGACCGGCCTCGAACGCACCGTCACCGAGCGATCCGATCGCGTCCTCGAACGCATCCAGGCCAACGCGGCTCTCGAAGACCGCCTCGAGTCGCTTCGCAACGACCCTCGCTCCCTCGAAACCGAACTGCGTTCGACGCAGAACTGGGTGCGCCCCGGAGAGGTAACGGTCATACTGCCGAGCGGAGCCGAGCCGGTACCCGGCGAACCCCGCCGTTCTCCCGGCTCGGCTCCCGCAAGTCCCATCGTCCGGCCCTAGCCCAGCCTCACGAGCAGCCGCTCGTGGCGCCGCAGTTGTGGCACTTATAGCAGGCTCCGTTGCGGATCATGATCGAACCGCAGTCTGAGCAGGTCGGCGCATCGCTCTGCGAGAGAATGAAATCGGTAGGCCTGCCCTGCAGCGAGGCGCCGCCTTCGAGCACTTCCAGTTTCGGCCGCTGCGGCGCGGGCGCGGTCGCCTTGGCCTCGGCAGCCTCGGCCGCCGCCGCCCTCGACTCGCCCGAGAAGCGCGTCCCGAGGAAGCGGAAGATGTAATCGGTGAGCGACTTCGCCACCGGAATCTCCGGATTCTTGGTGAACCCGGCTGGCTCGAAACGAACGTGGGCGAACTTGTTGACCAGCGCCTCGACCGGCACGCCGTACTGCAACGACAGCGAGGTCAGCGTGGCGATGGTGTCCATCAGCCCGGAGATCGTGCTGCCCTCCTTGGCCATCTTGATGAAGATCTCGCCGGGAGCGCCGTCGTCGAAGAATCCAACGTGTATGTAGCCCTCGTGGCCGGCCACATCGAACTTGTGACGGATGGAGCGGCAATCGGCCGGAAGGCGCCGGCGCACCGGGCGCTGCGCGGCTTCCTGGGCGTCCTTGGCCTTGGCCGCATCGGAACTCGTGTTGAGGGGCTGGCTGCGCTTGCAGCCGTCGCGATAAATCGCCACCGCTTTCAGACCCAGCTTCCACGCGTCCATATAGATCTTCTCGACGTCCTCGACGGTGGCCTCGGGCGGCATGTTGACCGTCTTGGAGATCGCACCCGACAGGAACGGCTGGACCGCTCCCATCATCCGGATATGGCCGAGAGGCTCGATCGAACGCACGCCGCGGCGTGGCTTGAACGCGCAGTCGAAGACCGCCAGGTGCTCCTCGCGCAGGTGCGGCGCCCCCTCGATGGTATCGTTCTCGTCGATGTGCTCGAGGATGTCCGTGACCTCGCGGGTCTCGTAGCCGAGCTTGCGAAGCGCCCGCGACACCGTCGTGTTGACGAACTTGAGCATGCCGCCGCCGACCAGCTTCTTGTACTTGACCAGCGCGATGTCGGGCTCCACGCCGGTGGTATCGCAGTCCATCATGAACGCAATGGTTCCGGTCGGCGCCAGGACGGTGACCTGGGAGTTTCGCACTCCCTCGGCTCGCCCGCGGCCGAGAGCCTCTTCCCAGACCTCGCGGCTGGCCGACAGCAGGTCCAGCGGGACGTAGGCGGAGTCGATGGCTCGTGACTTCTCCCGGTGCTTGTCGATGACCCTGAGCTGCGCGTCGCGGTTGGACACGTAGCCCGCATAGGGACCGAGGGCTCCGGCGATGCGGGTGGACTGGTTGTAGGCCTCGCCGCACATCAGCGATGTGACCGCGGCGGAATAGGTACGCCCGGAGTCGGAATCGTAAGGCAGGCCCATCGACATCAGCAACGCTCCGAGGTTGGCGTAGCCGAGGCCGAGTTGGCGGTAGTCGTGCGCAGTGCGCTCGATCTCCGGCGTCGGATAGCTCGAGTTGTCGACCAGGATGTCCTGGGCGGTGATCAGCACGCCGACCGCATGCTTGAAGCCGTCGATATCGAACCGGCCGCTGTCCTCCGTAAACTTCATCAGGTTCAGCGAAGCGAGGTTACAGGCCGAGTTGTCCAGGTGCATGTACTCGCTGCACGGGTTCGACGCGTTGATGCGACCGGTGTTGGGGCAGGTGTGCCAGTCGTTGATCGTGGTATCGAACTGCAGCCCGGGGTCGCCGCAGAAATGCGCACTCTCGGCGATACGGCGCCACAGATCGCGGGCCTTGTAAGTCTGACACGGCTGGCCGCTGCGCACGAAGCGCGTGCTCCAGGGACCGTCGGCCTCGACCGCGCGCATGAAGTCGTCGGAGACCCGGACCGAGTTGTTGGCGTTCTGGAAGAAGATCGAACCGTAAGCCTCACCGTCTATCGAGCCGTCGTAGCCGGCGTCGATCAGAGCCCAGGCTTTCTTCTCCTCCGCCGACTTGCAGTCGATGAAGTCCTCGATGTCCGGGTGATCGACGTTGAGAACGACCATCTTGGCCGCGCGCCGGGTCTTGCCGCCCGACTTGATGACGCCGGCGGAGGCGTCGGCGGCGCGCATGAACGACACCGGCCCCGAGGCGGTCCCGCCGCCCACCAATGGCTCACGCGAGGAGCGGATACGCGACAGGTTGACGCCCGAACCCGACCCGCCTTTGAAGATCACGCCTTCTTTGCGGTACCAGTCCAGGATCGAATTCATCGTGTCGTCGACCGACAGGATGAAGCACGCGGAGCACTGAGGCTTGCTCTCGACGCCCACGTTGAACCACACCGGGCTGTTGAAGCAGGCCTCCTGCTCGAGCAACAGGTGGGTGAGTTCGTCACGGAACGTGTCGCGCGCGGCCTCGTCGGCGAAATAGTGCTGGGTCTCGCCCCAACCCACGATCGTGCGAACCACACGGCTGAGCAGTTGGCGCACGCTGGATTCGCGCTGACCGCTGCCGAGCTGGCCGCGAAAGTACTTGGACGCGACTACATTGGTCGCAAGCTGGGACCAAGCCGCCGGGAACTCCACCCCGCGCTGCTCGAAGACCGTCTTGCCGCCCTCCCCCTGAATGATCGCGTCGCGCAACTCCCACTCGACGGTGCTGAACGGATCGACGCCCGCCTTGGACAGCCGCCGAGAAAAGGTCAGCCCGCGGCCCTTGGCCGGGGTCGCGGCCGCCGTAGCATCCGTGTTGGCGTCTGGCGACGAAGCCGTCGCTGCGCGTGCTGCTTTTTCCTCCATGATTTCGAGTCTCCTGCCTGCTTGCGCCGCAAAAAAACCAGGGCCGGCCGCCGGTCGTTCCAGCCGGCCCCTCGACTTGAATGGCTTCGGTGCGCGGCGGTCCCTGCACGCTCGGGTCAAAAGGGACCGCAGTGGGTAAAACCCCAGTCAGTTGTGGATGGCAGATCCTTCTACCACCACATCTTGTGGCATGCCACCGTTTCGCCAAATTTTCGTTTACGCCTGCCAGAGCACCATTTCAACGTCTCGCCGAGCCCACGATCCAGCCCGCAGCGCCGCCTGTGAGGGCAGCGCCTTCTCTGATAAGACGGCTCGCGTGAAGCCTGCCGGCCCCAAACGCTTGTCCCTTCTTCTCGAGCAGGCGCTCGCGCGCCTGGGCCTGGATCGCCGCCTCGACGACTATCGTGTCTGGCAGGCGTGGGACGAGGTAGTCGGCCAGACCATCTCCCGCAATGCCCAGCCTGTGCGCTTGGACGGCGATCGCCTCGTCGTCGTGGTCAGGACCTCGAGCTGGTTGCAGGAGCTCAGCCTGCTACAGCGAGAACTCATTGCCAGGATCAATGGCTGGATGGGCCGCCCGGTGGTGAAGGACCTGTTTTTCGTGGTCGGCCGCGTCGAGGAACCGGACACGCCGGCGCCGGCGGCGCAGCGCCAAGCGCCCCCCGCAGCACACGCGGCGGTGAAGGCTGCGGTCGCGACCACGCCGCCGCGCGAGGGACTGGGAGAGCTGTCCGGAATGAACCCGGAAACCGCCGCGGCCTTCGAGCGCCTGTGGAGCAGCGCGCGCCGCCGCGGCCACGGCGGCGACGACTGACCTCGCAGCGATCAGACCATCGCTGCGCGCCTCGAGCCCGCAGCCGGCCACGTGGCCTCGATGATCTCGGCGCTCGCCGAGTCGCGGCAGGCCTCGACGATGCCGGCAACGTCGAGCAACGCCTCGGCTTCAAGCACACGTTGTTCGTCCGCCGCCGTGGCCGGGTGGCGTGGCACGAACAGCGTGCAGCAGTCCTGGTCGGGGAGAATCGAGATCTCGAAGCAACCTTCTCGATCCGCGTAGCGACTGATCTCGAGCTTGTCCATTCCCACCAGCGGCCGCAGCACCGGCATCGTCGAGGCTCTCTCGATCAGCACCATGTTGGAAAGAGTCTGCGACGCCACCTGGCCGAGACTCTCTCCGGTCACCAGCGCGCGCGCTTTGCACTTGTAGCCGACGCCGCTGGCGATCCGCATCATCATGCGGCGGTACAGAACCACGCGCAGCGGGCGCGGCACCGCCGCCACGATCTGAGCCTGCGCATCGCCGAACGGCACCATCCACAGGCGAACCGTCTGTTGCCCGCGCGCGATCACGCCGGCCAGCTGGCGCGCCTTGTCCTGACTGGCCGCGCTCAGGTAGGGCACGCTGTGGAAGTGCAGCGCTTCGATGCGTGCGCCGCGCCGTTGCATGCGCAGGCCCGCAACCGGCGAGTCGATTCCGCCCGAGAGCAGCAGCAGCAGCCGGCCGCCGGTCGAAACCGGCAGGCCTCCGCATCCTTCGACGCGCTCGAAGCCGAGCAGGATCTCGCCGAACAGGACGAGAACCTGGACCGTGCAGTCGGGCCTGCCCAGATCGACTCGCGCGCCGGTCCTGGCCACGATCCTGGCGCCGACGCGCGCGGCGATCTGCGGCGACGGCATCGGGAATCGCTTGTCGGCGCGTCGCACCGAAACCGCGAACGACCCTTGCGGGCGCCAATCCTCCAGAGCTTCGTCGACGGCGCTGTCGAGCGCGTCCAGATCAGCGGGTAGTCGTTCCAGCGGCAAGCAGTTGGCGATCCCCGGGACGACGGCGAGGCGCTGCAGGACACTGCCCGCGTCGCAGCCCCCGAGCTCGACCAGGATGCGCCCCGACGCATGGTGCACACGCGCGACGCCCAGACCGGCCAGCGCCGCTCGTACGTTGTCCACCAGACGCGCGACGAACATCGGCCGATGGCCGAGCTTCAGAGCGATCTCGTTGTAGTGGAGAACGACGACGTCGATGCGCACGCCGGCAGCCTATCGTCCGCCCTGCCCGCGGGCAAAGAACTTCACCGCAGTCGCGACCGAGAACCGGAGATCGACGCGGCTGGTCGCTCGCCGCGGCCGGCTTCCGGCGCGTGCCAGTCTACGCGACAGTCTCGAGTAGCACCCCATTGACAGAGGCGACGACGGCGCCAAGACTCGAAGCCTCGAGGGGGGAATTCCATGATCCGTTCTTCACTGCACCGCGGGATCTCGGCCGCAAGCTCCGCCGTTGGTCTCGCTCCCGGCTCCAGATTCGCGGCGCGCGCGTTGGCACTGGTGATATCGTTGTGGATGGCGACATTGGCCGGCGCCCACACCATCTACATCGCCAACGACGACCACACCGACTACGGCTGGAACGCGACCACCGACACCTACGACACGGCAATGCTGTCGGCGATCGACTACTACCTCGGTCGCATCACGGCCACTGCAGCCAACGACCCCGAAGAACAGGCCCGCTTCAACGCCGACTGCTGGTGGTACCTGCGGCTGTATCAGCAACACCGCACGCCGGCCCAGTTCGAGGAACTGATCTCTCGCATCGCCGACGGCCACATACAGGTCCCGCTCAATCCCTTCGTGCTCTTGTTCGGCGCGATGCCCACCGAAGCCGTGATCCGCGCCGGCTACTATCCCGGCCGTATCCAGCGCGAGTACGGAATCGAATTCGCGATCGCCCAGGACATCGAGAACCAGACCAACCCGTGGGGACTGGCCAGTCTGTGGGCGGGCTCGAACGTGCGCTACACGTGGAAAGGAATCTGCGCCTGCGCGACCCAGGCCCCGTGGCAGGATCAGACCACCGAGGTATTCCGCTGGCAGGGTCCCGACGACAAGGAACTGCTGTTCAAGTGGTACACGCTGACCAACGGCAACGCCTCATGGGGAGGCTACGCCGAGGCCCGCGACCAGCTTTCGCTGCCCGGACTGCAAGCGGCAATCGACCATTTCTCGCCGCGCGCTCCGTTGCTGCCGATGACGGGCCTGTTCGGCGGCGGCTGGGACGACGTCAGCTACCAGACCGACGACTTCGTCACGTTGGCCAAGCAGTGGAACGACGCCCATCCCGGCGGCGACCGCGCGGTGGTCTCCAACATGGTCGACTACTTCCAGGAACTCGAAGGCCACGTCGGCTCGCTGACCACGCTGCGCGGCGGATGGGGAAACGATTGGGACCTGTGGCCCGCCGCACTCTCCGAGCGCACCGCGCGCACCAGGCGCTCGATCGAACAGATGCGCGCCGCCGAAGCGATGGCAGCGGTGGTACACTCGTTCGACGCGGCATTCTGGCCGAGCCGCCGCGACACGCTCGAGAGCGGCCTGATCGACTACTTCAAGTACATGGAGCACGGCTGGGCCGATGGCGGGGTGGGACTCGCGTACGTGGTCAACAACAAGAAGGATTGGGCGCAGAACCTCGGGGACAGCGTCGCCAGCGTCGACGCCGACGCACGCGCGGCCTTCGCCGCCCTTTTTGACACCCCGGCCGAGAGTCGCTTCGCCGTTTTCAACCCGCTCGGGTTCACACGCACCGACTACGCCGACCTTCCCGTAGCGACCTCCGGCCCCTTTCGCGTGACCGATGTCGACACCTCCAGCGAAGTGCCGAGCCAGGTAGTCACGCTTGACGGCCAGGACCATCTGCGCATCCTGGCCTCCGGCGTTCCCTCGCTCGGATACCGGATCTACCGCTACGAGAATGCGACGCCGGCGCCGCTGGCCGACGCGGCCGCCGTCACCGGCAACCGCATAGAGAGCGATCGGTGGCGCATCGATGTCGGCACCCGCGGAGAACTCACCAGCGCGTTCGACAAGATCGCTGCCAAGGAAACCGCCGGCTCTGCCCTCAACGACTTCGGCGACGGAAGCGCCGGATCGGTGGTCGTCGAAAACGCCGGTCCGGTGTCGGTGACGCTGCGCCGTTCGATCACCGGAGCGGTCAACCGCAGCGTTCGTGTGACACTGCTGCGCGACGTCGCACGCGCCGAGATCGAAGACCGCATCAGCGAAAATCTGGCCAACCAGAGCGAGTACCGCTTCGCCGTCGCGCTTGCCGACCCACAGATCCGCTTCGAGGAAGTAGGCGCGATCGCACGTCCGGGGCTGGCGGCGGACGGCGGCGATTTCCTGCCCGGCACGCGCGCGGATTTCATGACGCTCAACCACTTCGTCAACTTCGACGACGGCGCGTACAACCTGACGCTTTCCAACCGCGACGCGTTCGCGATGCAGGTGGGCGCCAGCACCCCCACGGACTTCGATCTTCCGACCAACAGCATCGGCGTGCTGGCCACCGGCAACCCTTCGTGGGCAGGCATGAACGACCAGGGCGGTGACAACCTTTTCACGCATCGCTTCGCGCTAGTGGGCGCCAGTGGTCCCTACTCGGGAGCCGACGCGCTTCGCGCCAGCCTGGCGCACCAGAACCCGCTCGTGGCGCTGGCACTGCCAGCCAGCCAGAGCGGCCCACTCACGGATGCCACCAGGAGCTTCGCGTCGGTCGGCGCCGGCAACGCGGTCATCACCGCGTTCAAGCCCGCTGAGGAGGGCGAGCGCGGGATCGTCGTTCGACTGTGGGAGATGGGCGGCAGCGACCAGGCCGTCACGCTCGACGCGACCGCTTTCTCGCCGAGCCAGGCGTGGTCGACCACACTGATCGAAACCGACGTCCAGCCGGTTTCGCTGGCAGGCGGCGTGATCTCGGATACCATCGATGCCAACGCGCTGAAGACCTGGCGTCTGGTCCCACAGCCCTTCGAGGAAGTGCCTGGCGACAACTGCCCCGGAATTCCCAACCCGAGCCAGCAAGACACGGACGGCGACACCGTCGGCGACGCGTGCGACAACTGCCCCGGCGATGCCAACACCGACCAGGCCGACGCCGACGGCGACGGACTCGGCGACGCTTGCGATTTGTGCGCGACGCTGATCCCCGGCCAGACCAGTTGGGAGAAGCCCAAGCTCGCGCTGCGAAAGATCGGCGACGGCGACGCCACCAACGATTCACTCCAGCTCAAAGGCCGTTTCGCGCTGGCAACCGGCGTGTTCGACATCGATCCATCCATCGAAGGGGCCAGCCTCGAACTTCGCGCCGCCAACGGCAGCGCGCTGCTGAACGTCGATCTGCCCGGAGGTCTCTATGCATCGCCGGGCCCCGGCTGGCGAACGACCCCGGCGAAGTTCCAGTTCCTCGACAACAACCCCGGCGGCACCTCGGGGATAACCAAGCTCGTGATCAAGGACCGCCAAGGCGGCAACGTCAGCGTCGCACTCAGCGGCAAGCACGGCGATTTCGCCGTCGGCGTCGGCGATGTGCCGCTCAGCCTCACGTTGGTGCTGGGCAACTCCGCTTCGGGCGCACTCGGTCGCTGCGGCGAACTCACTTTCAGCGCGCCGCGCTGCAGTGCAAGAGGGACCTCGATCAAGTGCAAGTAGCGGTGGTGACTTGCCAGCGGAGCAGGTCGTGCGCAGGATGAAGCGTAATGCCCTTCCCGGTGCGCCTCTCCGATCACCTGCGATCCCGCGAGCGCGTGGTTCTTCACGCTGCCGATGCCGTGGCCTGTGCGGTGCTGCTGCCGCTGATCCCGGCCGGCCCCGACTTCGACCTCGTGTACACGCTTCGCACCGACCATCTGCCCAGCCACAAGGGGCAGGTCGCCTTCCCGGGTGGCAAGAGAGCGGCCGACGAAGCGCTGGTCGACACCGCGCTGCGCGAGAGCGCCGAGGAGATCGGCATCGATCCGCGTGACGTGCAGGTCCTCGGGTGTCTCGATGACGTCTTCACGATGGCCACCCAGTTCGTGATCACGCCGTGGGTCGGCCTGCTGCCGAGCGGATATCGGTTCCGCCCCAACCCCCACGAGGTGGCCGACGTGTTCACGGTGACGCTGAGCGACCTGCGCGATCCGCGGTATCACGCCTCCCAGACCAAGCAGTGGGCCGGCAACGAGTACCAGATCTCGGCTATCACGGCCGGCCGCCACGAAATCTGGGGCGCGACCTACACGATCACGATGAACTTCCTCGAGCGCATCGCCGAGTTGGAGAATTCCGCTCGCACCGAGCCCGAACGCGCCGCCAAGGGCTGAACACCGGCCTCAGGCGATGTCGACGACCAGTCCGTCGTAGGCGCGTTCGAAGACCGATTTCTCGGCGCGGCGCACGTCCTCGCCGAGGTGGGTCAGAAGCAGACGCTTGCAGCCCAGGCGAGCGCGATGGGCGAGCAGTTCACGGTAGCTGGTGTGCATCGGCGGGCCGGGCTCGAGCGAGCAGCACTCACACAGAAAAAGGTCGATCCCCGCGCTTCGCGTGACGAACTCTTCGGTCCACGACGAGTCTCCGGAGAAAAGCATGGTTCCCTCGGGACAAGCCAGCCGGTAACCGAGCGAGAAAGGTTCGGCGTTGTGCGGTACCAGGAAAGATTCGACGTCGAAGCCGGCCGTCCGAAGCTTCGATCCATGCTGCATTTCCACGTAGTCGATGCGGAAGGGGAGTTCGAAGCACTGAAGCTCGCGATACAGCGCCGCGTACAGCGCGCAACTGCGCGGCCCGGTGGTCGGCGGCCCGACGATCGTCAGAGGCCGCTCGCGGCGCTTGCCGAAGAGATACTCGAGGAACAGGAACGGGATCCCGCCGAAGTGGTCGCCGTGCAGGTGGGAGACGACCACGGCATCGACGGCGTCTGGCGCGATGCCGTGTCTCTTGAGCCCGGCCAGGACGCCGGGACCGCATTCGAGCAGGATCTTGCCACCCGCGTGCTCGAGCAGATTGCAGCTATGAAGAGCGCCCCCCGAGCAAAACGCGTCCCCGGATCCGATAACGGTAAGCCTCACGACTTGCAAGGTTATTCGGGCGGTAGACGGCAAGTCAAGGCGACGCGGTGAACACCGCTCGTTTGCAAAGCCGCCGAGTACCTCGGACACCCAGGCGGTGGACGTCGAACTCACGATCGATTCGCTGGCCTTCGGTCGTGCGGCAGTAGGACGCGTCGAGGGTCGTGTCGTCTTCGTCGAAGGCGCCGCGCCTGGCGAACGCGTCCGTGCTCGCGTGCGGCGTGACCACGGCTCCTATGCAGAGGCGGATCTGATCGAGGTGCTCGAGCCCGGGTCGGTGCGCGTTGCGCCGCCCTGCCCGATCGTAGACGAGTGCGGTGGCTGCCCCTGGCAACACGTCGACTACCAGGCGCAATTGGCCGCCAAGCGGCGCGCGATAGTCGACGCGCTCGAGCGTATCGGTGGAATCGCGGACCCCGAGGTCGGCGAGGTCACGCCTTCACCGCAGACCCTCGGCTACCGCAATCGACTCAGTCTGCGCTTCGAACGCGGACGCATGGGGTTCTACCAGGCCCGAAGCAACACTCTGGTGCCGGTGCCGGATTGTCTGCTCGCCGAGCCCCGCATCCGTGAGGCACTGCCGCAGGCGGAGCGGTTCGCAGGCGGTCTGAAGACCGACATCAACCGAGTAGAGATCGCCACGCGCGGACTGCTGCCAGGCCTCGTGCTCGCGCTGCAGAGCAAGGGCCGGCTGCGCCACGCCGACACGCTGGCGACACGCGAAATGGTCGAGACGCCCGATACCCCAGTGCGCGGCGTGGTGCTTTCGGGCCGTGGATGGCGACGCCAGTGGGGCGAGATAGGACGCCGCTTCGAAGTTGCCGAAGGCGTCTGCGTCGAGCTTCCCGGCGCATCGTTCGGCCAGGTCAACACGGCTGCCAACCGCATCCTGGTCGCCACAGTGGTCGACGCTGTGCTGCAAGGAAGAGCGCCGCGCGTTCTCGAACTGTTCGCGGGAGCCGGCAACTTCTCGTTCGCGCTTGCACGAAGCGCGGCGCGAGTCATCGCGGTCGATGAAGATGCTGCCGCGGTCGAAGCCGGCCGCCGCGCGGTCGAGGATTCTCGCGTTCCCGGATTGCGATTCGTCGCATCAGCCGCAAAGACCTACCTCGAACGCCACGCAGAGCGTCCCGACGTGCTCGTCGTCGATCCCCCGCGCAGCGGACTCGGAGATGCGGTGACTGCGGCCGGCGCGCTGCGGCCGGCACGCATCGTTTACGTCTCGTGCAACCCGCCGACACTCGCGCGCGACCTTCGAGCGCTCGGCGACCACGGATACAGGCTGGTCCGAGCCGATCCGATCGACCTGTTTCCGCACACGTTTCACGTCGAAACCGTGTGCACCCTGGAGTTGACATGAGCCGGACCCGCTCTTAGGCTCGTTTTCGAGTGGACCCGGGAGAACCGGCAGCGATGAAGAAAAAGAGCCCCGAAGCCAAATCTCCGGTCAGCCCACGTGCCAAGATCACCATCATTCCAGGCAAGGGTGTCTCGCAGGCAATCAACTATCTTCTCGAGGATCGCGACGAACTCGAGTGGTTGGTCGCGGTCGGTCGCAACAAGGACGGTGAGATCTTCTTCTACGACACCGGCGGCGACATCATCGAAGACCTCGGTACGCTCGAATACCTGAAATCGCGCATCGCGCGAGCGCATTTCGGCGAAGACGTAGAATAATCGCCGCTCGCGGCTTCGCGGTGCGCGGCACTCTCCCGGGAACCCGGATTGCCGGCAACCCGGCCACGGTGTCGCGCCGCGCTGCTTCTCGCGTCCTCGGGACACGACATCCCGTCCCCGTGCACTCCTGCTCTGGACTCCGAGCGGTCGAGGAGAGCTGTCGCAAGCCGCGACTCGACCCCGATAAAGCGATTTTTTTTTGCGACCCACTGGCTAGGTTCGGCGAGCCGCGTCATAACAATTTTGCACGGTCACTGTCTCACAAACGCAATGACCGGGCTGGCGCGGCGGCTGCCTCAGGGGACCTCGGCAGACACGAAACGAAGGAGTATCAGGCCATGCGAAACAATGGTAAGTCATCGAAAACGTGGGGAACCAAGGGCGCGGCCAAGAACCTGTCGCTGCTGACGCTGGGGGCCCTGCTGGGGTTGCTGCTGGCAACCGCGCCAAGCGCTTTCGCCGAAGAGGTTGCCGCCGCCGCAAGCGAAGGATGGGGTGACGGCGCTGCTGCCAAAGAACTCAGCGTCGCCCGTCCGGTGGTGGTCAGCGCCGAAGAGATCGAGATGCTGCGCCGGTTGCTCGGAGTTCCGGCGCCAGCCGCGCAGGCAGCGATGGCACCGGCCCCGGCGACCGGAACCGGCACGTCGGTAAGCGAGGAAATCGAGCCGGTCGGCGACTCGCCGTCGAGCAACGACGGATCTGCCAGCGTTACCCCTACCACATCGACGAATGACCGCCTCTGGTAGTCGAGCGCTCGCCGACATCCCGACGACGACGCGCGCGCCGCAGCAGGCCGATCGCGCGGCGCGCGCACCTGGCTACTCCAGAGCGTGAAAGACGAGGCCCGTCAGCAGCTTCGGATAAAAATACGTCGACTTCTGCGGCATGAGTTCGCCGGCCCTGCACACTTTGGCCATCTGCTCGGAGCGGGTGGCGTTCATGACGAAGGCACCTTCGAGTTCTCCCAAGCGCACCCTCGCAATCACCGCGCGAGGGTCGATCGAATAAGCCAGCTTGTTCTCTTTTCCTCCGGCGGCCGACAAGGCGCGCCCGAGAATGTCGTCGTGCAGAACCGTGACGTCGAGTTCGCGCAGCGAAGAACCCGAGTCGTGACTGACCGCACGCGTCGCGAGCAGCAGATGCGGCAGACCGCGCATGGCGATCGCAAAAGCGTGCGTGTCCTTTCCCGCACCCGCCAGCGCCGACAGTAAGGCTTCGATGCCGGCCGCGTCGCCGGCGAAACGCTCGAGCTTGAACGACTCCGCCAATGCGCGCTCGAGCGCGATCGCATCTGCACCGCCAGAGGCGACGAGTTCACGATGAGTGGGCAGTATGACCATCCCCGGATCCTCGAAGGTCGCCAGGAACGCCAGCACATGCGCCGCCGGCGCGCCGTCGTCGTCCGGCGCATCGTCACCTTGCGGCGGCTCGGCGCCTCCCGAAACGCACTCGTAGTAGTAGTTCAGCGCGGTCTCGTAGCGATGATGTCCGTCGGCGATGAACAGCGCCTGATCTGCCACCGCGGCACGGATCGTCTCCACTCCCTGCGCGCTGCGAACGCCCCACACGCGATGACGCACGCCTTGCAGCATCACGTCGATCTCCGGCTTGGCGTCCCAGCCGCCGTCGGGTTCGGGCACGAACCCCGGCTTGGAATAGACGCAAAAGATCGGGCTCAGGTTGGCCTTCACGCGCTTGGTGAGCTCGAGCCGGTCGCGCTTGTGGTGAGCGAACGTGTTCTCGTGGCGAAGCACCACTCCGGTCGAGTACGGCTCCAGAGCCAGCGCACCGAGCACGCCGATGCGCCGCCGCGGCCCGCCGGCTTCGAAATCCTGGCTGTACAGGTAGAAGGTCGGAGCCTGGTCACGGATGAGAACGCCTTCGTCGAGCCACGCACGGTACTGGCGTGCGGCCTCGTCGTGCCCCTCTTTGTTCAAGATGAGCCGCGTACAGTTGAAAGGACTCGCGTCGTAGAACCCGTCGCGCTGGGCGGGGCTGATCACGTCGTAGGGCGGCGCAACCACGCCACCCAGAGCACCAACACGAGAAGGCGAATATCGAATGCCTCGAAGAGGGCGAAACCTAGCCACGTACTTCCTCCGTCAGATCGGTAACAGCGGCGAGCGCCGCGGCGTCGATTGCGCCGACGCGGCGCAGATACGCACGCCCATGCAAAAACTCAACTACGCTGGAAACCTCGCTGCCCCGGCGCGGCCCTCCATCGACGAAGGCGTCTACGCCACGCGGGAAGTAGGCCCGCGCCTGCGCCGCGCTGCGGGCCGGCTCGGCGCCGCTCGGGTTGGCGGACGTCGAGGTGATCGCAGCAGCGAAGCCCTCCACCAGCGCGCACGCCCACGCATCGCTGCTGCAACGCAGTCCGACACCTCCGCCGGCACCGCACAGCTGTGGCGCCAGATCGGCGGCGGCGCCCAGCACCATCGTCAGAGGTCCCGGCCAGAACGCGCGCGCCAAGGCGATCGCGCCGGCCGGCGGCTCGGCCGCGAGCAACCGTGAAGCCATCGCCAGATCGCGGACCAATACCGACATCCCGCTGCCACTGCGGCGTCCCTTGAGAGCGAACAACCGCGCCAGCGCCGCGCGATTGGCGGCATCGACACCGAGCCCGTAAACGGTCTCGGTGGGATACGCGACCACGCCGCCGCGACGCAGGACCGCCACACCGTCGTCGATCATCGCGCGCGCAGCAGCGTCGATCGTCGTTTCGCGAACCGGCGCGGCGGCTTCATCGCCAACCACGGTGGGACCTGACGCTCGGTCGCTCAGTTACCTGTCCTCTGGAAAACGTCGCACCAGCCCTTGAACCGCAGCCGTCATCTCGGCCTTGCGGTCGAGCAACGCACGCGCAAGACGCGGATCGGAAAGAGCCAGGATCTGAACCGCGAGCAGCGCGGCGTTGCGCGCGCCGGTGGTGCCGATCGCGAGCGTTCCCACCGGCACTCCGGCCGGCATCTGCACGGTGGCCAGCAACGCATCGATGCCGCGGAGCGGACCGGATTCGAGCGGTACGCCGAGCACCGGCAACGTAGTGTGGGCCGCCACCGCCCCGGCCAGATGCGCGGCCAGTCCTGCGCCGACGATCAGCACCTGCAGTCCGCGATCGCGGGCAGCCTCGGCGTACTGCGCGGTCTCCAGCGGCGAGCGGTGCGCGGAAGTAACCACTACTTCGTGTGCGATGCCCAGCTCTTCGAGAACCTTCGCGCTCTCGCCCATGACGTCGAGATCGCTGGCGCTCCCCATCAGAATCGCGACCAGCGGTTTGACGTCACTGTGCGCCGAACTTCTCGCCGCGGGCTTGGCTGCCCGCTTGGTGATCGACTTGGTCGGCTTGCTGGTCATCGTCGTCGCCTCCCTGGCTCGCGGCCCGCCGGCCATCGCATCGCCTCGCGCCTGGCCTTGCTCGTTACCGTTGGCGTTCTCTTTCGATCGCACGCCAGGCGATGTCGCGACGGAACTGCACCCCGTCCCACGAGATGCCCGCGACCGCATCGTAGGCCTTCGCGACGGCGTCTTGCGCGCGGGCACCGCTCGCGCAAACGCCCAGAACGCGGCCTCCGGCGGTCACCCAGCGCCGCTCGCCATCGCGCCTGGTACCGCTGTGGAATACCTGCGCCTTGGCCGACGCACCGCGCAGATCGAGTCCGTCGATCACGTCGCCTTTGCGAACTTCGCCAGGATAGCCGGGCGCCGCCATTACCACGCAGACCGAAGTCGCACTGTCCCACTGCGGCCGGACCTGGTCCAGACGCCGGTCGATGGCCGCTTCCAGCAGATCGATCAGACTCGAACGCAGGCGCAGCATGATGGCCTGACACTCGGGATCGCCAAAACGCACGTTGTACTCCAGAACCTTGACGCCCGCGGGCGAGATCATCAGGCCGGCGTAGAGCACGCCGCGGAAGTCGATGCCGCGCGCCGCCAGCGCCGCGACGGTCGGCTCGATCACCCGGCGCATCACTTCGTCGTGGATCTGCGCAGTGACCACCGGTGCCGGCGAATAGGCGCCCATGCCACCGGTATTGGGTCCGCGGTCGCCGTCGAAGATGCGCTTGTGATCCTGCGAGGTGGCCAGCGCCAGCGCGGTGCGGCCGTCGGTGATGGCCATGAACGAGGCCTCTTCACCGGCCAGGAATTCCTCGACGACGATGCGACGACCGGCCTCGCCGAAAGCGCCGCCTTCGAGCATCTCTTCGATCGCGCGATCGGCCTCTGCAGCGTCGGCGCAGATCACCACACCTTTGCCGGCGGCCAGTCCATCGGCCTTGACCACCAGCGGAAAGCCGAGGCTGCGCGCGAAGTCACGTGCGGCGGCCGGCTCGCTGAACTCGCCGTACGCTGCGGTGGGCACGCCGGCTTCGACGAGCAGACGCTTGGTGAACGCCTTGGACGCTTCGAGCTGCGCGCCGGCGCGGTCTGGCCCGAAGATGCGCAGGCCGCGGCCGCGGAACTCATCGACGATGCCAGCGGCGAGCGGGGCCTCCGGGCCGACCACGGTAAGATCGATGCGCTCGCGCTCGGCGAACGCGGCAAGACCCGCGATGTCGGTCGCTTGGATCGCCACGCACTCGGCCACCGCGGCAATCGCGTCCGAGCCCGGAGCGGCGAACACCTCGGGCGCGCGCGGATCGCCGGCGATCTTCCACGCCAGCGCGTGCTCGCGCCCACCGCCGCCGACAACCAGGACTTTCATCGCGTCTCCAGCGTCCTGCTCAGTGGCGGAAGTGACGTACGCCAGTGTGCACCATCGCCATGCCGTGCTCGTCGGCCGCAGTGGTCACCTCCGCGTCGCGAAGGCTGCCGCCCGGCTGGATTACCGCTACGGCCCCAGCCGCGGCGCAGACGTCCAGTCCGTCGCGGAACGGGAAGAACGCATCGGAGGCCACCACGCATCCCTCCAGCGTGAGACCGTGCTCGCGCGCGCGCGCTACCGCCAGGCGCGCCGAGTCGACGCGGCTCATCTGACCGGCGCCGACTCCGACGACGTGGTCCTCGTGCGCCAGTACGATGGCGTTCGACTTGACGTGCTTGGAGATCTTCCAGGCAAAATCCAGGGCGCGAAGCTCGGCGGCGGTGGGCTGGCGCTTGGTCGCGACCTTGCACTCGGAGGCGCGCGATCCTGTGAGATCTCGGGTCTGAACCAGCAGGCCGCCGAGCACCCTCTTCTGATCGAAGGCGCTCTCTCCTCCGCGCCGCCGTGCGTCGACTTCGAGAAGCCGGATACTCTGCAGCTTCTTGCTCGAGTTGAACAGTTCCAGGGCCTGCGGCGTGAACGAGGGCGCAAGCACGATCTCGAGAAAGACGTCTTTCATGGTCTCGGCAACGTTCAGATCGACTTCGCGATTGAAGCCGACGATGCCTCCAAAGATCGACACGGGATCGCAGCGCCTGGTCTTCTCGAACGCTTCGCGCGGGCCGGCGCCCACCGCCACCCCGCACGGATTGGTATGTTTCATCGCCACGCAGACCGGCTCCTCGAACTCCATCACGAGTTGGAGGCAGGCGTCGGCATCGACGATGTTGTTGTAGGAGAGTTCCTTACCGCCCAGCACTCGCGCCGCGGCGATCGACGGCCCCTCGATGCGCGGCGCGCGATAAAAGGCCGCGCGCTGGTGCGGATTCTCGCCGTAGCGAAGCCCCTGCACGAGCTGCCATTGCTGGTGGAGCGTCTCGCCGAACTCCGCCGGCCCCTTCTCGTCGCGCAGCGCGTCGCGACCTAGCCAGTCCGAGATCATTCCGTCGTAAGCAGCGGTGGCGCGGTACGCCTTGCGCGCCAGGCGCCGGCGCGTGG
Source organism: Deltaproteobacteria bacterium (assembly GCA_016218925.1). Classification (GTDB taxonomy): domain Bacteria; phylum Desulfobacterota; class Binatia; order UBA1149; family CAITLU01; genus CAITLU01. The sequence goes on along the minus strand of JACRCR010000060.1, from coordinate 122 downwards.
CCAGCGCGACTTCGCCGCTTCCCCGCAGCTCTTCGAGCACGCCGTCATAGTCGGCCGGCTCGACAACGACGGTCACGTCGGCGTGGTTCTTGGCAGCCGAGCGCACCATCGAAGGGCCGCCG
>JACRCR010000056.1 GCA_016218925.1 Deltaproteobacteria bacterium | reverse complement strand
GGGCTGATCGTCAGTGCGGGGATGGAGGATTGCCTGCGGATGGAGCGAGGCGTCCAGACCTACCTTGGATACTCGTACGCCGATCGCGTGCACGTGACGACGCACCATCACAACCTGCCGCTGGTCCCGCGAGAGCGTATTTTCGGGGTGCGCGGTCGCATCGACCAGTTCGGCGCCGAAGCAATTCCGCTGTACGAAGACGAGGTCCGCGCCGCCGCAGCCGCGCTGCTCGGCCAGCGCGTGGAGGCCATCGTCGTCTGCCTGCTCTTCTCGTGCCAGAACGCCGTTCACGAGCAACGCGTGCGGGAGATAATCGGCGAAGTGGCGCAGGCGAGCGCCGAGTCGATGCAGGTCTACCTGTCGGGTGAGCTTTATCCGGTGCGCCGCGAGACGGCACGACTCAACACCACGCTGATCGAGGCCTACGCGGCAGAGCCATCGCGAGTATCGCTGAAGAAGGTCCGCGAGAAAAGTCGCGAGCTGGGCGCGACGTTCGACCTGCGGGTGATGGCGAGCCACGGTGGCACCATCTCCATGGACGCGAAGGAACTGGCCAGGACTCTTACCAGCGGTCCCATCGGCGGAGTCATCGGCGCGAAATATCTGAGCCGCGAATTGGGCGTGAAGAACATCGCGTGCTCGGACATCGGCGGCACCTCGTTCGATCTGGCGCTGATCACCGACGGCAGTTTCGCGATCAAGCAGAACCCCGACATGGCGCGCTTTGTACTGAGCATGCCGCTGGTACGGATCGACTCGGTCGGCGCCGGTACCGGCTCGTTCGTGCGCGTTCATCCGACTTCGACGCGCCTGGAGATCGGACCCGACAGTGCCGGATCGCGCATCGGCACGAGCTGGCCCGACGGCGGTGTCGATACGGTGACGATCACCGATTGCAACGTCGTCCTGGGCTATCTGAACCCGGACTTCTTCCTCGGCGGAGAAATTCGCCTGGATCGAGCGCGAGCCGTGGATGCGGTGCGCAGGCAAGTTGCCGAGCCGCTCGGCATCGATGTCTACCGCGCGGCCGCCGGCGTGCTGGAGGTGTTCGAAGACAACCTGTCCAGCAACTTGCGCGCGAGCATCCTCGGCAAGGGCTACGGTCCCGAGGATTTCACGCTGCTGTCGTACGGCGGCGGCGGGCCGCTGCACGTTGCCGGATACTCCTGCGGTATGGCGTTCGACGACATCCTGGTTCCGGCGTGGGCGCCGGGCTTCTCCGCCTTTGGCTGCGCGTGCGGCGATTTCGAGTATCGCTACGACAAGAGTCTGGACCTGCCGCTGTTTCCCGGTGATCCGCCGCAGCTTCGCGCGGCCGTGGGGCAGGCGATCGGCGCCGCCTGGGACGTGCTCCGGCGTCAGGTTCTCGACGAGTTCGCCAAGAACGGGTTCGATGCCGACAGTGTGCGCTTCCGGCCCGGCGTTCGGATGCTGTATCGCGGGCAGCTCAACGATCTGGAAATCGCCGCGCCCACCGCTCGGCTGGAGTCGGAAGCCGACCTGCGTGCGTTGGGTGATGCGTTCGAAGCGCTGTACGGACGCCTCTACGGGTTGGCGGCGCGCACGCCCGAGGTCGGTTACATCGTCACGGCCGCGATCATGGCGGGAGTAGTCGATGTCGAAAAACCGCGCCTGCCCGACGAAGCGGTGTGCGGCGAAGCGATCGATCCGGCCGCGCTGAAGACGCCGCGGCCGATCTACTGGAAGGGGCAGTGGCTCGACGCGCAGATCGTCGACCTGACCGCACTTCGCGCCGGCAACCGGGTCGTCGGTCCGGCGGTGGTGGAGTCGCCTTCGTCGACGATGCTGGTGCCGCCCGGGCGCAGTGCCTGGCTCGACGCCCACCGCATTTTCCACCTCAGCACGACGGCCTAACAGGGCGGCTTCGCATGGCATCCGGGCACGCATCGCAACCAAGGGAGTGATCATGACAACTGCGGCGCTTCGAGACTCTGGCACACGCCGCCCGGCGGGCTGGGACGGCAAGAGCCTCCACGAGATGCTGACCGACAGCGAGGAAGTGTTCGCCCGTACCGGGCGCTACGGCGGCGTCACGCGGCTCACTCTGAAGGAGGAGGATCCGATCCGCTACGAGAAGATCTGGTCACGGCTGCGCGGCGGCATCGTCGGAGCGCGCGAGACCGCGCTCAACATTTCCGCGTCTCCGGTGGTGCGCGAACTCGGGGAATTGTGCTTCGGTCTGTACACGCCCGAGGGCGACTCGATCACGTTGTCGACCGGCATCATGGCGCACGTGCACACGATGTCGGTCGCCATCAAGCACATGGTGCGCTCGGATTACGAGGAGAATCCGGGGATCGCCGACGGCGACATCTTCGTCAACAACGACCCCTTCACCGGCAACGTACACAACGCCGACGTTCAGAGCTTCGTGCCGCTGTTCTACGGCGGCGAACTGGTCGGATGGGCAGGGGGAGTCACTCACGAACTCGACGTCGGCGCGCGCCAACCGACGGGCATGCCGATAGGTCATGTCAGTCGCTTCGAAGACGGCTACATTCTTCCGTGCATGAAGGTAGGGACCAACGACCGGCTTCACCGAGACTACCTGGCGCGCAGCCAGACCGCGGTGCGCATGCCGTTCTACTGGATGCTCGACGAAAAGTGCCGCATTTCGGGCGACCACATCATCCGGCAGACGGTCCTGCAACTGATCGCGGACGAGGGAATCGAAACATACAAGCGTTTCATCCGCGAAGTGATCGAAGACACCCGGCGTGGATTCGTCGAGCACGTAAGGACGATGCTGGTCCCCGGTGTGTACCGATCGCCGGCGTTCGCCGACGTCCCCCAGGAAGTGGACAAAGGCAAGTTGCCGGACTTCGCGGCGCGCGACTCGTTGATGCACTCGCCGATGAAGATCACGATTCACGCCGACAGCTTGCTGGAACTCGACCTCGACGGCGCGAGCAAGTGGGGATATCACTGCTTCAATTGCACGCCGGCCGCCCTGCAAGGCGGTTTGTGGGTCGGTCTGACACAGACGCTGATCCCCAACGACAAGGTGAACGACGGTGCGTACCTGGGTACTCGCTTGCACACGCCGCGCGGTACCTGGGCCGATCCGGACTACCCCCTGGCCTCGACCACGCTGTCGTGGTGTTTCCTCGTCCCGGCGTTCACCGCGCTGTTTCGCGGTTTGAGCATGGGTTTCATGGCGCGGGGATTCCTGGAGGAGGTGCTGGCCGGTTATCCGGTCACCGGCAACATCGCCCAGGGCGGCGGCATGAATCAGTACGGCGAAGACGGGGCCTGGACCAACTTCGAGATGAGCGCTTCGGGAATGTCGGCTCGCTACGGGCTCGACGGCGAGAACTCGTGCGCCGCCATCTGGAACCCCGAAGGTGACATGGGCGACGTCGAGTCGTGGGAACAGCTCGCACCGATGCTGTTCCTGGGACGCAACATCCGTCCCAACAGCGGCGGCCCGGGCAAGTTCCGTGGCGGGCTCGGCCACGAATCGCTGATGATGGTCTACCGCACGCCGAGTCAGCTCCTGTTCCACGTCGGCAACGGGCACATGTTCCCGTCCGGCGGCCTGTTCGGTGGGTATCCGAACGCCACGCTGTACCGCCACAGCGTCAAACACACCGACCTTCCCGATCGCATCGCGCGCAGGCTGCCTTATCCGGTACGAGACGTGGACGCGGAGAACAGCCAGATCGCCGCCGCCACGAAAGGGGAGGTGCTGCGCGACCGCAACATGCTCCATCTGGCCGACGAGCACAGCGAGCACGACATCTACCTGAGCCTGATCGCCGGCGGCAACGGCCTGGGCGATGTGCTCGAACGCGATCCACAGAAGGTGGCGGATGACCTCGATCAGCTCTATCTGCTACCTCGCTGCGCGCAGAGCATCTACGGCGTCGTCGCGCAGCCAGGCGAAGACGGCAGATGGTCGGTCGATGCGGAAGCGACGACAGACCTGCGCCGTCGCATGCGTTGCGAACGGCTGGAACGCAGCGTGCCGGCTGAGGAGTGGCTGCGCGGCGAGCGCGAGCGCGTCGCGGCCATGGACGTCATCTACCCGGTAAAGGACATGTACCGCCAGAGCATGCAGCTATCGACCAACTTCGCCGATGCGTTTCGCGCGTTCTGGAATCTGCCGTCGGACTGGATGCCGCCCGCGTGAACCATCTTGTCGCAAGCGCTACCGCGACGCGATCGGTAGCGAGGCCGCAGCCGTACCGGGAGGATTGAGATTCATGTCGACGAGAATCAACGACAAGAGCGCGATCGCCGATCTGATCGACGGCAAGCTGCCATGGGCCGATCTCAAGGACATGATGAGCAGCTACAAGGACCCCGACCGCTTCATCAAGTACGTGGAGTTGTTGCAGGAGCGGGTCGCGTGGGACGACCGGATCCTGCTGCCGCTGTCCCCGCATTTGTTCATCGTACAGAAGGCCGACGGCCGCATCGTGACCAAGAGCAGCAGCGGCTTCGAGTTCGGCGACTATCGCCTCAACTGGAAGCTGCAGGCGCGGATCTTCGTGCGCAAGACCGACGCGGACTACCGGCAGATCTATCCCGCGATGACCCACGCCGATCCGCAGTGGATGGAGCTGCGCGAGTTCTACGATCCGCTCGACGGAACACTGCTGGACATCGAGGTGGTGCCGCCGTTCTATCCGCTGGTCCACAGCTTCGAGCCTGACCTGGAAACGTTCTATACGCAGTGGCTGGGCAAGCCGTTTCCGCC
>JACRCR010000022.1 GCA_016218925.1 Deltaproteobacteria bacterium | reverse complement strand
TGATCGAAGGCGCCGGCCTGCTCGGGTGGACGTGGACCTGCGCCGAACCGCACCGCTCGGCGGTGGCAATCTCGCAACTGGCGGGAAGCGACTTCCACGACGCTTGCGCCGAGCGCAACGAGACGCTGATACAGATCCCGAGGGATCTGACCCCGGCCGCAGCCACCTGGCTGGAGAAGGCTCCGATTACTGGCCCGCCTCGTCACGCCAACTCGATCGTCCGTCTCGACCACATCGTGCTGAACGTGAGCCAGTCCAAGGCGGTGGCGCAGACCTACGAGAATCACTTCGGCCTCAAGTCCAAGACCGCGGTGATGAACGACCGCTATTACGCTTTTCTGAAAACCGGTCCTTCGCTGCTGGAAATCGTCGGCCCGATGAAGCCGACGGCCGGACCTGTTTCGGGAGGCGCCTGGGGCGTCGCGTTCGGAAGCTCCGACATCGACGCCACCGCCGTCTTCCTGCAGAACGCTGGAGTCGCGGTCAAGGATCCGCACCGCGCCGTGCAGGGCGGCCGCATCACCGGCATGCCCAGTCCGCTCGGCGGCATCCAGATCGCCTTCATCGGCGAGTAGCGGGGAGCCGCTCGACATACTCCGAGCCCTCAAAAAGCTGGGGCCTCCCGAAGGAGGCCCCGCGCCCGGCAGCCGAAGTCACCGGGGTAGTAGTGGAGGAGGAATAGCAGGACGCCGGGCAGGGCCAAGCCCATTCGCCCATCGCTCCGAGAAACGGCCCGGGCCGGTCCCGCGCGTCGTCCCGTTCGGGGCGTCTCGGCCCCGCGGCCTCGAACGCATCGCGGAAGATCGCGCAGATCGGAGCTGCGCTGCTTCAATGCCGACACGCAAGGCCGGCGTGTTGTTCGTCTTGTTGTTCGCGTTCGTGTTCCTATTGTTGAAGTTCACGTTCCACGCGTTCGTCGGATTGTTCTGGTAAGTCGAGGACGACCAGTAAGTGTTCGACTGCGTAGTCCCCTCCGCTTGTTCCCGGCCGGGCAGGCGGCAGAAGCCGCGGCGGGAGTCTTCGCGGAGGTCGCTCCCGCTCGCATACGTGTGCTAGCGCGAGAAGCCGCGCACGACCTGTTCGAGCCACAGGCACAGGTCGTACGCAGAGTTGTAGATCGGCAGATGTTCCGTCCGAGGCATCGCGCTACCTTTTCGCGGGATCATCGGGCGCTACGGCCCCGAACCCCCAATGGTCAAATTCCGAATCGCCAAGTGATCAAGAGCCGGCACGAACGGCGCGAACGTAGTTGTCGAGCGTCTTGCCGTTCGTGGACGTGCCCCCAGTGGAGAAGTACACGAGCCACGCGGCCGGTGGGCCGAGATGGTACGTCGAGGACGACCAGTAGTAGGAGTAGGACCACTGCGTGCAACTGCACGTCGTCACAGTGCAGCCCGGCGCGCACGCGGCGTTGAACGCAGAGAACGTCGCCGGATTCACAGCACCGAGGTTCGCCAGGGTCAGCAGTTCGTGGCGATTCGGCAACCGCCAGTCGTTGTGCCCCGCAAAGACCGCGGAATTCAGCGCGGCCATCTTCGTCGTGACGGCGGTCGTCCAATCGTACGTGGTGTTCCAGTCGTGGATGGAACCGTCGTCCGACAGCTTCTCCCACATCAGCCCGCTCAGGTTGTCGGTGACGGTGCCGTCGCCGTTGTCGGTGAAGCTGTTCGCGATGCCCTTCTGCAACTCGCCGTCCTGACCCGTACCGGGGCACGCGATCACCGTACCGCCCTCGTTGTAGCAGATCGTCTGGCCGGTCTCGTGCACCTGACCGACGGGCTGGGCCACGCAGATCAAGAGGTCGCTGTCGCAGGTTGTCAGGTCCCCTTCGCAGGTAGCAAGATCCCCCGCGCAGTCCGGGATGCTCGCGCCCGCGATCACGGAGGCAGCTTCCGCCGCCTGGGCCGCGAGATACGCGTTCATATCCGCCGTCAGCGTGACATTGTCGGGGCACGCACCAGCGCCGGTGGTTTCCGCCTTGTCCCAGCTAGTATCGAACTTGCTGCTGCACTTGCTGTAGTCGGGCATCGGTAGCGCCTTCGCGATCGCTGTCGCTTCGGCCTTCTCCCGGCACGAGTAGTACGCCCCGGCGGTCTTGTTCTTCGCCGCCTCGCACTTTTCCGCCGGGAGCAGAGCCGCCAAGGCCGCAATCGGAAAGGCAAGTACCAAGGCTGCTGCGATCATCACTCGAGAACCGGAACTCGCTCGAACTGAAATCATCGGATGTCCTCCCTTTCGGTTGTAACTGTCCTTCTGACTGTCTTCGTCGCGCCCGCCCCTCGTCCTCGGGGGCGGGCCGCCGGCCGCCGCCCGCGGATAGTGGTCCGCAGCGCCGGGTTAGCGCAAGCGACCGCAAGCTCCCAATCCCCTGGGGTGATCGCGGCCACCAGATCACGGGACAGGCGGCGTTGGCCGAGGCTGGCCAGCCCGACAGAGGTGGCAGGTGCATCATCTTGCGCAGCTCCGCAAGGTGCTCCGCGAAGTTGTACGCCGCGCTGACGGCGCACCTGAAATCACACTAACGCCGTAACGCGGCGTTATCTCGGCGATAGTCGAATTCGCATTCGACCACCTGCCCCCAATGTTGCCCCCACGCTATCCATGCGCCCGCGGATTCGTGCGCGTTACGGAAGACGCGCCCGGCTATTCCACCTCGACCAGGTCGCCGCTTTCGAGTCCCAAGACGATTGCTTCGAGCTGGCTCACGACGAGCGCCACGAGGTCGCGCTTTCTCATGTTTCCGCAGCGAACGAGCACGAGCTTCGG
>JACRCR010000245.1 GCA_016218925.1 Deltaproteobacteria bacterium | reverse complement strand
CGCGCGCTGGTGCTGCCGGCAGAGAACGTCGAAGGCGTTCTGCCGGCAAGCGTCGAGATCGCCCGCGCAGACATCACCGACGCCGCCGCGGTGTCGGCCGCGATGCGCGGCGCCGGCAGCGTGTTTCACTTGGCCGCGGTGGTCGGCGACTGGGGCGAGGACGACCTGTTCCAGCGCGTCACCGTCGGCGGCACGCGCAACGTCATGAACGCGGCGGCCGACAACGACACGCGCGTACTGCTGGCATCGAGCGTGGTGGTGTACGGCGACTCCGTCCACACCAAGGTTTGCAACGAGGATCTTCCCTACGGCAACGCGCTGGGACCGTACAGCCGCACCAAGCAGCAGCAGGAACAACTGGCGTGGGAGATCGCGCGCGCCCGCGACGTGAAGCTGACGGTGGTGCGTCCCACCAACGTCTACGGGCCCGGCAGCAGGCCGTGGGTGCACGACGTGGTGGATCAGTTGAAGACCGGCACGCCCTCGCTGATCGGTGGCGGCGAGATCAACGCCGGGCTGGCGCACGTCGACAACGTTGTCGACATCTTCGTGCGTGCGGCGTGCACGGACGCAGCGATCGGCCGCGCCTACAACGCCAGCGACGGCAGCGACGTCACCTGGAGGCAGTACTTCTCCGATATCGCCCGGCTCATCGGCGCGAAACCGCCGGCGTCGATCCCGTGGATCGCTGCCAAGCTCGGCGCCTACGCGTGCGAAACTACGTGGCGACTGCTCGGGCTCGAGCGCCGCCCGCCGATCACGCACGAGGCGCTGAATCTGGTCGGCTCCGACCACCGCGTGCCGATCGAGCGCGCCAGGCGCGAACTCGGCTACACTCCGCTGGTCGACTACGCAGCCGGAATCCGCTCGGTCGCCGAATACCTGAAGCAGGCGCACCTGGCGTGATGGCGGCGGGGCGGGGCGCGCTTCGCTTGCAGTCGTCCCGGCGGCCTGTGCTGGTGTGTCGCCGGCGAGTGGCGCGCGTCTCGACCCGCATGACACCACTGTCATGAACTTGCTTCGGCACCTGACCATGAGTTACCTTCCGTGGTAACAGCTTGCGATGGCCAAGGTGCGCCGCGGGGATTTCGTCTTTCTTACCTGGAAGGGTGACCACGGTCCGTGACACGTGCACGTCTACCGCAACGGAGAGCTGGTCGTGAGGTGGAACCTCGAGGCCGGAGTATCGATGAAGGGACGGGCCGATCGGCGCCTGAGGTGCCTCATCGCCGAGCTGCTGCGGGAGGGTGTGTTGTGAAGATCCGACATGTCGAGGTGAACATTCGCAAGAAGCAGCTCGAACTGACTACGCGGGCGGGTGCGGTCTATCCGGTGCCGCTGGCGAAGCTGAAACCGCGGCCCTCTGCGGGCAACGCGATCATCGACGTGTTCATCGATCGTGAGCTGGGGAGCGAGGCCGTGACCTACACGCTGGCGTCCGGCAGACAGGGGACGGTGCATGTCGACCACGCGCTGGATTACAACCGGGATCCGAACTACGTGGCCGAGATGGTGCTCCACGACCTGACTGTCGAGGCGCGCCGGCGCATGGAGCGCGCGGACGTGAGTCGGCGCGAGTTGGCGCGGCGCCTCGGCACTTCGGTGCCACAGGTCTACCGGCTCCTCGACCCGGCCAACACCACCAAGAGCCTCGCCCGCCTGATCGCGCTGTTGCAGGTGCTCGATTGCGACGTCCGCTTCGTGGTAAGCCGGCGCCGGCAGGATCGGGTGGGGTCGACGCGAGCGAAGGTCGCCACCCAGCGGCCGGCGGCCTGAGCAGACGCGTCTTCGGGCGTGCCGCCCCTCTCAGCCGGGCCGATCCGCTACTGGCAGAAGCTGAACGGGCCGCTGTCCACGCATGTCGCGCCCGGACAGCACGGCCGCGTTGGTACGCCGAGCACGCGACAGGCGTGAGACATGTCGCCGGCGGAGACGCAGCAGGAGTGCGTCGACACATCGCAGGACAGACCGTCTATGCATCCCTCGTCAACGATGCAATGTTCCGCAGCCGAACAACTGCCCAACCCCTCGTGCGCGGGCACGCAACTGGCCGTCTCGCAACAGCCGAGCCCGCCCAGCCCGCAGGCGAAGTTGCAGCACTGGCAACCCGCGCCTCGATTGGGCAAGCCGCAACTGATCGGGAGGAAGTAACCGTCGTCGCTGGACGGACAGCTCCACGTAGAGCTCGGGGCGTGCGGATCGCAACTCTCGGCGCCATCCACGACGCCGTTGCCGCAAGCCCCCGGGCAACTGCACGCTAGAGTTGCGCCCGTGCCGCACTGTCCCGGACACGCCGCGTCGAGGCCCGAAGCAGGCTCGCAGTTCTCACCTGCCTCGACGACGCCGTCGCCGCACACCGCGAAGCGGCAGTTGCCGCCGCAGAGCCGCTCGCCGCCGATCATGTACGGAGGATCGCAATCCTCGCTGCCAGCCACTTTATTGCTGCCGCAGATCGCGCAGTCGACCGGGCAACTGTCGTCAGGTTCGTTGTTTCCGTCGTCGCAGTCTTCCTGAGGATTGAGAACGCCGTCGCCGCAGATCTCCGTCGCACAGGTGGCCGAGCAGCCATCGCCCGAAACCGCGTTGTAATCGTCGCAGACCTCGCCGGCGTCGATGTCGCCGTCTCCGCAGCCGTCGAAGACCGGTTGCGCGCAAGCGACGAGTTGGGCGGAGCCGGTCGAGGGGCCGAGTTTGAATGTCTTGCCGGGCACCAGCGCGATGATGTCGGCCTGTTCGAAGCGCGCGCAGGCGGTCCATGTCCCCGGTGCGTCCCACGGTTCGATGGAAACGTAGACCGGGCTGGGAGCAGTCGGCATAAGCGCGGCGGCACCTACTCCGTTGGCTTTCAGGCGGCCGTCATCGCTCAGCGAGAAACGAGCCAGGTAGACGGACTCGTCTGGATGATCGCTGAAGGTCCAGCGCCGCAGCTTGCCTTCCTTCAGCGTCCAGACGGTAGGCTGTCCGTACCAGTTGGGACGCGCCGTGAGCGATACGCCGGTGGGCTGCTCCTTCGTATAAAGGATGACGCTCATTCCCTGGAGGGTGGGGTCGTAGCCGGCAGCGCTCTCAGGGAACGGAATCGCGGGATCGACCGCAACCAGAGTCAGGCGGCCCTTCACGTTCAGCTTGAGGGAGCGGAACGAGACGACCTGATTGACGGTCGCCGCGTCACTCGCGCTGGCCAGCAGCACCGCCAGTGCCACGATCGCGCGTAGAGCGATTGCAGGATTCCATCTGTTCCACGCGGCGCGCGGTGTCTGAAGCATCGGGGTCCCTCCCGGCGTCGGGTTGGCAGGCACCGCGATCGCAGTGCCCGTCAGACGTGCAACTTATGCTCTGATGGCGGGGCGTTGGGAAGGGAGAAGCTGGCGTAGCGGGTGATTCACGGATCTTGGAAGCCAAGCGGGCTTCCGATGCGCGAAGCCGCGCGGCGCAGGCGCCTCCGGAGTGACCAAGCTCACTTCGCTCGCAGAATCCCTCTTGGATGCCCGCGGCCGCTGAAATAGCCTGCGCCGCATGATGTCATCATTGCGCGCGACGCGAATCCTCTTCTTCGTGGCTGCTGTGCTGTTCACGTGCGTCGGGCCGGCCCGCGCCGCCGCGAATCGCTGGAGTTCCGTCGGCATCCCTGCGGCGCGGGTCAAGGCGCTGGTCGCCGATTCGAACGTGCCCGGAGGGCTTTGGGCCATCGCCGGGCACCGCCTCTACCGCAGCGGCGATGGAGGCGCCTCCTGGCAGGAGCGTATGGACGGCCTGCCCAAACCCGGCGCTTCTTCCTTCATGGTGGATCTGGTGCTCGATCCATCTCAATCCGGGACGGCGCTGCTGATCACGAATGCCTACGGACTGTGGCGCACCGTCGACGGCGGCGCTTCCTGGACGCGCGGTCTCGGCCCCACGCAGATGTGGAGTCAGTACGAAGTCGCGGCCGATCCGTTCGTTGCCGGAACCTTCTATCTGGCCTCGCACTCCGCGTTGCTGCGTAGTACCGATCACGGCCAAACCTGGCAGACGATGGGTGTCGCGCCGAGTGACGGAGATTTCGATGTCACCACGGCGATGGCCGTGGACCCTGTAGCCCCCGGTACGATTTATCTGGTACGCGGGTTTCCGGCCGGTTCCGCCTTCGTGGCGACCACGGATTACGGCGCAACCTGGCAGACGCGCGGCGCCGGCCTGCCCGTAAACGTCGCGGGACCGCTGCGGGCAGCTGCCGACAGCGCCTCGACGCTCTATGTTGGCGCATACGGTCTCCACCTCAGCATCGACGGCGGCCTGACATGGCAGTCCGCTGGATTGGCGACCTCCGATGTCATGGGCATCACGGTCGATCCCGTCGATCCCACCGTCGTGTACGCGCTCGGCGCCGATGAGCAGATCTTTCGTACCGGCAACGCCGGCGCGAGCTGGCAGACCCTCGATGGCCATCTCGGCGGCCTCGGAAACTATGACCTGACCGCACTTGCGGTGGATCCCGCCGACACGACGAAACTGTGGCTCGGCACGAGCCAGTTCGGCTTGCTGGCCAGCGGCAACGGCGGCGCAGACTGGGCACTGTCGAACTCCGGAATGGCAAGCGAACTCGAGGTCTGCGGTCTGGCAATCGCGCAGGCGACGCACGCTCTGTACGCGGTTGGCGGATGGGTACTGTGGAAGAGCGACGACGACGGCGCGTCGTGGGTACCGCATTCTCCCGAAATCGTCGCGACGGCTCCTTTTCCGCGTGTGGCCGACCTCGCGCTGGATCCTGTCGACGCAGCCACGATCTACGCTGCAACCACCACCGCCGGTGTCTTCAAGAGCCAGGACGGAGGGCTTTCGTGGGCCTCCATGAACAATGGGCTGTCGAATCTGTCCATCGGGTCGCTCGCAGTAGACCCGACCGATTCGCTGACCCTCTACGCAGGCAGCGGCGACGGCCTGTTTCGCAGCACCGACGCTGGCGCGCTCTGGACCCTGCAGAATCAGGATCTCGACTCCGTTTCCGCGATCGACGTCGATCCGTCGCTTGCGTCCACCCTCTATTTCAACGGCGGCACTTTGAGGAGCAGTGATTTCGGAGCCACCGCCGAGCTGACACCGCCGGTCGCTGTTCTTAGCGCCGGCGGCGGCTTCGTCAGCGCCCTCGACACTGCTCTCGGCATCGATCCGACGACACCCGGCCGCGTGTACCTGGGGCTCGACGCCACGGTCATGACATCGGGGTTGGCATCTGCGCCCGTGAACTATGCCGAGTTCCACGGCAGCACGGACTATCTGCAGACCACGAGCCTGCTCGGTTCGTTTGCGCCGACCGCGCTGGCGGTCGATCCGAACGATTCCGCGATCGTCTATGCCGGCAGGTTGTACGGGCCTGCCGAGCGGAGTCTGGATCACGGGAGTTCGTTCAGTTCGTTGGATCCGAGCATGAGGGCGACGGTTTGTGATCTCGTCGTCGATGCGGGCGCCGCAACCGTGTACGCCGGAACGCGGCTCTCCGATTCGGTGACCACCGCCGGTGTCCGCGAACTCACCCCGGTAGTCTGCACGACCAACGCAGATTGCGACTCCGGCGCGCCATGTTTCGTCGATACGTGCGAGGCAGGCATGTGCGCTTCGGCGCGGGCCGCAGACGATACCGTGTGCACGATTTCGGCGGGTTGTGGGGTCACCGGAACGTGTCTGAGCGGGAGCTGCAACCAAACCGCCGACGGCTGTGACGACGCGAACGCCTGCACCGACGATCTGTGCGCGGTGTCCGACGTCTGCGCTCACTATGCGGAACTCGGATGTGTTCCGTGCCAATCGGCAGTCGATTGCGACGATGGCGATGGCTGCACCACCGACCTGTGCAGCAGCGGCGTTTGCGTCCATCAAGCTGTGGTCTGCGACGACGACGATCCCTGCACGGTGGATAGTTGCGAGGCCGACCATTGTGTTGCCGAACTCGACCCCAGCCAATGCGGGGAAGAATTCCCGCTGCTGTACGGGGGCAAGCTGGGCATCGTTCAGCGCAAGTCCGACGCGGCTCTGACTTTCACCTCACGTGTTACGCAACTGCCGGTGCCGCTTCGAGACTCTTTCGGCGACCCGACGGCCCAGGGAATGACGGTGGACGTCTTCAATCCCGGGGGCGGCGTCACGCATTTCACGGTGCCTTCGGGCGAGGGCCGTCCGGGCTGGTCGGTCGGCGGTGGCGCGACGCTTCGCTACCGCTACGTCAATGGACTCGCGCCGGGCGGTCCTTCGCCGATGAAGAAAGCGCAGCTCGGCCCGGGCAAGCTACAGATCAAGGTGCAGGGGGGCGTGACGCTTCCGGATCTCTCCGCCACCAGAGTCGGGATCAGAATCGCCAGCGGTAACATCGTCTATTGCGCGTTGATGGAGACCGACTCACCGAGTCCCAAGAGGTTCAAGGCGACTGCCTCGATGATCGTGACGGACTGCTCCGACGCGTCTCTCACGCCGTAGCAGTCTCGCCGGGGTTGGCCGGTTGAGAAGACCTGTCGCAAGCCGCGACTTGACCCCTTCCCTGAGAAGACCTGTCGCAAGCCGCGACTTGACCCCTTCCCTACCTTCCCTACGCGTCGGCGAGTTCGCTGAAATCTTTGATGCCGATGAAGTCGGCTTTTCCCAGAGCCACTCCGTTGTGGCGCAGGATCGCGTAGGCGGTGGTGACGTGGAAGTAGAAGTTGGGGATCGCGATCAGGTTCAGGTAGCGGTCTCCGCGCACCGACTTGCCGCCCATCCACGGGGGCGCCACCTGCTGAGCGGCTGGGTCGCCGAAATCGGACACCTTGAAAGTGTCGAGGTAGGCCACGCAGGTCTTGATCCGGGCGCCGAGTTCGCCGAGCGTCTTTTCGGTGTCGGGGTGGGAGGGGGCCGCTTGTCCTGCAAGATAGGCGGCCGCGTACTTGGCCGCATCGCAGGCCGACTGAACCTGCTGGAGCAGCGCGTACTGATCGGGCGCGAGCCGTGCCTGTACCAGGATGTCGGGGTTGAAGTTCTTGGTCTGCGCATAGGCAGCCCCGGCCTGTAGCCAGTGGTCGAGGTTGCCGAGCATTCTGGAAAACTGGCGGACGGTTTCGAAAGTACCCATGGCGAACTCCTTCGTCTTGCTCCGCCGCTGGAGGGCGGTGAGCTGTTCTGGTCTTGATCCAAGGGATCTGCAAGTTCCGCCGACCGGTGCCTTCGCGCGGCGATTGCGGCGTCGCGGTTGGACGAGCCCGGCCGGTTGGATAGGTTTGGCCGCGCTCGGGTGAGTCCAGGCCAGGCGCAGAGCGCGGGGAGAACCGATGGGACTGCGGCAACACTTCTCCGAACTCAGTCGTTCGCAGCGTCACACCTTCGTCGCGTCGGTGGCGGGCTGGTCGCTGGACGCGTTCGACTTCTTCATCTTCGTGTTCGCGCTCAAGGCGATTGCCGGCGAGTTCCAGGTCGAAGTAAAGTCGGTCGCCGAGGGGATCTTCCTGACGCTGGCGATGCGCCCGCTCGGCGCACTGTTCTTCGGCTGGCTCGCCGAACGCTACGGGCGTCGCCCCATCTTGATGATCAACATCGTCAGCTTCTCGGTGTTCGAGCTGGCCTCGGCGTTCGCGCCCGACCTGACCACGCTGCTGGTACTGCGCGGCCTGTTCGGTTTCGCGATGGGCGGCGAATGGGGCATCGGCGCAGCGCTGGCGCTCGAATCGCTGCCGGCCGCGGGGCGCGGGTTCTTCTCGGGAATCCTCCAGGAAGGTTACGTGATCGGCTATCTGCTGGCGTCGGCGCTGTTCGCGTTCGGCTTCGACGCGCTCGGTTGGCGCGGGATGTTCGTGGTCGGCGCTGCGCCGGCGTTGCTGGTTCTGTACATCCGCACCACCGTCGACGAGTCTCCGGCCTGGCTGGCCGGCCAGCACGCCGAGCGTACGACTCCTGCGGAGGCCTTGCAGGCGGTGCGCAGGTACTTCCCGATCTTCCTGTTCATGGTCGTGCTGATGGCCTGCTTCAACGCGCTGTCGCACGGATCGCAGGACCTGTATCCGACCTTCCTTCAGACCCAGCACGGGTTCGACGCGCGCAACACCGGCACGATCGCGATCGTATTCAACATCGGCGCGCTGTGCGGCGGGATCTTCTTTGGCGGATTGTCGGAGCGGATCGGCCGCAAGCGTGCGATCGCGCTGGCGGCGGTGCTGGCGCTTCCGATGATTCCGCTATGGGCCTACGCGAGCAGCGCGCTGATGTTCGCCGTGGGCGCGTTCTCGATGCAGTTCATGGTGCAAGGGGCGTGGGGCATCGTTCCGGCCCATCTGAACGAACTTTCCCCGCCGGCGGTGCGCGCGATTCTTCCGGGCTTCGCCTATCAAGTAGGTAACCTCGCGATGGCCAGGATGGGGCCTTTCCAGGCCGGACTGGCCGAGGCCCACGGCAACGACTACGCCTCGATCCTGTCGTGGACGATCGCGGTAGTCGGCGTAGCGCTGGCGATCGTCGTAACGCTGGGCCCCGAAGCCAAGAGCACCGACCTCACCGCCAGAGGCTGAGCGCGCCGCGCCGGCCACGCCGGGGGGCACGCCGGGGGGTCAAGTCGCGGCTTTCGATTTCTCTCCTCGGCCGTCCCGCGCCGAGATCAAAGGAAGAGAGCCAATTGGCAATACTGACAACGAAGTAAAAAAGCGGGGGCGCCTCGGCGAAAGCTATTGACACCTGTGTAGAAAGCCAGCCAAGACTCAGGGTCACCCGCTCCGATTGAGGTGCCTCGATGACCCGCTTCCCGTTCGCCGCTACTACTGCGTTGGTATTGCTGACTTTTTTAGTGTCTGCCGCGCCGGCCCAGACCCCGGGCAACTACCAGGGCTTCGGCGACAGCCGCGGCTTCCTCAACATCGTAGGGCCCGGTCAGGACGGCGTGCTCAACGGACCGGAGGCGGTGCAGGCCCAGGCCGGCACCTACCCGCCGCACGTCCTGGACCAGCTCTCGATGTACGGGGACCTCGTCTACAACGCGCCGGGCCTGACCGAGTCTCGCATCCTCGAGTTCTTCAAGGACGCGTCCTTCGGGGTGCGCCAGGACGACATCGACCGCAGCTACTCGCCGATCCCCGGCGTCACGATCGTGCGCGACAAGAGTTTCGGCGTCCCGCACATCTTCGGGCAGACCCGCAGCGCGACGATGTTCGGGCAAGGCTACGCCAGCGCCGAAGACCGTCTGTTCCTGATGGACCTGCTGCGCCACGTCGGCCGCGCCCGCATGACCGAGTTCCTCGGCCCCTCCGAGGCCAACCTGCACATGGACCGCGAGCAACTGGCGGTGGCGCCGTACCAGGAGGCCGACCTGACGGCCCAGGTCGAAGCGATCCGCACCGGCACTCCCCAGGGCCCCGCGCTGGCTCTGGATCTGCAGGCCTACATCGCCGGCATCAACGCGTACGTCGCCGAGGCGCGGCTGGATCCGACCAAGCTGCCCGCCGAGTACCCGGCATTGCAGATCGTGCTGCAGGACTTCGTCCCCGAGGACGTCGTCGCGATCGCGGCGCTGGTCGGCGGGATCTTCGGCAAGGGCGGCGGCGGCGAACTGCTCAACCACTGCGGCCTTGCGCGCATGACAGCGGAGCTTGGCAGCGCGGCGCAGGCACGCGCGGTATTCGACGATCTGCACTTCAGCGACGATGCCGAAGCACCGACGACTTCGCGCACGCAGACCCCGTACATGCAGGACATGGGACCGGTCGATCCCGGCGCGCATCCCGATGTCGATTGCAGCACGCTGGTGCCGATCGATCCTCGAGGCGCGGCGGTCGAGGAGTTGCTCGAAGATCTCGAAGACGGACTGAGCGGAATGGGAATCGGCAGCGGCGCGATGAGCAACGCGATGCTGATCTCGGGCGATCACACGCGCAGCGGCCGGCCGATCGCGGTGTTCGGTCCGCAGACCGGCTACTTTATGCCGCAGTTGCTGGTCGAGAAGGACGTGCACGGGCCCGGCATCGACGCGCGCGGCGTGGCCTTTGCCGGCACCGACCTGTTCGTCCAGCTCGGGCGCGGTCGCAACTACGCATGGTCGGCCACTTCGGCGGGCGGCGACAATGTCGATCAGTTCGTGCTGAGGTTGTGCAATCCCGCAGGCGGCGCCGCCGATGTTTCTTCGATGGGATACTTGCGCAACGACGTGTGCCAGCCGATCGAGACCTACCAGCACGTGCAGATCGCCAAGCCGACCGCGGGCGGGCTGCCGGGCGGACCTCAGGTCGTGTACTCGTGGCGCGTCGAGCGAACCGCGGACTACGGTCCGTTGATTGCGCGCGGGCGTCTCGCCGACGGCACGCCGATAGCGGTGGCGACGCTGCGCTCTACCTACCGCAACGAACTCGGCTCGGCGGTGGGATTTGCCGAGGTCAACGACCCGGACTTCATGGCGGACGGTTTCGCGGCCTTCCAGCAGGCGATGGGTCGCGATGTCGACTACACCTTCAACTGGTTCTACATCGACGCGCGCGACATCGGCTATCAGCACTCGTGCCGGTGTCCCAAGCGCGCCGAGGGAGTGGACCCCGACCTGCCGGCGTGGGGCGACGGCCGCTTCGACTGGCGCGGCTTCCTTACTCTTGCCGAGCAGCCCTCGGCACTGAATCCACCGCAGGGGTACATCACTTCGTGGAACAACAAACAGGCGCCGGGCTTTCGCGCCAACGACCGCAACTTCTCGTACGGTCCCACCTATCGAAGCCGGATGTTCGACGTGCGGGTGCAACCGCTGGTCGCGGCCGGCAACACCGACCGTACCGACATGATCGACGCGATGGAGGATGCCGGAACCTGCGACCTGCGTGGTCAGGATGTGTTGCCGTTCGCGCTCGAGGCTCTGGGTGAACTGGCACCTGTCGGCACCGACCCGCGCGCGCAGGACATGCGCGATCGTCTGGCCGTTTGGGTCGAACGCGGCAGTCACCGCCGCGACTTCGATCACGACGGCGAGTACGACGACCCGCAGTCGCCGGCCATCGTCGATGCGTGGTGGCCGCGCCTTTCACGCGCGATCTTCGATGGGCCGAGCGGGCACGCCATCGACAATCTCGGCATCGGCTTCGACGACGCGAACCGACGCGGGCACGCCGGCTCCTCGTTCCAGGACGGGACCTACGGCCATGTGCTGAAAGACCTGCGCCAGGTTCTCGGCAAGCCGGTGGTCGATCCCTTCTCGCGCACCTATTGCGGCGGCGGTGATCTGGATACCTGTCGAACGTTGCTGTGGCAGTCGCTGTCGGAAGCAGCGGCCGACCTCGAAGCTGAGTTTGCAACCCCCGACGTGGCTCAATGGAAACGTGCGATCGCCGACGAAGACGTGCGCCATATCGCTGCCGGCGTCACCGCCGTACCGGCGATCCACTGGATCAACCGCCCGACCTTCCAGCAGGTGGTGCAGATCGGCGAGTCGGACACGTTCGCTTGCTACGCCTCGCGGCTGGCGCGCGGGAGCGCGTCGCTGGCGGGAGTGACGGTCGATGTCAGCGGCGAGGTTACCAGTGCGCAATTGCTGGTGCAGAAGCCGGGTGGCGTCTGCAACGTCGCCGGGCAAGACGACCGCGGCATCCGCAACGCCGACGCGCGGCTTGCATGTTACGCAGCGCGGCGCGCCAAGGGGCAAGCGCGGTTCGAGCGAACCACGGCTTCGCTGCACAGCGAGTTCGCGGCCGGGTCGGTCGAACTGGCAGGCGAAGACGGTGTCTGCGTTCCGGCCGCGGTCGACGGCGTTTCTGCGGACAGCGCCGGCAACCGCTACGAGTGTTTCCGTGCCGCGCTCAAAGGCTCCGGCCTGCGCCGCACCGAGGTAACGCTGGCAGACGCGTTCGGGTCGCGGCAGGTGAGCATCCGCAAGCTCGACTCGGTGTGCATGCCGGTGACCACGGCAGCCGGCGCTTCGATGGACCCCGACGGTGCGATGGCATGCTTCCGCACCGGCAACGCGGCCGGCCCGGATCGTTTCGCAACGCGCGATGTTGCCGTGCAAAGCGAACTCGGCAGCGACACCCAGACCTTGCTGAGGCCCGGTACCGTGTGCGTGCCGGCCCGCGTGACACTGCCGTGACGAAGCGAGACCGCCACGTTGGCCTGCGCCGGCGTTGCAAGTGCGCCGGCCGGCCTGCCGGTTCGGATGACAAGATGGAGAACTCTTCGATGATCATGACCACGGCCGTGCGCTGCGCGGCTCTCATCGCGCTCAGCGCTTTCGTGACGACGCCAGTTTCGGCCCAGATTGCTCCTCTCCAAACGCGGGCCGAACGGGAGGCGGCGCCGGTCATCGTGACCGGCGCCGACCTCCCAACCTGGTCGCACCTGGCGGCGACCGCCCTCTGTCAGCCCTATCCTTCGGGTGCTTTCATCGGCGAACGCGACGCCCACAACGGCGTCGCCGTCGTGCCACCCGACGTTCGTATCGGAGTCGCTCCGGCGGATATCGCCGCGTTGCGCTGGAGCGGCTCCGCTTTCGACGAGATCCCGGTGCAGGTCGACGAAGTGATGCCGTACTGCCTGTCGAACATCAACTCGGATTTCGGCATCTACTCCGGCACCGACAAGGAATTCTCGTACGCGTGGGACGTCGAGAGTTGGAAGAAGGTTGCCGGAGTGTGCTCGGCCGAGTACCCCGACGGCGAGAGCGCTGCCCCCGATCCGGCCGCGATGCTCGACGATGACGATGAAATCGTCTTTATGGCTTCCGATGCCGGTGAGGCCGCCCCGCTCGGCGCGTCGTTCCCGCCCGACGTCCGCGCCGCGCAGGCCGTGGCGGTCATCGACCCGCTGGCGCCGGCCACCCCTCGCTTCGTCTATCTGGTGCTTCGCGAGGGCGGCTCGTCGTTCGACGCCAACACCGGCTACGTTTCGTATCTGCGCGACGCCGACGCCGATCAATGGATCGATCGCGATTCCTTCACCGACGAAGATCCGGAGAAGCTCGGCTCGAGCAACACCGGATACGGGCCCAACCTGGCCGGCCCGGTGTGCAATCCCGACCAGAGCGTCCGCGCGTCCACCGACCGCTTCCCGCGCGATGGCGTAACGGTCAGCACCGACGCCTATTCGTGGCGCGCCAGCGGGCGCTGGATGGTGCGTGAGATGCACGTCGCCAAGCCGCAGCAGCCCGGCGTGTACGGGCCGGACCTGATCGACCGATGGAAGGGCCGCGCGTTCCAGCAGTCGCCCGATTCGCAGATCTCGGTGGTCGGATTCGAAGACGAACAGGTCAACTGGGAGGCCAACTCTGCACTGCTTGGCGAGCGACGCGGTCCGGTGCGGGCGATCCGCGAGATCTGGGGCGCCGACTCCGGCACCAACGTCACCAATACCGAGGCCTTCTATCGCGACGCGATCACGTATCGATACCACGTGCGCGTGCACCCGATACCTCCCGACGGGCTCTACACGTCGTGGGACTACAACGCCGGCGTCGCGTCGATGTACTACAACACGCTCAAACCCGATGGCGTGGCGGTCGACGGCGTCAACGACGATGTCGGAAGCGTCGACAGCGTCGGCGGAGTTCCGGCCTTCTTCGACACTCCCGATCCGACCTTCAACGTACCTTCGGCGGTGCTGAACTGGGAACAGGTGTCGGGCGCGGCCGACGCCGGCTCGCTCGTTTACATCATCGAATTCAAGGGCGCGACGTCGGCGGTGAACTCGGCGGTCGTTCCGTACTATCGCGACGATGCGTGTCTGGACGACGGGACCGGTGACGATCCGGTGGCGCGGCCGTGGCCGGGCGAAGCCGGCACCGATGCGCGGGTTCAGGCCGGATATTCGGCCGCTGCCGGCGGCACTCCCTACGATCAGCTCGCCTGCGCGCAGAAGCAGGGCGCGTGGGGAGCGCACGGTGTTCACTATTTCGTGACCGGCGACTCCGACAACGCGTTCTTGCCCGAGACCGTCACCGAGATCGACGCGATGCAGTGGCAGTTCGCGGTGCCGACCGCTGCGCCGGCCAACATCGGCGAGCCCTACGGCAACAACGTGCGCGCCCCGCTACAGGTGGTGGCAGCGGAAATGACCGACGCGCCCGCCGGTGCGCCGCCCCAGGCTGCCTCCAGCGCAGCCACGACGCAGCAGAACGAGTCCGTGGGTGTCGTTCTCTCCGGCAGCGACCTCGATACCTGCGATCTGAGGTTCCGCATTGCCAGCGGCCCGACCTCGGGGCAGCTCGGCCAGATCAGCGATCACGCCTGCGCGGCCGCCACTCCAAGCACGGACACGGCCGGGATCGGCTATACGCCCGATCCCGGTTTCATCGGGACCGATTCGTTCACGTACGTGGTCGGCGATGGAACGACCGAGTCGCAGCCGGCCACTGCAACCATCACCGTCACACCTCCGCCTCCGCCTTGCTCGAGCGGACCCGATCAGGGATGCCGCATGCCGGCCAAGTCCGGCAAGGCTCACATCTTGGTGCGCGACTCGGCCGACGATTCCGAAGACACGTTGTCGTGGAAGTGGCCGAACGGAGCGGAAACCGACCTTGCCAGTTTCGGAGATCCCCGCGTAGGTACCGACTACGAGCTGTGCGTGTTCGACGCAGCCGGCGAAGCGGTCGCCGCCGTCGTCTACGATGCGGCGCAGGACTGCGACGGCAAGTCGTGCTGGCGCGGCAACGCCAAGGGCTTCTCGTACAGCCGTCGCGTCACCGGCAGCGACCGCGCGACCAGTACCGCCAAGCTCTCGCTGCGTGTCGGATCCGCGGGCAAGGCCAAGATTACCGCGTCGGCCAAGGGTGGTCTGCTGGATGTCGCCACACTGCCGCCGCAGCAACCGGTGGTCGTTCAACTGCGCGCTGGCAACGGACAGTGCTGGGAAGCGACCTACAGCGCGCCGGCCAAGAAGGACGACGAGAGTTCGTTCGAGGACCGGGCCGACTGAGACTGAGAGGTGGAGGGAGGCAGCGACGCGCGGGCCTGCGACCGACCCGCGCGTCGTGCGCTCACTCGTGCTGCGTGTCGACGCCGGCGTCGAGCCGATCGAGCTCGGCGGTCGCGCACTGCGGGCACAGGCCGTGCGAGAAATCCATGTCCCAGTAGCGCTTGAAATAGGCCTCGACCTGCCCCCAGCGGTCCCCGTCGATCCTGACGTTGCGGCAACTCATGCAGATGGTGGTGATGCGTTGGAACTCGGCCAGCTCGCCGATATCTTCGAGTATCAACAGCACTCGCCGCGAACCTCCGTGCTCGAACGCGGTTGCCCTGAGAAGGACGTAGACCTTGGTAACCGCGCCGTCTCGGACCAACTCGAGATTCGCGCGGCGTCTGACCGTGGTGCTGCCGGCGAACGCTTCGTTGACCGAAGTCCGAACGATGCAAGTCCGGCACGCGAGTCCCTGGCCGCAGCCGCCAGGTGCGTCGGTCGAGTGCAGGCAGTGGAGCACGTCGCCGGCGCGGCGCTGCAGGCTCTCGCTGGAGTCCAGGCCTACCAGCGCACCGCCGGCTTCGTTGTAGTCGAGAATCCGTACGTCGTTGTCGACTACGAGCACGATCGCCGGGATCAGATCGATCAGCGCGTTCAGGTAACCCGGGTCTCGAGCGCACGCCGACTGCATGGCGCATCCTTGCTACGGGAAAGCGCGGCGGTCAACAGGAAAAGTCCCCGACGCGTTGCGCGTCTCCGACGCTTCCGCTCGATCAGGTCAGCCGTCCGAGCGAAGTGACCAGCCGCTCAGCAGCGGCTTCTCCGCTGCGCACACTGTCGGGGATGCCCACTCCACCAAAGGCGGCGCCGGCCAGCGCCAGGCCGGGCAGTCGCGAAGCCTCGTCGTCTATGTGCGCGACGCGTCCGAGGTGCCCGACGTTGTACTGCGGCATCGAGCGGGGCCAGCGCGTGATCAACAGGTCGCTTGGCTGGGCGCGCACGCCGAGCAACTCGCCGAGGTCTTTGCGGATGCCCGCGGTCATCGCTTCGTCGGACATCTCGCAGGCTTCGGGAAACAGCGCGCCGCCGACGAACGCGCGGATCAGCACCTTGCCGGACGGCGCACGTCCCGCGTATTTGATGCTGCTGAAGGTGCAGGCGAGCAAGGTGCGCCGCTCTACCGCCGGCACCACGAAGCCGAAGCCGTCGAGCGCGTGGGCGATGTCGGCGCGTCGATACACCAGGTTGACGGTGGCCGAGGAAGCGTACTCGATGCTGTTCAGCGACCGCGCAAGCTCGGGTGCCACGCTCTCGACGATGCGCGCGCTGGCGTGAGCGGGCGTGGCCAGACACACGGCGTCGGCTTCGATGCGTTCGCCCAGCGTCTGCACGACCCACCGGGCGGTGCCAGGTACCTCGCTGCGCTCGATGCGCTCGACCATCGCGCCGGTTCGAAGCGCGCCGGCCGGCAGCAGTTCGCACAAGCGCTCGGGCAACACCGACAACCCCTTGTCGAGCGAAATGAACAGCGAGTAGCGCGGTCCGGCCGCACTGCCTTCGGCGGCGCCGCCGGCGCTGCTGCCCATCGCGCGCCGCCGCGTCGCGGCCATCGCGACGATCAGGCTGCGGTGCTTGCGCTCCATCTCGAGAAAGCGCGGCATCGTCGCTCGCAGGCTCAGCTTGTCGGGATCGGCGGTGTAGACGCCGCCGACCATCGGTTGGGCGGCACGTTCGAGCGCCTCGCGGCCCAGGCGACGGCGAACGAAGTCGCCGAGGCTTTCGTCGGCGCCGTCGGTGCGCCGCGGAAGCAGCAGATCCAGTGCCATGCGCGCCTTGCCGGCGGGCGAGAACAGGCGGGTCAGCACGAACGGCGTCAGTCGCGAGGGCGCCATCATATAGAAGCCCTCGGGAATCGGATGCAGCTTGTTGCCCAGCGCGACGAAGCTCTGGCGGCAGTTGGGCGAGGTGCCAATGATGCGCTCTCCCAGGCCGATCTCTTCGCAAAGCGCGCGCGCCCAGGGCTTCTCGGTGATGATCGAGTCGGGGCCGAGTTCGAGCAGGCAGTCGTCGCGCCTGCTGCTCTCGATCACGCCCCCGGCGCGGGGGCCGCTCTCCAGCACGATGAGTTCGAGGTCGAGCCCGCGCTGGCTGGCAAGGCGATCCAGGCGGTAGGCGGCGGCCAGTCCGGCGATCCCGGCTCCGACCACTACGGCGCGACGGCGCATCGATCCCTCCTCCGTGCTTCTGTGGTTGCGTCGCTCAGCGCGCGCTCATTTCGTGGACCATGTCGACCAGCGCGATGACGTTGTCGACCGGCGTGCCAGGCAGGATGCCGTGTCCGAGGTTGAAGATGTGTCCGGGACGTCCGCCCACTTCGGCCAGCACCCGCGCGGTCTGCTCGCGCAGCGCGCCGTGCTCGGCGAACAACAGCACCGGATCCAGATTGCCCTGCACCGCCACGCCCGGGAAACGCTCGAACGCGCTGGCGATCTCGACGCGATGGTCGATGCCGATCACGCCCGCGCCGGCGCTTACCTGCAACTCCAGCAGCGTGGCGGTCTCGGTTCCGAAGTGGATGATCGGCACCTGCGGCGGCAGCGCTGAGACGATCGCGCGCATGTGCGGCAGCACGTAGGTGCGATAGTCGTGCGGCGACAGGCAGCCCACCCAACTGTCGAAGAGCTGCACCGCCACCGTGCCGGCGTCGATCTGGCCTTTCAGATACGCGACCACCGCGCGCGACAGCAGCGCCATCATCGCATCCCAGGCGCCTTTGTCAGCGTACATGAAGCGTTTGGTGTCGATGTAGTTCTTCGAGCCGCCGCCCTCGATCATGTACGAAGCCAGCGTGAACGGCGCGCCGCTGAAGCCGATCAGCGGCACGCGGGCGTCGAGCTCGGCGCGGGTGCGGCGCACCGCCTCGAAGACGTAGGCGAGCGAGGCGTGAGGATCGACTTCGCACAGGCGGTCGACGTCGGCCGCGGCGCGCACCAGGCGCGTCAGGCTGGGGCCTTCGCCGTGCACGTATTCGAGGCCGAGCCCGACCGGCTCGAGCAGCAGCAGGATATCGGAGAACAAGATCGCGGCGTCGACGCCGAGGCGGCGCTGCGCATCGACTGCGGCCTGCGCTGCCAGGTCGGGGGTCTTGCACAGTTCGATGAACGAGACGCGGGCGCGAAGCTCGCGGTACTCCTGCATGTAGCGGCCGGCCTGGCGCATCAGCCACACCGGCGTGTACGGCACCGGCTGGCGGCGGCAGGCCCTCATGAAGACGCTGTCGCCGGCGTCGGCGGCCGCCGCGGCGACGGCCGCCGAGGCCAGCGCGGTCGCGGTGGATCGCCGCAGCGCCTGGCGGCGCGCAATGACCAGCTCCGGCGCGCGCTCGGAGCCTTCCTTGATCAGCGCGCCGAGTTTGGAATGGGCGGGTTCGAAGTCGACCGCGAAGCCTTCGGCGGCCAGAGTCTGACTGCACAAAGGTCCCACGGAACCGATCACTACTTCGCGGCACGCGCTGCGGAAGGCGTCCTCGCAACCGAGGCTGCGCACGACTTCGAGCAGATGGAAGACCTGGTTCGAGCTGGTGAACAGCAGCACGTCGACGGTGCGCGCGATCACCTGGCGTATCGCATCGTGGAGCGGGGCGAGGTCGTCTGGCAGCATCCAGCGGTAGACCGGAACCGGCCGCACTTTGGCGCCGCGCGCGCGTAGTTCGCTCAGCAGTTCGGTGTTGGAGACGCCGTACTCCTGCACCGCCACGTGTGCTCCCGAAACGCGAACCTCCGGCGCGGCGTCGTCGAGCGCCACCAGCACTTCCCGCCAGGTGTTGGGCTCGGGCGCCACGATCGCGACCGGAACCTCCAGTTCGCGCAGTACCCGCAGCGGCTTTGCGCTTCGTGCCACTACGGTGGTTGCGGCCAGCGCCTGGACCAGTTCAGCCCGGGTGTAGCGCGAGGCGAGGGTGTCGAAGAGGTAGCGGGTTCCGACCCCGGTCAGGAAGATCGCGATGTCGATGCGACCGGCCAGCAGTTCCTCGGCGAAAACGAACGCCTCGGCGTTGCCGGCGGTGCCCGGCGCCGAGCCCTTGGCCGCGTCCAGCGGGACTTCCTGCATCGACGGCGCCGACAGCGCCACCCCTCCGGCGCTGCGGATCAGCTTTACCGATTCCGCGGCCATGCGGCTTTCCAGCGAAACCACGCGCAGGCCTCCGTAGCCGCGGCGCGCCGCGTCGGGCGCGGGATGCTTTGCGTGGTCGGTGGCGTGTGCCGGATTGGTGGTAGGTGAAGGAGTTGTCATGTGGATTCGCTCGCCGTCGCCGAAACCGAACTCAGCCGCGGATGGGAAGGGCGACTTTCGCAAGATCATCCGATGCGGGCAACCGCGCGCCCCTGCCCGAGCCGGGCTAGGCCGGGGCAGGGGGAAAAGCGCAGCGGCCGGGGCTCGCGAGCGGCGATCGCCGATTGACGGCGCCCCACCGTGATGTCTTACTCGATCGCGCTGCGACCGGTGG
This sequence comes from Deltaproteobacteria bacterium, assembly GCA_016218925.1. Taxonomy (GTDB): domain Bacteria; phylum Desulfobacterota; class Binatia; order UBA1149; family CAITLU01; genus CAITLU01. The sequence continues at coordinate 17,540 of JACRCR010000245.1, read as the reverse complement.
AGGCCGAAACCTCCCAAGCGGCCCAGCCAACGAGGAGGAGACCTCGCCCGATGAAGATCAGAGACATCCGCAAGAACGAGCCGATCCAGCTTCAGACCATCTCCCCGGACAAGACCATCCATCAGGCAATACAGCAGCTTTGCCAGTTCAACATCGGAGCCCTGCCGGTCGTCGACGCCGGCGGCGCGCTGGTCGGAATCCTGAGCGAGCGCGACGTACTGAGACTGTGCGCGCGCAGCGACTGCCAGAACGCGCTGGCCAGCCGTGTCGCTGACGTCATGACGGTCAACCTGGTGATCGGCGTGCTCGACGACGACCTCGAGTACGTGATGCGAGTGATGACCGAGAAGCGGGTGCGCCATTTCCCGGTCCTGGAGGGACGCAAGCTGGTCGCGATGATCTCGATCGGCGACGTGGTCAAGGCCCAGTACCTTCAGAAGGAAACCGAGGCGCGGTTCTTGCGCGACTACATGGCCGGCGCCACCACCTGAGGCGGTCTGTCCATAACGGCCCATCTGCGGCGTCAGGCGCGGCACGTTCGCTCCGGCGTACAACTGAACTCGTGCCTCGCCAGCTCGGCACTCGCGCCTGCGCTCTCTAACACCGCGCCTTCCTTGCATCTGGACCGTTCTGAACAGACTGCCGCGTCGATGAGGGGGTCTGTCTGGCACGCTGGCGCTGCGCGGATGGTGGCGGCCGCTCTTTGTCTGGCGGTGATTGCTTGCGGGTCGGAGTCGGGGGGGCCGGTGCGGCATTGGGTGCTGCCGGTTTCGCTTCCGGGTGCGGAGCCGTTCGATGCGGCGACCAGGGAACGGCTGGCGGCGGCTCTCGATGTTGAAGCCGCGCGCAGCGACGATGAGCGCGGGCCTGCTTACACCAACCGTCTGGTGGTCGAGCACGGTTCGTTCTTGCGGCGGCAGGCCCACGCTCCAGTGGATTGGCGCGGCTGGAGCGCCGATGCGCTTGCCGATGCTGCGCGGCTGCAGCGGCCGATCTTGTTGGTGATCGGTTTTGCGTCTTGCCCGGGTTGCCATCTGCTCGAGCGTGAGACACTGAGCGATCCGGTCTTTGCCGAACTCGTCAACCGCCGTTTCGTTCCGGTGATGGTCGATCGCGACGAGAGGCCCGATCTCGACGCGGTCTACATGGAGGTCGTCAAGTTGCGCAGCGGCGCCGGTGGCTGGCCCGCGGTAGTGTTCCTGACCAGCAAGGGGGTTCCGTTCCAGGGGTACTCGTACGGCGCCGCGGCGGGATCGACACGCGATCTGCGCAGCGTGGTCGACACGACGCTGCGCGAGCTCGAACTCGGCGCCGAAGCCATCGACATGAAGGCCGTCGAGCTGCTCGAGCGCGTGCGCAACGTCGCCGCGCCGAGGGCTCAGGGGGACATTGCGCCGGCGGCGTCGGTCTTTGCCTCGCTGTTGTTCCAAGCGGCCGGGATCTTCGACCGCGAGGACGGCGGGTTCGGCGACTCGCCGCGTTTCGTTCGCCCTCCGCTGATCGATTTCCTGCTGCGCTATCGCCGCCGAAGCGCCCAGGCCTCGGCGTTGGAGATGGCCGAAACCACGCTCGAAGCGGTACGCGAGAGCGCGGTGCACGACCCGGTGGCCGGAGGCTTTCATCGCTACGCGCGCGGGCCTGACTGGGAAAACCCCTCCTACGAAAAGACGCTCGCCGACAACGCGCTACTGGCCAGCCTCTATCTGGACGGATGGCGCGCGACCGGGCGTGAGGATTTTCGCGCTACCGCGCGCGTCACGCTCGACTTCTTGCTGCGAGACCTCGCCGATCCTGCGCTGCCGGGCGCATTCGATGCCGGGCTCGACTCCGAGAGCCCGGGACCCGATGGCGAGCCTTGCCAGGGCTGCTTCTACCGGATCGGCGCCGGCGATCGGGCGCGGGCTCTGGACTCCGAGCAGGCGCGCGCCGAATTGCTCGGCCAGCGCGCCGCGCGGCCTGCGCCGTGGCGCGACGACAAGGTTCTGGCCGATGCCAACGGCATGGCGCTGTCGGCGCTGGCCCGCGGCGCGGCCGTATTCGGCAGCGAGTCGTATCGCGCCAGTGCGGTGGCCTGCGGCGAGTTCCTGCTCGCGCGGATGATGCCGCAGAGCCGCCCGATCCACTGCTTGCACGGCGACGGCGCCGGGTGCCCCGGCGGCTATCTCGACGATTCGGTGTTCATGGCTTTGGGCTTGCTCGACCTCTTCGAGATCGACGCGCAGCCACGCTGGCTGGCGGCGGCGATGGATCTGGCCGACGACATGCTCGCCCGCTTCGAGCATCGAGGAACCGGCGGCTTCTTCTTTACGTCATCGAGCGACGACAGCTCGTTGTTTCGATCCAAACCCGATTTCGACGGCGCCCAGCCGAGCGGCAACTCCGCCGCAGTCGCGTTGCTGCTGCGATTGGAGGCGCTGACCGGACAGGCGCGTTACCGCGAAGCGGCTGCGCGCGCTCTCGGCGCTTTCGCGCACGTGCTGTCCTACAGCGTGCTGGCGGCGCCGGCGCTGGCCTCGGGGCTCGAGGCCTATGTCGACAGTTTCAAGCAGATATTGGTGCTGGTGCCGCCGGGCTCCGATCCCGCGCCGCTGCTGGCGGTGATTGCGCGCGCCGAACTGTTCAATCGAGTGCTGGTGGTTACGCCACCCGGAGCCGCAGTGTCGGAGCTTGCGCGAAGCATTCCGGCACTTGCCGGCAAGACCGCGACCGGCGAGCAAGCCACAGCCTTCGTCTGCGAGCAGCACGTGTGCCGCCCCGCGACCACCGATCCTCAGGTGCTGGCGGCATCGCTTGCCAGCGTGATGCCGCTGCCGCCGGACTGACCGGCGGCTCGCGAATGGCGCCGTGCGTGCGCGGCGCCGGCGGTCGCTGCGGTGCGCGGCGGGGCACGCCTCAGGTTCGCCGCGCCGTCGCGCCGTCGCTGCCGGCCGCGTAGCCGTCACGGCACGCGCGAACTTCCGCGCCGCGCAGAGGCTGTGCCCCGCGGCATTGCTTCAGCTCTCCGCCAACGCGCCCGCGCAGCTCGAGCCGGCCCCGGCCGTGCAACCGAAACAGTGCGCGTCGGTAGAGATGGACAGGCCTTCGAAGTCGCCGGCCCCGCTGCTCGTCCACAGCGTCTGCGGCGCGCCGTCGCTCAGCAGCGGCAGTTCGAGCATCTGGTTGAAGTCGCAGTCGTAGAGGCGTCCGTCCCAGCCCACACTCACCAGGTCGCGGCACATCAGCCCGTCCACCGTGTCGCGATTGAAGTGCTGCACCAGCAGACCCATGTAGCGGCCGTGTTCGCCGCTGCGCACCAGCATTTCCGCGAAACGCTTGATCGGCATGTTGGTGATCGTGAGCAAGCGCCGGAAGCGGATGCCGAACAGGCGCTCGAGTTCCTCGCGATACTTCGCTTCGAGCGAGGCCTGCGGCGGCGGCAGGAAAGCGCCGACGGGGTTGTAGACCAGGTCCAGCGCCAGATCGCCGGCGCGGTTGCCATCGTAGCCGAGCGCGTTCAGCAGACGGAGCGCGTCGATGCTCTTGTCGAACACGCCGCGGCCGCGCTGGCGGTCGACGTTCTCGGCCGTGTAGCACGGCAGCGAGCACACGACCTCCACCTGGTTGGCGGCGTAGAACTCGGGCAGCCACTGCATTCCATCCTCGAACAGCACGGTCAGGTTGCAGCGCACCACCACGCCGACGCCGAGATCGCGCGCGCCGCGCACCAGGCGGGAAAAAGATGGGTTGAGTTCGGGGGCTCCGCCGGTCAGATCGAAGCGGCGAATGCTCGGCGAGGCCGCGAGCCACTGGAGCACGCGGTCGGCGGTAGCTTCGTCCATCACCTCGGTGCGTTTGGGGCCGGCCTCGACGTGACAGTGATGGCAGGCCTGGTTGCACAGCCTGCCGACGTTGACCTGAAGCGTGGACGGCAGCGCTCTTCGCAGCGGCCAGGCGCCGTGATCTCGCAGGGTCATCTCGAAGGATGCGGGCGCCTCGGTCATGCGCGCCTTATATTCCATATTACCAAGTGCGAAGCGCCTGCGGCTCGCGTCTCGCATGCGCGCGCCCGCCGCGATGCTTGGCCGCGTGCGCCGCCGCGTGCAAGCGAATCGAAACTCGGTCACGGGGCGAAAACGGGTGCGCCGAATCGTTGACACGTTTGTCAACCAGCGGAAGATCCCCGGCAAGCCGCCCTGAAACATGGAGGGACATCGTGTTTCGAACATCGTCTGCGGAGACAAGGGAGTCGATGCGACTTGCGCTCGGAGCTGCGGCGACGTTGGCGGCGCTGCTGATGACGGGACCGGCGAGCGCGCTGACCGGAAGCCCGGCCACGTACACGCTGACCGCCGATTTCAACCAGGGCACCTCGCTGAACGTGATGGTCTCCGGCGACGAGGTCAGACTGAACGACGCCACCACGCCCTTCGGTTTCATCTGGGTGGCAGTGTCCAGCAAGGACACCGTCGTGAAGATTCGCACCGATACCGGTGCGGTGGTCGGCGAGTACCGATCCGCGCCCCAGCCGTCCAGCCAGGGAGATCCGTCGCGTACCACAGTCGACAAGAACGGCAGCGTGTGGGTCGGCAACCGCCGCGGCGGCGCGGTCGTGCACATCGGCCTGCAGGAGAACGGCCGCTGCGTGGACCGCAACCACAACGGCGTAATCGACACGTCCACCGGCCTCAACGACGTTCGACCGTGGCCGGGCACGACGGCTGTCGAAGCCGAAGACGAGTGCATCATCCACTACACGCAGACCGCGGGCACCGATGCGCGCCACGCTTCGGTGGACGCCAACAACGACGTGTGGGTGAGTGGCACCAACAGCCGCATCTTCCAGTTGATCGACGGGGATACCGGGGCAATCCTCCGCGTCGAGGGGCCCGCCACCGACGCCGACTGGGGTGCCATCTACGGCGGCTACGGTGGATTGATCGACTCGAACGGCGTCATCTGGTCAGCCCAATCTCTGCTGCGCTGGGACACAGCCAATCCACTGGCCGGCCCCAACGGCGGCAACTGGACCGGCTGGAAGCGTGACCGGGTGTATGACAGCTACGGCCTTTGTATCGATCCGGCCGGCAACGTCTGGAACACTTCGCTCACGGAGGGCATCGTCCGCAAGTTCGATCCCGCCGGCACGCTGGTTGGAGCCTACGTCCACGGACTCAGCCTCGCCCAAGGGTGCGTGGCCGACGGCAACGGGGACATCTGGGTCGCGGGCTCCACGTACGGAAACGCCGTCAGCCATATGCTCAACGACGGCACCTATGTCGGCACGGTGAGCGTGGGCTCGGGTCCTACCGGCGTAGCGGTCGACTCCAACGGCAAGATCTGGGCGACCAACTACAACGACGGAACCGTCTCGCGCATAGATCCCGCGCTCGGACCGATCGGTGGCGGTGGTGTCCCGGTTGGCGCGGTCGATTTCACGACCGTCGCGCTGGGCGGCCTGACCTACAACTACAGCGACATGACCGGAAGCACGCTGATCGGTGCCCCCGACAACGGCGTCTGGAGCGTCGACCATGATTCGCTGACCCCGAGCGCGGCCTGGGGGACGGTGAGCTGGACTGCGAGTGTGACGGGCGACGGTTCTTTGACCGTGACGGCTGCCACCTCGGACGACGGCGTCAACTTCAGCGCTGCGACGGCCGTCACCAACGGCGGCGCGCTGTCGGTTCCAGCCGGCCGCTACATCAGGGTGTCGGCTGCGTTCGCGCGCGCGACCACCGGGCAGAGCCCGATCCTGAGCGACATCACGATTGCCGCCGTGCCGCCTCAGCCGGTCTGCGGCGACGGCGTGATCGATATTGGCGAAGCGTGCGACGACGCCAACACCGCGGCCGGTGACGGCTGCGACGCTTCGTGCGCCGTCGAGCAGTGCTGGGCTTGCGTCGCGGGGCTGAGTCCGGCGCGGGCGTCCGGCTCGGCCCGTGCCGGCGTGTCGGGTCCGTCCCTCTGCAGCCACGACGACGGCGCCGCCTGCGACGACGGCGACGTGTGCACCGCAGGAGACACCTGTCTGGCCGGCATCTGCAGCGGCAACGACATCTGCACGACGACAACAACGACGACGACAACGACGACGACAACGACGACAACGACGACGACAACCACTACGACGACGAGCACTACGACGACGACTGTGCCGATCACTGGAGCCTGCTGCGAGGCCGGCCAGTGCTACGTGACGACCAGCGGAGGATGCGAGGTCGGCACTTACCAGGGCGACGGCACCAACTGCGACACGCCGGGCATCTGCGCTACGTGCGGCAACGGCCTGGTCGAGTCGGGCGAAGCGTGCGACGACGCCAACACCGCGGCTGGTGACGGCTGCGACGGCTCGTGCGTCGTGGAGCCGTGCTGGGTGTGCGTTGCCGATCCCGGTCCGACGACGACCATCGGTCAGGGGTTGCCTGGTCCCTCCGTGTGCAGCCATGACGACGGTGCCTTCTGCGACGACGGTGACATCTGTACGATGGGTGATAGCTGCGGTGGCGGCACCTGCGGCGGCGACGCGGTGGTGATCCCCGCGGCTTGCTACTGGGTGATGGTCGGCGACGCCAAGGTGCAGTCGCGCACGCGCGGCCAGACCGCGGTCACCGGTCACATCTGCGGCGGCAGGGTTCGCATCGGCGAATTCTCCATCACCAACGGCGACGCGGTCGCCACTCGCGACAGCGGCGTGGGGATCCAGATCAGCCCCCACGCGGTGGTCGACGGCGACATCATCACCGCGGGCAGTTCGGTCAGTGGCAAACCGCGCCTGACTCTGCTGCCGGGCCTCGATGTCGATGTGCTCGCAGGCGGAACCACCGCGGTTCAGTCAGGGGATCCTGGCGCGATCTACGACACGCTCGGCACCAACGTACGCGTCGATGACTGCATCGCCGCTCAGGACGACGTGGCGCCCAGCGACTTGCTGCTGACCGCCCTCCCGCCCGGACCTGACATGGGAGATACGTCGATCGCTGCCGGCGGCGCGCTGACCTTGACGGCGACCAACCCCGGTGGTCTCAACGTGTTCGACTTCAGGACTCTGCGCTCTGCCACCGACGCGACGCTGACGCTTGACGGTGCCGGTGATGCCGGCAGCGTGTTTGTGCTGCGTGTGCAAAGGAAGCTCGACGTGCGTCTGCGCAGCAAGATCCTGCTGGCTGGCGCCGCGGTGCCCGGCAACGTGATCTTGTACAGCCAGGGCAAGTGCCGCTTCGGAGAAGATCTCATCGGAGTGGGGACTGTCTTCTGCCCCAACGGCAAGCTCATCGTGAGAGAGCGGGCCCAATGGCAGGGCGCGCTGGTGGGCGGCCGCGGTCGCGTGGAACTCCGCGACAGCGGCATTCTCGTTCACGTGCCGCTGCAAGTGGGCTCGTAGAGCCCACGCCAAGTGGAGGGCTCGTAGACACCACGCCAGGTGGAGGGCTCGTAGACACCACGCCAAGTGGAGGGCTCGTAGACACCACGCCAGGTGGAGGGCTCGTAGACACTACGCCAAGTGGAGGGCTCGTAGACACTACGCCAAGTGGAGGGCTCGTAGACACTACGCCAAGTGGAGGGCTCGTAGAGCCCACGCCAGGTGGCCGGGCCGTGGGCAGCGCGGCTTGCCAATCGCCGCGAGCGCTCGCGCGCGGCACCGGTGCAGCCGAGATGCGCACCGGTGCCGCGGCGCCGGTCGTTCGAAACCCACCCGGCGGCATCTGGGGGAAAAACGCCATCCGCAATGCGTTGACAAGTCTATCAACACACGGAGAATGCCACGCGTAAGATCACTCGGAGACAAGGAGGAAAATCATGCTTCGAACAGCACTTGCAGTGACGACAGAATCGATGCGGTTGCCGCTTGTCGCCGCGGCGCTACTGGCAACCCTCGTGGTCGCGGCCCCCGTGGCCGCGCTGACCGGTAGCCCCGCCACCTACACACTGACCGCCGACTTCAACGACGGCACGCCGCTGAACGTCGTGACCACGGCAGACGAGGTCAAGCTCGACGACACCACCACGCCGTTCGGCTTCATCTGGGTAGCGGTGTCATCCAAGAGCACTGTGGTCAAGATCCGCACCGACACCGGCGCGGTTGTCGGCGAGTACCGCTCCGCACCCGAATCATCCGGCCAGGGAGATACCTCGCGCACGACTGTCGACAAGAACGGTAGCGTGTGGGTCGGCAACCGCTACGGCGGCTCGGTCGTGCACATCGGCCTGCAGGAGAACGGCCGCTGCGTGGACCGGGACAACAGCGGGACGATCGAGACATCCACCGGCCTCGGCGACGTTCGGCCCTGGCCCGGTACGACGGCAGCCGAAGCAGCCGACGAGTGCATCATCCACTACACCCAGACCGCAGGCTCGGACGCACGCCACGTTTCGGTGGACGCCAACAACGACGTCTGGGTGAGCAACATCAGCACCCGCATCTTTCAGTTGATCGACGGGGATACCGGCGCGATCGTGCGCACGGAGGGTCCCGTCGGATACGGCGGATACGGCGGTTTGATCGACGCGAACGGCGTCATCTGGTCGGCCCAGCCGATGCTGCGATGGGATACGGCCAACCCGCTGAGCGGCCCCAACGGAGTGAACTGGACCGGCTACGGCCACAGCAGCTACGGCCTTTGCATCGATCCGGCCGGCAACGTCTGGAACACGTCGCTGGACGGCAACACCATCCACAAGTTCGATCCGGCCGGTGTGCTGATCGGAACCTACAGTCACGGAACCTACTACGCCCAAGGGTGCGTGGCCGACACCAACGGTCACATCTGGGTCGCGGGTTCACTGTACGGAAACACCGTCGACCATTTGCTGAACGACGGAACCTACGTCGGCTCGGTGACGGTTGGCTCGGGTCCTACCGGCGTGGCGGTCGACTCCAACGGCAAGATCTGGGCGACCAACTACAATGAAGGAACCGTCTCGCGCATCGATCCTGCGCTGGGCCCGATCGGCGGCGGAGGTGGTCCGGTCGGCGCGGTGGATCTAACTACCGTTCCTCTGGGCGGCAATACCTACAACTACAGCGACATGACCGGCAGCACGCTGATCGGCGCGCCGGACAACGGCACGTGGACGGTCGTTCATGACACGCTCATTCCCGCTGCGCAGTGGGGCACCGTGAGTTGGACTCAGTCCAACGTGGTCGGCGATGGTTCGCTTACAGTTACGGCTGCGACCTCGGACGATGGCGTCAACTTCAGCCCGCCAGTCGCGGTAACCAACGGCGGCGCGCTGTCGGTTCCGGACGGCCAGTACATCAAAGTGGTGGTTGCGTTCGCGCGTGCGAGCACCGGGGAGAGCCCCATTCTGTTGGATCTCACCATCGCTACCGTACCGAACATTCAGTGCGGCGACGGGCTGGTCCAGCAGGGCGAAGAGTGCGACGACGGCAATACGACCGACGGGGACGGTTGCGATTCTTCGTGTGTGGTCGAGCCGTGCTGGGTTTGCGTTGCCGAGCAGGGGTCGACGACGACGACTCTCGCGCCGACGACGACGCTGGCTACGCCGACGACGACGATGGCTACGCCGACGACGACGCTGGCTACGCCGACGACGACGATGCCGGGTCCGTTCTATCCGCGGGCGCTGCCTGGCCCGTCCATCTGCACTCACGACGATGGAGTCTCTTGCGACGACGGCGATGAGTGCACGGTAGGCGACACCTGCGAGGGCGGGACCTGCGGCGGCAATGCGGTCGTCATCCCCGCGGCGTGCAGGTGGGTGATCGTCGGAGATGCCGGCGTGCAGTCGCGCACTCGTGGACAGACCAATGTCACCGGACACGTCTGTGGAGACAGGGTACGTCTCGGCGAGTTCTCCAGCACCAACGGCGATGCGGTAGCCACGCTCGCGACCAGTGTGGGCGTTCAGATCAGCCCGCACGCGGACGTCACCGGCGACATCATCTCCGGTGGTAGTGCGGTGCGCGGCAAGCCGCGTCTGACCTTGCTGCCGGGCCTGGCCGTCGACGTAGTCGCGGGCGGAACCACCGCGACGCGAACCGACTACCCGAGCAAGATCTACGACACGCTCGGAACCCACGCCCGCGTCGGCGATTGCGCTGCCGCGCAGGGCGATGTCACCGCGGGTGATTCGCTGCTGGCGCTGCTGCCTCCCGGCACCGACCTCGGAGATACGCTGATCGGGGCCGGTGGCTCGCTGACGTTGACGGCGACCAGTCCGGGCGGACTCAACGTGTTCGACTTCACCAGGCTGCGTTCGCTCAGGGACACCACGGTGACGCTGGATGGTGCGGGCGATGCGGGCAGCGTGTTCGTGGTGCGTGTGGAGAAGAAGCTCGATCTGCGGCTGCGCAGCAAGATCGTGCTGGCGGGCGGCACCGTGCCCGGCAACGTGATCCTGTACAGTCAGGCCAAGTGTCGTTTCGGCAACGAGGTTGTCGGTTTCGGCACCGTCTTCTGTCCCAACGGCAAGTTGATCCTGGAGGAGCGTACGAACTGGCAGGGCGCATTGGTGGGCGGTCGTCGTCGCGTCGAACTTCGCGACAGCGGCGTTCTCGTCCACGCGCCGCTGCAAGTGGGGCCATAGGGGCCAGCGTGAATGGGCGGTGCGTAAGGGCCTGCGGCCGGTGGCACGGCCGCAGGCTCGACGCCGAATGGGCGGTCGGTAAGGGGCCACGGATGGCAGAGGATCCGTAGGGTTCCAAGCCGGCTGAACGACCGTTAAGGCCCCAACGCCGGAGGATCGATAACGAAGGCCGACGCTGCGCGAACAGCGTCGGCCTTCGTCGTTGTCGGTCGCAGCGTGTGGCTGGAGGCCTGGCGCCAAAACCTTTCGAGTGGGTTAGATCTCAAAGTGGGTTGTCTTGCCGCGGTCGCGGTGCCAAGAATCCCGAAGTGGGGGAAAGGCTATGGGTTCGCGTGAGCAACGCACGACACGACAGCGAAGCGGATTGGACGGCTGGCGCGCGCAGCGCGTGACGGCGCGCGGCGTCGTAGTGGCGGCCTGCGTGGCGCTGCTTTCGATCGGCGTCGGAGTATTGGCAGTGCGCGCCGGCTCGTGCCGCGTGCTGGTCGCACTCGGGTCGATGCGCATCGAACCGACTACGTCGGGGCTGACGATGCGGCTTACGGGGACCTGGGAGTTCGACAATCTGCTCCAGGTCGCGACCGGTCTGTCGTTCAACGTGCTGGTTGTCCAAGGCGACCACTTCGTTCGATTCACGTATCCGGACCAGGCCCACTCCGGCTACTACACCGGGCTCTCGCAATTGCTCGACAGCGGACTGCAAGGCAGCGACCTGCAGGCCATCGAAACGGCAGGCGGGACCGACCCCAATGCCAGGTTCATCAGTTTCGAACCTCAGCGGATGAAACTCGCGCTGCCCCAGCCGAACGATGTCGGGCCCTACAGTGCGGTGGCGTATCTGGTGATCGACGCGGACTACATCTCGCCGATCATCAGCAACACGCTGTCGCTTTCGATCAAGAACTCGACCGCGGCGACGCCCGTCAACCCCGGCGCGGTCGTGCAACCGGCGGCGACTTCACCAGGCGCGGCGCCGGAGGTGGGGCGATGATCCGCGGTCGTTGGTCGTCTGGGTGTTTGATGTGGGCCGCCGCCGTGCTCGGCGCCGCGCAGCTTGCATCGCCGCCGCGCGCTGTCGCCGATCTGTGCCTCGGCCTGCCTTCGGTGTTCAACGGCGACCCATGCAATCCGGCCAGCGGCCCGTATCCGATGCTGCCCGGCCTTCCGCTGGTGTTGCCTCAGGACGGACCCACCGGGCGCTGGCGCGCGGGCTCTCCGACCATCAGTCATTCTTTCACCGGCGACGTCGATCTGGCGGTCCGGGTCGGTTCGTTCCTCACCGACCCGGAAGTGCCGTGGCCGGCCGGAAGCGCCAACAACCCGACTCTGATCCAGCACGTCGCCGGTGGCGGAGGCACAGGGCAGGGATCCGAACTCAGTTTCACCGTGATGGTTACCGATGGCCCCGGCGCCTTCCCCTACGGATCGGTACTGACGGCGCCGGATCTGGACGCGCGACCGGTTGCGGTATTCGCGTTCGCCGATCTCGACGGCGACGGCGTGATCGGCCCGACCAACACCGATACCGCGCTCGACAACGTTTTCGAGATGCAAGAGGCCATCGCCCATCTCGGTCGCGAACTCGGACAGATCAGTGGCGGTCGTTTCCTCAATGCGCTCGGTGTTCAGGTGGCTGCGCCGGCCAGTGTTGGAGGCCTGGTCGTCGGTCTGGCATCGGGCATGTACACCGGTGCCGACCCCAATGCGCTGTGGTCCGACGGTACCCCGATCTTCACGCAGTGGCCGTTCTTCCCTCCGCTCGACCCGGTGCAGATAGTCTATCTGAACGAACCCAACCCGCCCGATCCCGAAGGTCCGAACATTCTGTTCTATCGTCCCGCCGAGTTCTTGCTGACGGGGCCGGCCGACACCGATCTGCCCGAAGCGTTCGCGATCGCGGTTGACGGCAGCAACCCGAGTACCGATCAGTTCATCTCGCTCAGCGGCCCGGCGGTCAGTGTCGGATTGTTCCGCGACGCCGAGCCGTCAACCTTCGCGCCGTCGTCGCGCATGGTCGCCAGGGTGGCGCCCAAGACGACCGGTGTGTCGCGCACGCTGGTGCTTCCGGCGGGGGAACTGGCGGTCACTTCCGGTCAGGTCGTCACGCTGCGTCTGCTGCCGGTGGATCGACTCGGCAACATCGCCGATCCGTCGATGCCGGGCCTGGCGGTCAGAGTGATCGCCGGTGACGGCTTGCAGATCCTGGCGCCGAACTCGGACAACGACGCGACCTCGGAATTGATCGACGTCGACACGGCGGCCGGCAAGGTGCTGACGGTCGGTACCGGCGCGGTCAACGGCAGTGCGACGCTCACCGTGGTAGATGCGCCACCCTCGCCGGAGTTGATCCGCGATCAGGCCGTGGTGTCGGTCAGACTGGCCAGTGCGGATGGTCTCGACAGCGACGACGATGGCGTGCTGGATGACGGCGACGAAAGCAGCGTGATCGGCGACCATCCGTGTACGGTCGCCGACATCGCAACTTCGACCGCGTGTGACGATAACTGTCCGAGCGTGGTCAATCCGGCGCAGGTAGACAGCGACGGCGACGGGGTGGGCAACTGCTGCGACGGCACTTGCGTGATCGACAGCGCTTTCGAAGGGTGCCTGGAGTGCCCGCAGGTCTACGCCCGCTTCAGGGCGCTGTTCACGCGCGTGCGATCGCGGATCCAGCCGAGGGCCGGGATCAGCGAAGACGTCGTCAAGATCCAGGCTCGCCTCCAACTGGGTGAGGGCCAGACGATTTCTCCTGACGGCGAGTCGGTCGAGATTTCGCTCAGCGAAGGCGATCGCCTCCATTACCTGGCCCAGCTTCCGGGGGTATTCACTCCCAAGGGTTCGCGGCCGACCTTCGTCTACAACGATTCGACCGGATCGATCGCCGGCATCCGCAAGGCCAGGATCAAGGCGGCCGGCGGAGGCCTGTACCGGCTGGTGCTGATGGCGCGCGGTCTGAACCTGGTCGCCACGCAGCCGGCCGAGACTTTGCCGCGCGGTCTCGTATTCTCGGCGACGATCGGCGACGACGCGTTCTCGAACCATCTGACCTGTGCCAGCTCATTGCGATCCGTGCGCTGCGCCGCCGGCCGCTAACCGCGGTCGAGTCGCGGCTTGCGACATGTTTGGTATGTTTGGGGTCGAGTCGCGGCTTACGACATGTCTTCTCGACCGGTCGGAACCGCGATAGCGGGTAGATGGGGCGAACGAGCGGCGCCCCGACGGCCGCGACGGCGCGCTGAGATGGTCGCCCGGCGGTGTATAGTGCGGTCGCTTTGGTGATCGATTCCACCTCACGAACCAATCCGAACCGCGGCGCAAGTGCCGCGTCCGCGCGCCTGCTCGCTCCAGGGCTGCCGCGCGTTGCTGCGGCGATCGCCGCCCTCGTCATCGTCTCGGTCTGCGGCTTCAACTCGGTTCGCTCCATCGGCCACCCGTTCCCCGGCTTCTTCGTGTGGGAGAACCTGTTCGTTCCGGCGGTCGGCTCGTCGTCGTGGCCCGGCGTGAAGTCGGGTCTGCTTTATCACTCGTGGCTGCTCAGCGCCGATGGATTGGCGCTTGCCAACGCCGGCGACCTATCGCGCGTGCTCGCCGACAAGAAGCCAGGCGACGTGGTTGTCTACGAGGCCGAGCACGCCGGGGTCCGCTACGCGGTGTCGGTACCGGTATCGGTTTTCGGTCTGCGCGAGTACGTCGAGAGCACCGGGATCTACCTGATCGACGCCGTGGCCCTCATGGTTCTGGCCGTGGTCATCTTGTATCTGAAACCGAGCGGCGCCGATGCCAATGCACTATTCGTTTTCGCCACTGCGCTCGGCCTCTACCTGGCCACTTCGATCGATCTGTTCGGTCCTTACCTGTTTCGCGGTGCCTACTTCTTCTTCTTCGGCGCGGCGCCGACCTCCGCTCTGTACGTGGTGAGTCACTTTCCGGTCGGACGTCGCCGGCGCCGCTACGAGGACGCGCTGCTGCTGCTCGCACTGACCGCCTCGATCGCTTTCGGCATTGCGTCTAACCTGGCGTTCTACGGTCACCGCGAGACATTGCTGCGGCTCGACCGCCTCTTCCACGTCTACGTGGCCAGCAGCATCGTGGCGGCGGTGGCGTTCTTCGCCTGGCATTTCCACACCGCCTCCGATCACGCGGTTCGCCAGCGCACCAAGGTCGTCCTGGTATCGAGCCTGGGAGCCTTCCTGCCTGCGGTCGCGCTGTTCGCTGTCTATGCCGGCTTGGTCGCGATTCCACTCAACCTTCTGACGGTGTTTTTCGTGCTGTTCCCGGTCGGCATCGGTTACGCCATCGCTCGGCACGACCTCTTCGACATCGATCGCCTGATCAAGCGAGCTTTGGCCTACGTGATGTTGAGCGCCGCTGTGCTCGGTACCTACGGCCTGACCATCACGCTGCTGGAGGCGATGTTCGAAAACCTGACCGGCACCGCCGAGAGGCTGACCTCGGGCCTGGTAGTGCTGGCGCTGCTGCTGCTGTTCAACCCGAGCCGCGAGCGCACGCAGGCCTTTGTCGATCGCCTCTACGACCGGCGCCGTTACGAATACCGCGACGTCGTTCGCGCGGCGTCGCGCCGCTTCAGTTCGATCCTCGACTTCGAGTCGCTGGCGCGTGCCGCTCTCGAACTGATCGACGAAACCGTGCAGCCGGTCTCGGCCGAGATTTTCACGCTGGACGACGGCGGCCGTCCGATCCGCCGCGCGTTGCTGCTCGATCACGCTCCGGGCAGTACCGCGGCGCGCATCGAGATCGCCGACCGGCCGGCTCCCGAGTTGAACGAGGTGGCGGCGCTGCTTCGCGAGCAGGATCTGCTGACCGGAGGCATGGCGCAGAACGACGACGACACTGGTGGTGATGGCGGCGCCGCCGCTGATGCCAATCGCAGATACGACGGCGCGGTTCTGGCGCGCGAATTTGCCACCAGCATGAAGCTCGAGGGGCGGCTGACCGGCTTTGTGGCGGTGGGCAGCAAACGCGCCGGGGGCTATCACACCGCCGACGACGCCGAACTGCTGCGCACGATGTCGAACCAGCTCGCCATAGCTCTGGAGAACGCGCAGGCCTACAAGACCATCGGGCTGCTGAACCAGGATCTTGCCGCCAAGGCCCGAGCGCTGGTCGGCGCCAACGCCGAACTGCGCCAGGCCCAAGACCAGCTCGTCCACTCCGAGCGTCTGGCCGCGATCGGCGAGTTGGCAGGCGCCGTCGCTCACGCGATGCGCAACCCGCTGGCCGCGATCAAGATGGCCGCCGAGTTCGGCGGCATGGAGTTCGAGAACCAGCCCGCCGCCGAGAACTTCGCCGACATCCGCTCCGAGGCCACGCGGCTCGAAAGGAGGATCACCGATCTGCTCGACTTCGCGCGCCCGTTCGAACCGAATCCCGAGCGCGTCGATCTGCGCGCGGTGGTGGCGCGCGCGGTCGAGATTTCGCGCAGCAAGGCGGCGCAGAAGAACGTGCGCTTGCAGCTCGAGAATGAAGGCGACGAGAAGCTGCTGGCGGATCTCGACGTCAGTCTCTTCGAGCAGGTCGTAGTCGAGCTGGTCGCCAACGCGATCGACGCTTCGCCCGAGAACGATTGCATCGTTGTCGCCACCGGCAGGTCGGCTGAAGACGGCGTGGCGACTCTGTGGGCGAGCGTGCGCGACAACGGCCCGGGGATTCCGCTCGAGAAGCGCGCGCGCATCTACGATCTGTTCTTTACGACGAAGAAGACCGGGACCGGGTTCGGGCTGGCCACCGTGAAGAAGATCGTAGACAGGCATGGCGGGACCATCGCGCTGCAGGTCGGAGAGAACGGCGGGACGACGTTTACGGTGAGAGTGCGGGGGGTGTGAGCGTCGCGGGTCGCTGGTCGGTGGTCGCTCGCTGCCGATCTGCTCGCGGCGGAAGTTTGGGCGGGGAGTCGCGCGTGCGCGGGAGTCTTCCGCCGCGAAGCCGACCGCGCCAGAGAACGGCCTTGATGTGAGGTGTCTTACACCGAACTGAGCGGGCGGCATCTGCAAGATATCGCCCGCCGAGGATACCTTGCGGTATCGAGCGGTTTGCGTGTCGATCCGCCGAGTTCCGTTTTCTTCGCGGGGTGCGGCGGAGTAATACACGAGCGGGAATCGCAGCGTCGGGAGAATTGAGCAGGTCTGGGTATTTGAGAGTTGGACAGCGTGCAGAGCGCTATAGCCAAGAGGAGACTTTCTCCATGAGTTCAGCGACGATCCGGCAATGCGGAACTCTCTTCGGGATCGTGACGACTGCGCTGTTCTCTATCTGCGGAGTTCCCGGTGTAGTCTCGGCAGAATTCTCGTCTGTTGAGGTCACCGTAGAGCCTGCGTCGCCATCGTTCTACCAACCAACGTCGCTACTCATCTCGGGGACCTCTTCGGATACCTGTGGACCGGAGCTCGTGGAAGCGACCTCGAACGGAGCGAGCGTAGATGTCGTCCTGTTGCGGTCGAAACTCTGGTCTTGTGGTCAGGCCTTTTCCTTCTGGAAAGTTGAGGCCGACCTCGGGCTATTGCCGATCGGTTTCTATTCGGCTGCGGTTCGCGTCGTGGATCTTCCGCCACCGTTCCCCTCGCAGTCATACACGATCGGAGGCACCGATTTCGAGGTCAAGGAACGGTTCGGCGGCACTTCGCATGGAGCGGCGGTGAAAGGAGTCGTTTGCAAGAACTTCACGTCCGGGCAGCGGATTGTCATCCGGGGAGCTGAGCCGCCATGGAACTGCGAGGCTTCCGGTTTAGTAGTGAACTCCGGCGACAAGGTGGGCTTCCGCGTGAGAGGCGCCGTACCCTAGGATGGATTCGGCGATGTCCAACACCGCCGTCGACCGGGCCGGCACTACCACCGGCGCAGAGTTCGAGCGTTTCGCGCCGTCCGGTCACGGCAATCGTTATACAGTAGCGGTGTGATCTGTGTACGGGAACTACTTTCTGGCTTTCTGCGATATTCTAGGCTTTTCCGATCTCGTAACGAAATCGGAGATCTCCGACGTGGTGGATCAAAGT
>JACRCR010000244.1 GCA_016218925.1 Deltaproteobacteria bacterium | reverse complement strand
GGGTACTCGGTTTTCTAGCCGTGCACCGGCGCCGCGCCGCGTGTCGTCAACGCGGCGGCATCCGCAGCGCGCCGTCCAAGCGGATCGTCTCTCCGTTCAGATACGGATTGGTCACGATCTGGCAGGCCAGTTGCGCGAATTCCTGCGGGCGTCCCAGGCGCTGCGGGAACGGAATGCCGGCGCCAAGTGCTTTGCGCGCTTCCTCGGGAAGCAGCGCGAGCATCGGTGTGTCGAAAGTGCCCGGTGCGATCGTGCAGCAGCGGATGCCGTCGCGCGACAGGTCGCGCGCGATCGGCAGGGTCATGCCGACCACTCCCCCTTTGGAGGCCGAGTACGCCACCTGGCCGATCTGTCCGTCAAAAGCCGCCACCGAGGCCGTGTTCACGATCACGCCGCGCTCGCCTTCCTCGTTCGGCTCGTTTGCGAGCATCCGGGTCGCCGCCAGGCGCAGCACGTTGAAGGTCCCGACCAGGTTGATCTCGATGGTCTTGGCAAACAGCGCCAGCGGGAATGGGCCGCCCTTGCCGGTGGTCTTCATCGCCGTACCGATACCCGCGCAGTTGATGCAGGCGTTGACCTTGCCGAAAGCGGCGATGGTCTGGTCCAGTGCCTTGGTGACTTCTTCTTCACTGGTGACATCGGCGGGAGCGAAAATCGCACGGTCGCCGAGCCCGGCGGCGACTTCCGCGCCGTTGGAGCGCGCCAGATCGATCAGGGCCACGCGGCCTCCGCCGGCCAGAATCGCCTCTACGGTGGCGAGACCGAGGCCAGAGGCCCCTCCGGTAACGACGGCAACGGTTTCGGCGAGTTTCATGCGACACGACCTCCTGATTGTATGGCGGCGATGGCTACGCGGCGGCGCGCGGGACATTAGCAAGCCATCCCCGATGCGCAAGCGGCCCCGGACTGGCAAACGCCGGCAACTGCCGCCACCACACGCCGCGGCGATCTTGCTTGCGCGCCGAAGGCTGATAGTCGTTTCTGCCCTCGGCGCGGCGGCGCCAGACCTGCGCGCGGCCCGAGGCCCAAAGGAGAATCGAGATGAATGAGCACCCCGGTCGACGATTGCTGCACAAGTGGCAGGGATCCAAGCCGCGCAATTTCTACGTAACCAATCGCAACGTGCAGACCTTGCTCGGGCTGCTCGCCACGGATGCGGGCGGCGACGCGTTGCGCTCCCGACTGAGCGACTTCGGCCAGGTGCTGGCCAGTGAGGTCGACGCGCTGGTCGGCGAATGCGACCGCATCGAGAACCAGCCGCGGCTGCGTTCGTGGTCCGGGATCGGCGAGCGCATCGAAGAGATCGACTTCCACCCCACCTATCACCAGGCCGGACGCCGGATCTGGCGCAGCGGAGTGCTGGCGGTGCTGGCCGAACCGGGCCACGCCCTCGAACAGGCGCTGCTGTTCTACCTGCTGGCGCACCTCGGTGAGGGCGGCCACGCCTGCCCGGTGGCATGCACCTCGGGCCTCATCAAGGCCTTGCAGCAGCACGGTTCGAGCGAACTGAAGGCCAGGTTCCTGCCGCGCCTTCTGGATCGCGACTACGACAGCGCCGAGCGTGGATCGCAGTTCCTCACCGAGGTGCAAGGCGGCTCCGACGTCGGCGCCAACCTGTGCCAGGCGCTGCCCGATCGCAACGACCCGGGGCTGTGGCGCATCAGCGGTGAGAAATGGTTCTGCTCGGTCGCCGACGCCGACCAGTTCTTCGTCACCGCGCGCGTGGGAGCGCCCGGGTCCGGCACCGCCGGTCTGGGCGCCTTCCTGGTCCCGCGCCGCCTCGACGACGGCTCACCAAACGGCTTTCGGCTCCGGCGGCTGAAAATAAAACTCGGCACCCGGGCGATGGCCAGCGGCGAGATCGACTTCTCCGACGCGCTGGCATGGCCGATCGGGCGCCCCAAAGACGGATTCAAGATCGCCGCCGGGCTGGTGCTCAATACGTCGCGCTGGATCAACGCGCTCGGATCCACCGGCGTGATGCGCCGCGCGTACGTCGAAGCCGTCACCTACGCTGCCGCGCGTGAAGCGTTCGGCGGACCGATCGGACGTTATCCGATGGTGCGCGAGACGCTCGCGGCGATGAAGTGCGAGGAACAGGCAGCGCTGTCGTCGACGCTGTACCTGAGCACCTTGATCGACCGCATCGAGACCGCGCGCGCGGACGAGCACGAGAAGGCCGTGTACCGATTCCTGGTCAACGCCAACAAGTACATCACCTCGATCGCCGCAACCGACGTCACTCATAGTGCGCTCGAGATCCTCGGTGGCAACGGCACGATCGAGGACTTCTCTGTCGTCCCGCGTCTGCTGCGCGACAACCTGGTGTACGAAAGCTGGGAGGGAACTCACAACGTGCTGTGCCTGCAAGTGCTGCGCGACTGCGCAAAGCTCGCATTGTTCCCCAACGTACACGACGAGATCACCACGCTGCTCGAAAGCGTCGAGGATCCCGAACTGAGGGCCGAAGTGCCGGGGTTGGTCGAAACTTCCAGCGACCTCAGCGCCAGAATGACCCGCTCGATCAGGAATCCCGAGCACGGCCGCATCCACTTCCGCCGCCAGCTCACCGAACTGGCGCGGCTGTTCCAGGCCTCGAGGCTGATGTGGGAGGCGGACCGGGAAAAGGCCGCCGGCGATGGACGCACCAAGACCGCGGTCGCGCAGTTCTTCGCCAGACGTCACCTGCTGCCCGCTTACCGACCCGAGGCCGACCCGGCCTGGAACCGACGCATCGACGCCATCCTCGCCGAAGACCTGGAGATCACTCTATGAAACACTCCTTCGCCAAGTGCGCGGCAAGCGCCGCGGCTGCCGCTTTCGTATCGACGCTCGCGCTCGGCCTGACCGCAGCGCTGCCGTCGCCGGCCCAGGCCAAACATCCGATACCCAACGTGCTGATCGACAGACCCAACGGCGCTCCCAAGAGCTGGCAGCGACCGGCCAAGGCCCCGCCGGTGCGGATTCCGTTCGCCGACCCCGCGCCCGCCGGCCGCGCAGGCGGCATTGCGCGTACGACCGGCTTCGCCACTGCCCGTGACGGCACGCGCCTGTACTACGAAAAGATCGGCTCGGGCCCGGCACTGGTCTTCATCCATGGCCTCGGCGGCAACCACGCGGCATGGTTCCATCAGGTCCCGGTGTTTGCCCAGCACTTCACCGTCATCACGCTCAGTCAGCGCGGATTCGCGCCGTCCACCGGTCGTCAGGATCGCTACGACGTGGGAGTGCTGGTCGCCGATCTGCTCGCAGTCATGGACGCCTGCGGCGTCGAGAAGGCGTCGGTGGTCGGTCAGTCGATGGGCGGCTGGACCGCGCTCGGGCTCACGCTGCGAGCGCCCGAGCGGGTGCGCGCGCTGGTTCTGGCCGACACAGTGGCCGGAATCAGCGACGCCGAAATCGTCGCCCATCACACCGCGATGCTCGCCAACGCACGAAAACTCGGCGCGACACCGCCGCCGCTGGCACGCCACCCGGCGCTCAGCCCCGAGTTCTGCGCGGCCAATCCAGCCGAGGCCTACCTCTACCAGACGCTCGCGAGCTTCGGAGCGCCGACTCCGGCCTCGATCGCCGGCCAACTGTCCACGACCCGTTTCGACAACGCGCAACTGGCGCGCCTGAAGATCCCGACCTTGTTCGTGGTTGGTCGCAGCGACACGGTATTTCCGCCAGCTCTGATCCGGCGCGCCGCCACTCACGTCCCCGGCGCGCGCGTGGTCGAGATAGACGGTGCGGGACACTCGCCGTACTTCGAGCAGCCCGAGCGCTGGAACGACGCCGTCGGCGGCTTCCTGGGCGCAGCCGCGCAGCGCTGAAGGGAAAGGAATCTCAGCTCAGCAGCGCGACGTACGGGCAGCCATCCGCGCGACCGCGGCGCACAGTTCGTCGACCGTGTTGGGCTTGAAGATCAGTTCGCTGACTCCGACCTGCGGTGCCTGTGCGCGCAGTTCGTCGGTGATGTACCCCGAAGCCAGCGCCACCGGCAGATCGGAACGGATCTGGCGCAGCTGACGCGCCACCTCCAGACCGGACATACCCGACATGTTGTAGTCGGTCACCGCCAGATCGAAGCGATCAGGCTGCGCGCGCGCCGCCTCGATCGCCGCGCGCGGGTCGGTGTAGGCGCTGACCTGGTAGCCCTGACGCTCGAGCAACCGCTTCATCAGGAACACGATCGCCTCATCGTCATCGA
The DNA here is from genome assembly GCA_016218925.1 of Deltaproteobacteria bacterium. Taxonomy (GTDB): domain Bacteria; phylum Desulfobacterota; class Binatia; order UBA1149; family CAITLU01; genus CAITLU01. Next base: position 6,122 of record JACRCR010000244.1, on the reverse strand, counting down.
CGAACAGGACATGTTTGCCGTGCCCGTCCAGCGCGGGAGCAGCACCCGGGGCCTTAGCGACCGCGGCCGGCACCGTCCCGTCCACGGCGGGGAAATACACTCGGAAAGTACTCCCCTCTCCCGGGGCGCTCTGCACCTCTACGCTCGCCCCATGCTCCTGGACGATACCATGCACCACCGCCAGCCCGAGCCCGGTTCCGCTGCCGACGGGTTTGGTGGTGAAGAACGGCTCGAAGATATGCGCGCGCGTGTCGTCATCCATTCCCGACCCGTTGTCGCGCACCGTCAGACAGGCGTAACGACCCGACGCGAGATCGCCGCCGTAGGCAACCGCCGCGCCCGAATCCTGCGCTTGGTCCGCCGCCCGTTCGTACGCTTCCAGCCGGACCTCGATCAGCCCCGGCCGCTCCTGCCCCTGAATCGCGTGCCAGGCATTGCCGCACAGGTTGAGGACCACCTGCTCGACCTGCGTCACGTCGGCGAGGACCGTGGGAACGTCTGCCGCACATTCAACCTTCAGGCCGATTCCGGCGGGCAACGTCGTACGCAGCAGCCGTCCCGCCTCCTCGACCACCGTCGCCAGCGACACAGGCTCCCGCGACGACACCTGGCGGCGACCGAAGGCGAGAATCTGCCGTACGAGATCCTTGGCACGATGGCTCGCCTTGTTGATTTCGTCGAGACTTTCGACTGCCGGATGCGCAGGCCCCACATCTCGGCGCGCCAGTTCCACGTTGCCCATGATCGACGCGATGATGTTGTTGAAATCGTGCGCGACGCCGCCGGCCAGTGCACCGAGCGCCTCCATTTTCTGCGATTCGCGTAGCTGCGCTTCGATCAGGCGCCGCTCCTGTTCTGCCTTCTTGCGGTCGGTGATGTCGCGCGAAATCCCGAGCAACATCGCGACTTCGCCCTTCGCGTCACGCATCGGTGCTGCGTGGGTTTCCACCCATCGCCGGGCGCCCGTCATGGTTTCCATCTGGAATTCGAGGATACCGGCCTGGCCGTTCATGACACGCTGGTGCAGCGCGGTGAAGGCCGCGCGGTCCTCCGGAACGACGAACCCCAGCAGCGTGCGCTCTTGTACCTCGGCCAGCGAATTCGCTTCGAGCATCGCGATACCGGTCCGGTTCATCTCCACCAACCGTCCGTCGCGGGCGACCAGCTTTACACACTCGGGCTCGGTCTCGAAGACAGTTCGCAGGCGCTGTTCGCTCTCGCACAGCGCCTCGCGCATCTGCTTCTGCTCGGAGATATCGATGATATTGCCGGTGATGCTGACCACCTTGCCGTTCTCTGCCCGCGGCGTCCCGATGGTCCGGACCCAGACGCGCTCCCCGTTTGACCGGATCAACTGAACTTCCAGGTCATACGGCTCTCCTTCAACAACTGCTCTGGAGAAAGCCTCTGCGATCTTCGGCGCGTCCTCCGGAGCGTAAAACCCGAGAGTCGCGCTCAGATCACTCAAGTCGCTATTCTTGTCCACACCGCCGATACGAAACAGCTCCTCCGTCGCCACTACCCGCCCGGTAGCGACGTCGTATTGCCAGCCGCCGAGCTTGGAGAGTTTCTCGACCTCCTCCAGCAGCCTGCGGGTCTCGCGCAGCGACGTTTCGGCCTGTTTTCGCTCATTGATATCGCGGACGAAGGCGTAGAAACGGGCGCCCAACGTCGGGACGGCCACGGCGCTCACCTCCACGTCGATCACCGTTGCGTCTTTGCGTCGATGTCGCGCCTGAAACAGCACGCTTCCGACCCGTATGGTCTCGCGAGTGCGCGCTTCGAGTTCCTCAGGCGTCGCGCCGACCTCGATATCTGCGACGCTCATGCACAAGAGCTCTTCGCGCGAGTATCCCAGCAGGCGGCAGGTCGACTCGTTGACATCGAGAAGGCGGCCGGAGTACTCGGTTACGGCGAAACCGTCGAGTGACGCCTGGATGATCGTGTGGTACTCGTCTTCCCTGCGTTTGCGGTCGGTGATGTCGCGCGCCGTCGCGTAGGTCACGCCGTCGTTCTCGTCGAAGTAGGCCGTCCACGACAGCGTCACCACCCTGCCGTCCTTGCAGCGGTAGCGGTTCTCGAAGCGCATGGACGGACGCACGGCGACCTGCAGCTTCATCTCCTCCGCCGTTCGCTCGCGGTCTTCCGGCACCACGAATTCCATGAAAGGTCTCGACACGAGCTCGGCCTGCGAGAAGCCGGTCAGTTCGGAAAAAGCCGGATTGACCTGCTTGAAGCAACCGTACGGGTCGGCGATGCACATCGGGTCGGTCGACAGTTCGAAGAACCGAAAGACCTGCCTTCTCCGCTGGTCGGCGCGCTTGCCCTCAGTCACGTCGCGCAGAACCAGGAAGAAACGCGGGTCCTCGCCACGATCGACGGCCTTGCGGAAAGCCGAAATGGCCAGCCACGAGCTTCCGTGCGGCAGTTGCAGCTCGAACTCTTCGCCGATCGAGACTCCTTCCTCGTGAGCCTCGCGCAGCGCCGACAAGACGACCTCTGCCGCCTCGGGTGCGAATAGGTCGGCGACGTTCTCTCCGGCGATGCCGTCACCGGGCGTCGCGGGCGAGCCCGTGCCGGAAGATCGGGCGCGTCCGTAACTGCCGTCCAGGCCGAGTTCCAACAGCAACTCCGGGACGGCGCCGAACGCGGCGCTGAGCTGGTCTCCCGCCACCAGCAGTCCGAGTTCGGCGCGCTTGCGCTCGGTCGAATCGCCGGCGGTTTCGCCATCCGCTTCGCATAGCGCCATCTGCGCGTCGCGCAACGCGACGAGCGCGCGCAGACAGCGTTCGTGAGCACCTAACTCGACCACCCAATTCCCCCCGCGCGACCGCGCTGCGGCGACCACGCCGAAGGCAGGCCTAACCCGGTTCCAGGCCCGAGTCCAAGTGTGCCCCCTGCACCCTTCGCCGCGGCTCGGAGCGTTCGGGAAGACAGATCGCAGGCCGCGGTGCGACCCCTGTCGCGGCTCGTTGCCCGATCAGTCGTCGAGGTGGAACGGCAGTGAAAGCGCATCGGTCAGGAACTCCATGAACGGCGCCATCGCTTCGAAGGCGCGCGCCACCTCACCGACGAATCGCGGCGTGCCGATCGCCGGCGGCTCGGCCTTCTGCACGGCAAAGTAGCTGGTGCGCTTGAGGTCCTCGACCAGTGGATGATCGGGATCGAAACCTTTCGGCGGCCTCTTGAGGCTGTCTCCCGCGACGGTCCCGAACCGGCGCCGAAAAGACGCCGACCTGGTCGCATCCTGCCAGCGATCCGGATCGGCGACGATAGCCTCGCGGATCTGCTGCAGCACCGGCGTGGGCGGACGCCAGATGCCGCCGCCGAAAAAAATCTCCTTCGGATCCAGGTGCACATAGAAGCCCGGGGCATGCGCGTCCTTGCCAGCGACGTGGCGGAAGTGGCAGGCGGCGTGCTCTTTGTACGGAGTCTTGTCGTGCCCAAAGCGTGTGTCGCGATAAATGCGGAACATCGAGCCGCCGTTCGGCCGGGAATCGGCGACGAAGCAGTCGGCCACGCGCCCGAGCGGAATATCCATCGCAGCGATGAACGCCAGTGTGGGCTGCTGCACGCTGGCAAGATAGCGCGCCTTGTTGGCGGCGAACCATTCGCGATCATTGTGTCTGGCCAGCTCGCGAAAGAACGCGAGGAAGTCGGTCGGAAATCCGTCGAACTTCGGCGGGGCGCTCTTGGCTGGAGTCTTGGCTGAAGAGGCTCGCGGCACCGCCGTCCCAGCGACAGCAGTCTTCGCTCGCCCCGGCTTCGGCGGCACCGTCTTGGCCCGCACCTTCTTCCCACCGGCCTTGGCAGCGCTCTCGGCAGCACTGCTCGGTTTCGCCTTCGTCTTGGTAGTCGCCTTCGCCATCTCTCGTCTCCTCTGTCGGTTCTCGCCTGGCCCACGCGCCTCAGCGCGCGAACAACCGATACGCCGGATTGTCGCTCTCCGCTACGCAGTCGTAGCCGATACCGTCGAGCCGACGGCGCAAATCCTCGCGCTCACCCGGCGGCACCTGCATCCCGACCAGCACCCGCCCGTAGTCGGCCCCGTGGTTGCGATAGTGGAACAACGTTATGCTCCAGGTCTGTCCCATCGCATCGAGGAACCTGGTCAGCGCGCCGGGGCGCTCGGGGAATTCGAAGCGGTACAACACCTCGTCGTCGATCGCCGCACGTCCGCCTACCATGTGACGGATGTGCAGCTTGCTGGTTTCATCGTCGCTCAGATCGACTGCCGGCAGTCCCTCGCGCCCGAGCGCGGCGACGATCGCGGCGCGCTCCCGGCGCTCCGTCACCTGCACGCCGACGAAGACGTGCGCCTCGCGCGCGTCGCAGTAGCGGTAGTTGAACTCGGTGATGTTGCGCCGGCCCAGCAGCGCGCAGAACGCCTTGAAACTGCCGGGGCGCTCCGGAATCGTCACCGCGAACAGCGCTTCGCGTTCTTCGCCGAGCTCGGCGCGCTCGGCAACGTGGCGCAGCCGGTCGAAGTTCATGTTGGCACCCGACGCGATCGCCACCAGGCGCCGGCCGGACAGCCCGTCACGTGCGACGCTCGCCTTCAGGCCCGCGATCGACAGCGCTCCGGCCGGCTCGAGCACCGTGCGCGTATCCTCGAACACGTCCTTGATGGCCGCACAGATCGCATCGGTGTCGACCAGCACCACGTCATCGACCAGTTCGCGGCACAGCCGCAGCGGTTCGGCTCCCACCTGCCGCACCGCCACGCCGTCGGCGAAGAGCCCGACCTGGTCGAGCATCACGCGACGTCCCTCGCGCAGCGAGCGTGCCATCGCGTCAGCATCGACGGGCTCGACGCCGACGACGCGCACATCCGGGCGCAGCCGCTTGGTCACCGCCGCGATGCCGGCGATCAGGCCACCGCCTCCGACCGGAACGTAGATCGCGTCCAGAGTGCGACCCGCCTGGCGCAGCACTTCGAGCCCGATGGTGGCCTGCCCCGCGATCACGTCCGGGTCGTCATACGGATGCACGAGGGTGAGCCCGCGCTCGCCGGCCAGCGCCGACGCGAACAGTTCGGCTTCGGCGTAGGAATCGCCGACCAGTTCGACGGCCGCGCCGAGTGCCACCACCGCGTCGATCTTGATGGACGGCGTCGTGACCGGCATCACGATGGTCGCGCTGCAACCGAGACGCCGCGCGGCCAGCGCCACACCCTGTGCGTGGTTGCCCGCCGACGCAGCAACCACGCCGCGGCTACGCACCTCCTCGCCGAGCGCGGCCATCTTGTTGTAGGCGCCGCGGATCTTGAACGAGAAGATCGGCTGCATGTCCTCGCGCTTGAGCAGAACTTCGTTGCCGACACGCGCCGACAGCTTGGGCGCCCGCTCCAGCGGAGTCTGCACTGCGACATCGTAGACCGAGGCATTGAGCGCCGCCTCGAGGTAGTCGACGGGCACAGGTGCGGCGCGGTCGCTCATGCTCCACCCACCACGCACGGTGCCTGCCGCACCGCTTTCCACTCCTGTGGGTCGTGTCCGTAGATCATCGCCGCGCCGCCGGTGCGTAGCGCGCCCAGCGCCCCCAGCGAAGCCATCATCGCGTCGCGATCGAACACCACGCCAGGCAGCCTCATCTCGTCGAGGTTCCGCCGCAGGTAGCACGCGTCGGCGCACATCACCACTTCGCCGCCGGTCTCGGGGCGCACACGCAACGACTGATGCCCCGGCGTATGTCCGAAGGTCGGCACGCACACCACGCGACCGTCGCCGAACAGGTCGTGCTCGCCGTCCGCCAGGAGCAGGTCGTGACCGTGACGGTAGTCACGCGGATCGAACCCATTGCTCGCTGCCAGGTCGTCGTCGCCTCCCGCCTCCCATTCGCGGCGCTGCACCACCACGCGAGCGTCGGGGATCAGTCCGCAACCCCCGGCATGATCGAAATGGAGATGCGACAGCACCAGGAAGTCGACACGCTCGCGAGCTACGTCGATGGCCTCCAGACGCGAGGCTACGTCCTGACCGGCGCCGTAGTCGACCTCGAAGAAGCGCGACAGACGGCCCAGCCGGGCCACCGGATCTACCGCGGCGTCGGGGTGCAGCCCGCTGTCGAACAGAACGCGACCGCGCGGATGCTCGATCAGGAAGGCCGGCACCGGAACCTTG
>JACRCR010000243.1 GCA_016218925.1 Deltaproteobacteria bacterium | reverse complement strand
GATCAGCTTGGGCTTGTCGGTGACGTAGCACCAGGCGTCCTCGCCCCAGACGAAATCGGCGCCGCCCGAGGGAAGCCCGCTGTTGCAGGCATCACCGAGGACGAAGCGGATCTTGTCGTCGAGGCCTTCTTCCTTGCAGCGTTGCCGCCCGCGATTCACCACCGTCTCGGTGGCATCGACTCCGGTCATAGAGGCGACCCCGCAAAAGCGCGCCAGTACGCGCATGCCGGCGCCGTTGCAGCAGCACAGATCGACGCCGTGCATTCCGGCTCCGATGCCGGCACGCGCCGCAAGATCCATCGACGATTTCATGCCGCCGATGTGGATCTGCTGGCCCATGAAGAGCTCCCACAGGTCTCCTTCGATGCCGTTGTAGACAGCCTGGACGTCTTGCAAGCCGACGTTCGAAATGGATTTCATTGCGACCTCCGTACGTCGGCCAAAGCCGGCGAAACGATACAGTTAGCGAACGCGTGCGCGTTTGGGAATGGCCTTTACCGGCCGCAAATATGATAGGAGTCAGCAGGGAAAAGCGACCGCGTCCGAGCGCGTCGCCGGGACGGTCGCGTGGCGCGCCGTCGGCGCCGGTGCCGACGCGCCGCAGATGCCCCGGCGCGACAGAAATGTTGGATGGCCGCGTCACCTGGCCGGCGCGACAAGAGCATTGGACCGCGTCGTCGCCATGCCCGCGCCGCAGCGCGCCGCAGATTGCGCGACGGGAGGATTGGATGGCCGCATCGCCGTGTGACGTCGATCCGCAGAGCCTGCGAGAGGCGGTCCAGGACGTGTACGCGCGCGTGGCGACCGCGCCCGAGGGCTCGTTCCACTTCCACCGCGGCCCCCACTACGCGACTTCGATGCTCGGATACAGCGCTGCCGCGCTGGCGACGCTTGCGCCGCAAGTGACCGCCGCGTTCAGCGGCGTCGGCAATCCGCTCGGTATCGCCGCGCTGGGTAGCGGCATGACGGTGGTGGATGTCGGTTGCGGTTCGGGTACCGACCTGCTGCTCGCGGCCCGCGCGGTGGGTCCGAGCGGACGCGCGATCGGAATCGAGATGACGCCGGCGATGGCGGAGCTGGCGCGCCGCGGGGCGCTGATAGCGGGGCTCGACAACGTCGAGGTGAGACTCGCGGAAGCGCTCGCGCTGCCCGTCGACACCGAGAGCGCCGACGTCGTGCTCTCCAACGGCGTCGTCAACCTGATCGTGCAAAAGGAGACGGCGCTGCGCGAGATGTTTCGCGTGCTGCGCCCGGACGGGATGCTCTTGCTGGCCGACATCGCGCTGGACGGCGCGTTGGGCAGTGAGTCACGCGGTGACATAGACCTGTGGACCGGATGAATCGCCGGCGCTCTGCCGGAGGCAGAGCTGCTCGCGTTGCTGACCGCCGCGGGATTCTCGCAAGCGCGGGTGATGCAGCGCTTCGACTGTTTCGCCGGCACGTCCAAGGAAGCCATCGCCCGCCGCCTCGGCGCCCACGCCGTCAACGTGAGTGGGGTCAGAGTGAGAGGGGTCAAGTCGCGGCTTGCGACTTGATCCTCAGGATTCGGTAAGCCGTGTTTCGTCATCGTGCGTGCGGTGTGACAGTGGACGTTTCAACGCTCGTCTACCGCGGCGAGCGGACAAGAGATCGCGCCTTCTGCGCTCGATCGGCGTAAATGAAGACCCCGCAGCAGACGTGAGCGATGGCGATGCGAGGCGGCGCGGAGGTGTCGCAAGACGCGACTTGACCCCCTCGATGATTGAATCGTCAAATACGCATTGCCGCGCTGTACTGCGCGCGATGTACCGACCGGCGGCTCGCTCGAGATCGGCCTTGACCGGCGCACGAGCGTGTCTGTATCCTCCGGCACCCTTGCCGCCACAATGCGGCAAGGCAGTTCGGCTGGCGGTCTCCGCGGTTGCGGAGAAGGGAGACAAACAAATGCTGAGATACGTTCGGATGTTTTTCGTGCTTGCGCTCGTCGCGTTCGCGACGACGAGCTTCGCCCAAACCTACAGAGTCATCTATGCGTGCGGTACCGGAACCTACAACGCCTACCAACCGTACTTCACGCTCTGTCCGCCAGGAGGATGCGTCGGCAATATGCTCACCTGCCCCGAAGGCAACGTCTATCTTTCCGGGTCGGCGACGCTGACGTATCTCAAGGGCGTATGCGGTGACCAACCGGGGGCGGTTCCGTGCGGAAGCGACCTCACCTACTACTACGAGAACTGCGGAAAACCGGTTTCAACCATCACGAACGGCGACCTCACCAACGCTCGCAGCTGGGCGAAGTGGCGGATCTGCGCGGGGGGCAACGACTGTCTGACGCCGACCGGGAAATTCATCGGCGGCTCGGCGATCTCGTTCGGCAGCCACATGAACGATCTCGCCGGCGGAGAGGCCATCGTCAACGAGCATCTGCGGGAAGGCTCGATCCAGAGCTTTACGTTCAACGGGAATACCATTTCTTCGACAACGGTGGCGTTCAGGTGGGGTTCCGGCCACTACCTCGGCGAACCGGTCGTCGTCCCATCGACGACTTGTCCCACGGGTATGGGTTGCGGCTTCGCCGGGTGCCTGCTCAAGGTGAGGTAGCCGCCGCGGTCTCCGGCGCTTGTCTATGTTTGAGGCGTCGCGGTGACAGGCCGGGGCCTCGCTGTCCGTCACTGGCGGCAAGGCCCCGGCGTCGGCGATCGCGCAAGCCGGGTTGGTGATGCCGCTACTCGTGGCGTGCTCCACCTGCCGCAAGTGTGACCGATGCGAGGTCGCGGTGTCGCAAGCCGCGACTTGACCCCTTACTTGTATTTCTGCAGTTCCAGCTTGGCGACCATCGCGCGGTGTACCTCGTCGGGGCCGTCGGCCAGTCGCAGCACGCGCGCGGTGGCCATCAGCACCGAGAGCTCCGGGTCGGCGACTCCTTCGCCACCGTGAATCTGAATCGCCGCGTCGACCACCATCTGCAGGACGTTGGGGGCGACCACCTTGATCGCCGAAATGTCGGTCAGAGCTCCGAACGTGCCGTGGCGGTCCAGGGCCCACGCTGCCCTCATCGTCAGGAGCCTCGCCTGATCGATCGCTATCCTGCAGTTGGCGATGATGTCGCGGTTGGAGCCGAGGTTGGCCAGCGACTTGCCGAACGCGACGCGCCCAAGCGCTCGCTCGCACAGACGCTGCAGCGCGCGCTCGGCCCCGCCGATCGCGCGCATGCAGTGATGGATGCGGCCGGGGCCGAGACGTCCCTGCGCGACCTCGAAACCGCGCCCGGGGCCGGCGATGAACGCGCTCTTGGGCAGCCGCACGTCCTCGAACAGGATCTCGGCGTGGCCGTGCGGCTCGCCCAGACTGCCGAACACCGGCACCATGCGCAGGATCTTCACGCCGGGAGTATCGATCGGCACCAGCACCATCGAGTGGCGCTGGTGGCGCTCGGCGTTCGGGTCGGTCACGCCCATGAAGATCAGGACCTTGCAGCGCGGATCGCCGGCGCCGCTGGTCCACCACTTCTGCCCGTTGATCACCACCTGATCGCCGTCGATCGTACAGGTAGCCTTCATGTTGGTCGCGTCGCTGGAGGCCACCGCGGGCTCGGTCATCGAGAACCCTGAGCGGATCTCGCCGGCGAGCAGAGGCTTCAGCCAGCGCTCCTTCTGCTCGTCGGAGCCGTAGCGCACCAGCACCTCCATGTTGCCGGTGTCGGGAGCGGCGCAGTTGAAGACCTCGGGCGCCAGGAAGCTTCGGCCGGTGATCTCGGCCAGCGGCGCGTAGTCGCGGTTGTCGAGGCCCGCGCCGAGTTCGCTGTCGGGCAGGAACAGGTTCCACAGTCCCGCAGCCTTCGCCTCGCTCTTGAGTTGCTCGAGGATCGGCGGGATGCGCCATTGGCGCCAGTCGTCGCTGTGGCTGAGCTGGCTGCGGTAGGTGGACTCGTTCGGGACCACGCGCTCTCGTACGAAGCGCTCGACGTGGCCGATGTAAAGCTGGGCTCGCTCGGAATGCTCGAAGTCCACGGGATCCTCCTGCGTTCGGGGTGTGCGCTAAATCCACCTTGCGCGATACGGCGTCAAGGGCGGGACCCGGCGCCGCAGCGGCCAGCCGCTGCGTCTCGCCGCGCCGCCGTGCTATTTCTTTCGCGCCGACCGCTACAGAACAAATCGCAAGCCGCGACTTGACCCCCTTGCCAGACGACATGTCGCAAGCCGCGACTTGACCCCTTACTTCCCCTTGAACACCGGGGTCTGTTTGTGGAGGAACGCGCGGATGCCCTCGCGGGTGTCTTCCGATGCGATCGCGACCGACTGCGACACCGCCTCGGCGTCCAGCGCTTCCGCCAGCGTCACCGAGTGAGAGTTGGCGAGCAGGCGCTTGCTCATCGCAAGGGCGAGCGGCGGGCCGGCGGCAAGGCGCCGCGCCCACTCGTCGACGAACGCGTCGAGCTCGTCGTGAGGTACCACGCGATTGACGAGACCGATACGCTCGGCTTCGGCGGCGCCGATGATGTCGGCGAGCAGCACCAGTTCCTTGGCTTTGTGCATGCCGATCAGGCGCGGCAGCAGCCACGAGCCGCCGAGATCGACGCTGAGCCCGCGCCGCGCGAAGATCTCCGAGAAGCGCGCGCGATCGGAGGCGACGACGAGGTCGCAGCCGAGTGCGAAGTTGAGGCCGGCACCCACCGCTATTCCGTTGACCTTGGCGATGGTGGGTTTGGGGATCGCGTGCAGCGCCAGGCCGACGCGGTTGTAGTGGTGCATGCGCTGGAGCTGGTGACGGTGGTCGCCGGCGTTGCCGCTGAGGTCGGCGCCGCTGCAGAACGCGTCGCCGGCGCCGGTCAGCACCAGAACGCGATCGGTGGTGCTCTCGCCGACCTCGGTGAAGGCCGCGAGCAGTTCGTCCCACATCGGTTCGTTGATCGCGTTCTTCTTGCTCGGACGATTCAGTGTGACGATGACGATGCCGCCCTCGCGGCGTTCTACGATGATGGTTTCCAAGCTCGCTCCTCTTCCTCAAACCTTGCCGATCACTTTGCGCGCGAACTCGTCGATCAGTTCGCGCGCCATTCCGGGAATCACCTGTATCGCGAGGTTGTCGATGCCGGCCGCCGCCAGCTCGCGGACGCGCTCGCGCACCGCGCCGGCGTCTCCGGTCAGCGACAGCAACGGCAGCAGCTCGGTCGGCACGAACGCCTCCTCGCCGGGCTTCAGGTACATCATGTGGCCCTCATGGGCTTCGAGGTAGCGCCGGTCCGGCGGCGATCCGCGCCGCGCGGCGTAGGCCTCGAGGTAGGCGTCGTACGCCGAGGCGACATCGTCGTTGTTCATGCCGAACCCGTGACTGCCGCGCGCCGACTCCCACATCGCGTGAACGCCGACCATCGCCACCGGTCCGACCCGTCGCACGACACGCTGGGCGGCGAAGTCCTCGCCGGGCCGCAGCACACAGCCGGTGGTCAGCATCGTCGTGTAGGGGCGCCCGCCCGCGCCGTCGAAGCTGCGCCCGGCGGCAGCCGCCGCGTCGCGGATCAGCGAAGCGCCCGCGCCTACCCCTTCGGGCTGCTGGGCTACCGTGATCCAGCCTTCGCCCACTTCACCGACCGCGGCCAGCGCCTTGGGCGCGTTGGCGGCGATGTGGATCGGGATCGGATCATCGAGGTTGAAGCAGCCGACCTTGCGGTCCTGGGTAAGCAGCCGGATCCAGCGCTCGTACTTGCCGTCGCGAAACAGCACGTCCTCGCCCGCCAGCAGTCCGCGCACTTGACGCACATACGCGACCATCTGCGCGACCGGCAACGGCGGCATGCCCATCGTGTTGCGGCCGGTGAAGCCGGTGCCGATGCCGAGAATCACGCGCCCGGGCGCCAGCGCGTTGATGCTGGCGATCGCGGCGGCGGTGACCGGCGCGATGCGGTTGCTCGGGATCGCCACCAGCGTGCCGAGTTTCATCGTGCGGGTGTGCTCCGCCGCCAGCGCCATCGTGGCGTAGACGTCCGAGCACAGAAGCTGGGTGTCGTAGAACCAGGCGTGGCTAAAGCCCGCGGCTTCGGCGACTTCGCAGTCGCGCCAGGCCTCGATGTAACTGGGAAAAGCGATTCCGAAGTGCATGGTGCTGGTCTCTCTTGGCCGTGAAGTTGGCAATGATGGCGTCCGCCGCAGGTTCCGGAAGCGACGCGCGCGCTTCAGAGAAGGAAGTTGCCGAAGCCCGAGGCTACCGGCTTGGCACGATCGCCCTGCCACGCCACCACTTCGACGTTGGCGATGCGTTTGCCGTGCTTGACGACGCGGGCCCGGGCCAGACACTCGAGCGGTCCGGCCGAGCGCAGGAAGTTGACGTTGAAATTGATCGGTTTGGGGATGCGCGCGTCGCGTACGCTGGCGAGCAACTGGAACAGCGCGGTCAATTCCAGGAACGCGCCGACCACGCCGCCGTGCAGCGCCGGCAGCCCGGCGTTACCGACCAGGTCATTGCGAAACGGCAGGCGCGCCAGCACGCCCTCTTCGTCGAGGTCGACGCGCAGCCCGAGGTAGACCGCATACGGAATGCGCGTGACCATGAGGTCCAGATCGGAAGCCGAGCGCGCGGTCTTCACGGTTGCTGACTCCTGAGCGCTTTCATCACTCCGGGCGGAGTCGGGTTGGCGGCCAGCATGAAGGTTGAAAGCGCGATCGCGAACGGGTCGTCGAGTTCACCGTCGTGGAAGGCGCGGGCCTTGACGAAGGCCACGTTGCGCGTGAGGCGATAGCACTGGGCGTGCCCGAGCAGGTCGCGGCCGGGGGTGGACGGCCGCATGTAGTCGATGCGCAGGTCGATGGTGGCGATCGAGGTCAGCTCGCGCAGGCTGCACATCACCGCGGCGCCGCCCACCTGATCGAGCAGCGTGGTGATGACGCCGCCGAACACCACCCCGCGTGAGGCCGCGCCGAGCAACCGCTCGCCCTGCGGAATGCGTATCAGCGCCTGGCAGGGGCCGGCCTGTTCCATCGTCATGCCGAGTTCGACCGCGTGGGGGATGTGGGCGATCAGCTCCTGGCGCCGGTCGCCGAAAAAATCGCGCAGGGCGAAGTCGGGTTTGTTCATGGCCGCGCGCATCGTAGGTGCGACCGCGAGCCGCGGCAATGCGACGAGGGTGCTTCGGCGGCGCCGGGGCGTTGGCCGCGTAGCGACGCTCGAAGCTCTCTTGAGCTAGGTCCACACAAAGAGCATTCTCGGGCGTATGCCGCGTTCATCGATCGTCTCGCGCATTGCGCACGACAGTTACCGGCGCTCGCCGTCGATCATGCCCGGCGGTCGCTGGTGGGATAACCTCGAGAGCAACTTCTGCGACCTGCCCGAGGGGTTCGAGCTGGAACCGTGGGACTGGGCCAGAGTCAGCGCGACCGCGGCGGTCGACCATGTGATGCGCACCTGGGGCGGGACCCTGCTGGCTGCGACGCTTCCGGTCGGGTACCTGCCCAGCCTGAGTTCGACCGCCTATACCGACACGCCCTCGGACTGGAAACTCTACTCGGATCTGGTCGCCGACGGCGCCGACCCGATGAGCTTCTTCCGCGAGCCGCCCGCCGGCGTGCGCGTGGTGCGCTACGAACCGCACTGGGGGTTCTTCCGTCCAACCGACGGGCGCTGTGTCGGGCTAAAGTTCACGTCTCCATACGTGCCGTTCAACGAGCGCCTGGCGCCGACCTTCCGCGCCTACCGCAACAACAGCGTCGCCAGGGCGCGCTACTGGCGCCACTACGACGGGCCGCGCCCGACGCTGGTGGCGATCCACGGTTTCATGGCCGATCCCTACTGGCTGAACGAGCGCTTCTTCTCGCTGCAGCACTTCTACGACCAGGGCTACGACGTCGTGCTCGCCACGCTGCCACACCACGGACTGCGCGCCGAAAAGAGCTCGTACTACAGCGGCCAGGGTTTCTTCACGGCCGGCATCAGCGGCATCAACGAACACATGGGCCAGGCGATCTGCGACCTGCGGGTGTTGCTGCGCTATCTGCGCAGCGAGTGCGGTGTCGAAAAGATCGCCGTGACCGGCGTGAGCCTCGGCGGCTGGACGTCGGCGCTGCTGGCCAGCATCGACGACGGGCTCGAGGCGGTGATTCCCAACGTCCCGGTGGTGAGTCCGGTGGACTTGCTGCTGGAATGGCAGCCGGTCGGCGGCATCGTGCGGGCCGGGCTGTTCGCGCTGCGCTGGTCGGTGCGGCGGCTACGCGAGATCGTCGCGGTGACCACTCCTCTTACCTACGCGCCCAAGCTTTCGAGCGAGCGACTGATGATCATCGGCGGGGTCGGCGATCGTCTGGCACCGCCCAAGCACTCGCGTCTGCTGTGGGATCACTGGGGACGCTGCCGTATCCACTGGTTCCCGGGCAACCACGTGCTGCACCTGGATCGCGGCGAGTACATCGCACAGATGACGAGCTTCCTGGCCAAGCTCGACTTCCGCCACGTTCCGGCAACCACCGACGCGGCATTGATGGCCGAAGCCGGCTGAAATGACGCGGGCGCGGCTGCACGCAGGATGGCCCGCGTGCAGCCGCGCTGCGCCGAGATTCTAGTGGCAGGCCAGCGAGGTCGAGGAGGCCACGCATAGCGAGGCCTCTCCGACGCGATCGACCGCGGCCGCCTGGCTGATGCGCACCGTCATAGGAAAGGCCAGCGCCGCCGGCGCCGGCGTGCTGCGCAGCTTCATGACCCACGACAGCGTGGCGGGATCCTTCGCATGCCGCACGAGAACCAGTTGCGCGCTCTTGTCGGCGCTGGTGCACACCGTGCGACTGGCCACGTTCGCGCAGTCAGCGGCGGCGAAATCGTGGACGATACTCGTCGCGCCCCCGTCGTCGACTTCGACCTGGAGCCCTTGCGAGAGGTCGATGCTGTCGCCCGGCGCGGCGATCGAGAGTCGGCCCTTGGTCAGGCTTCGCATCCCGGTCGCCTTCGACTTGAGTGTTGCGAGTTTGACGGTGAGCGCGGAGTCGACCGGGTCGCAGACGTTGCCGAGGTCGTCGGTGTCGAGATCGGCCTGATCGTCGTTGGCGGCGTCGGGGCAGTTGTCGGCGGCGTCATCGACGCCGTCGCTGTCACTGTCCGTCACCAACGTGGTGCTGGTCGTGGTTGAACTGGGGACGACCGGCGCGGCGCGGAAGTTGACGGCTGCCATCTGAGCGCCGATGTAGTTGCCGACTTCGCTCGGGTCGGCGTTCGAATCGCTGATCGGCTTCGCTTCGTGCGTCTCCGGGTCGATGGGTCCGACGTACTCGTAGAACTCGTAGCGACGCGTAACCGACTCGCTGTCGGCTGCCACCTGCTTGCCGGATTCGATCTGGGCGGGCACTCCTTTGCTCTCTTGCAGCAACTGCCATTCGATTTCGACCTCGACGGCCTCCTGAGGCACCGCCGGATCGTCGCTCAGCAAGTGGTCGAGGTCGGCAGGACTCGGGGACTCGGTCTCGAAGATCTTCACCCACAGGGGCTCGCCAAACTCGAAGGCCTGGGCCGGCTCGGCGGGAATCACCGCGACTACCACCGGATTCACCTGATCGACTGCGGCCGGAGGCGGAGGCTGCACGCTCCAGGTCGGCGCCGGGATGCTGACGTCGGTGCCCGAAGGACGCAGCGAACCGGGCCTTGCCGGGTCGGCGATGAGCCAGCGGTAGATCGTCTTGGTCGGATTGGCGCGCAGCGACATTCCGAAGTGCTCGCAGCCGCTGGTCAGGTAGTTGCCCGATCCGCCGGTCCAGCACGCGTGTCCGTTGGTCGGCGTGATGACGGCCGGCGCCTGCGCGGTCGTTTGTGTAAAGGTGCCGGTGCCGGAGTCGTACGGGCTCATGTAGCGGACATAGACGCCACCGGGAAAGTCCACGACGACCGGATTGCCGTAGCGCTCATACGGGGCGCCGAAAGTGTAGAGGACATCGGAGCTGGAGATACCGTCGAGTTCGATCTCGAACCCGTGGCAGTCGCTGCCCGTGTCGTTGAAGACGTCGAAGTTGCTCAGCGTGCCGAACGTGGTCGGATTCTGGGCGAGCGCCGGAGCCGCGGCTCCGAGCAGGATGGCGCCGGCCCACAGGGCCAGACGTCCGAGTCCTCGGTGTTTGCTGTTCACGATGGTTCCTCCGCGCCTCGCGCGGCGCGAAGCTAGTCAGGCACAAAGCAATGCCCGTTCCCGGCGGCGCCGTCGCGGAAGCGCAGCGTTTTCGCGCAACCGGCGGCGTGACGGTGCGCGACAGGCCGCAACGGTTTGCGGTATCGTGCAAGCGCTTGCGGGGTTCAGGCGTGCGGCGCTGCGATGGGGGCCGGTGGGCAGATTTGGGGATCCCTTCTGCTCCGAGTAAGAAGGCGCCCATGAACGCGCGTGGAGCGGCACTTCGACACTTGCTGCCGCTGTGCGCGCTCCTCGCGGTCGTGGCCGGAACCGCCGGCGGCTGTGCCGAGCTGGCGAAGCGTGTCGCGCAGGTGACCGCCAAGTCGGAGCGGGGCGGCCCGGCGACGGCGGCCTCGCTCGATCGTGACGACATCACCGCGCTAGTCTCCGACTACCTGACCCGCCTGCAGGCCTCGGCCTTCTGGGAGCAGACGGTGACCACCGCCGAGAAGCGGCCGGTGGTTGCGGTCTGGTCGGTTCAGAACGCGACCGCGCAGCAGGTAGGCGAGATGCCGTTTCTGCTCTGGTCGATCGAAACCTCGCTGGCCAAGACCAAGAGCGTGTCGGTGGCCGATCGTGGCCGTCAAGAGCAGGTGGCCAAGGACAGCGGCATTGCGATCGACGCGGTCGTGGATGCTGCTGCCGCCCGCAAGCTCGGCCGCGCGCTCGGCGCCGAGTACTTCGTCAGCGGCAAGCTCACCGCGTCGCAGGGGATCGTCGACACGAAGCCGCAGCAGCGCTACGCGCTGTACCTGCAAGTGCTCGACAT
>JACRCR010000242.1 GCA_016218925.1 Deltaproteobacteria bacterium | reverse complement strand
TTCTGTCAACCACAGACCCGGCCAAGCCCCTCGCTCCTCCACCTAGTCACCAAGCCCAGACGAGTCCCCCGGCTCACCGACCGAGCTGCCGACGACTTCGGAGAGGATGCGGCGCGCCACCACGATTGCAATAACGCCGACTAGGCGGCTATCTTGCTCGCAGCCTCATCGACTTGACGGATTCTCCACTGTGAGGAGCGTCGTATGCCGTCTACCGCAAGCGCCGCCCGTCGTCTCCACACTTTGCGTCGGCTGATGCCGGGCGCCTGCGCGCTGGCGTTGGGCTTGACGGCGGTGCCGGCCAGATGCGGAGCGCAGACCGCCTACCGAGTGAAAGACCTGCCTACGTACACTCTGGGTTCGATACGGGACGAAACCATCCCGGTCGTCGTTGGGGGAGTGGCGTTCGCTTGCCTCTGCGACGACGCCCACGGGTGCGAGTTGTGGAAGAGTGACGGCACCCAGAGCGGCACGGTTCTCGTCAAGGACATCAACCCGGGGCCCGCCAGCGGTCTTGACGACCCGCCGTCTCAGCACCAGTTGGTCGAGGTCCGCGGCGTGGTGTTCTTTGCAGCCGACGATGGAACGCACGGTACCGAACTCTGGAAGACCGACGGAAGCGAAGTTGGCACGGTTCTGCTGGCGGACATCAACTTGGGTCCCGACGGCGCCGATCCGCACATGCTGGACGTCATCGACGGGACTCTCCTGTTCTATGCCGACGATGGGATGCACGGTGTCGAGCTCTGGAAGACTGACGGAAGCGAAGCCGGCACGGTTCTGGTGGCGGACATCAACGTCGGTCCCGGTGGGTCGTATCCGTATTTGCTGGGCGACATCGGTGGAACCATCCTCCTGACGGCAAACGACGGTCGTCACGGGGCTGAGTTGTGGACGAGCGACGGAACCGAAGCTGGCACGGTCCTGCTCAGAGACCTGGTGCCTGGCGTCCACGCTTCGCGGCCGCGCCGAGCGGCAAACGTTGACGGTCGGCTGGTGTTTACCGCGGACGACGACGCCGGCGGTTACACCCTGTGGGAGAGTGACGGTACCGAAGCCGGCACAACGATCCTCGAGAGCGGCTACGCCTCCGAGCCGTCGCACCTGGCTCAACTGGACGGCACGCTGCTCTTCACGACCGTCGATGGGACGCACGGTGTCGAACTGTGGAAGACAGACGGCACCGAAGCCGGCACGGAGATCGTGAAGGACCTCGATCCCGATTGGCGCGGTACCTATCCGGCTGAGTACCTAGGGACGGTGGGAGGTACGGTCCTGTTCGCAGCTACCGACTACTCTCACGAGGGCCGCCTTTTGTGGAAGAGCGACGGGACCGAAGGCGGGACGGTGGTGCTCAAGGACATCGAGCCCTACTCTCTCGCCAACAATCCGCCTCGGCCGATCGGATTCGACGGTATGCTGTTCTTCATGGCGGCGGACGCTACGCACGGCAACGCGTTGTGGAAGAGCGACGGCACCGAGGCAGGCACGGTGCTGGTCAAAGACCCACAACCATCCTCTTCCGCCGGCTTCCTGGGCTTCTCGCACCTTCTTCTTGCCGCACAGGGAAGGTTCTTCTTCGCGGCCGACGACGGCACGCACGGCGCTGAACTCTGGACCAGCGACGGCACCGAAGCCGGCACCTTCTTGATGAAAGACATTCAGGTCGGCCCTTACGGGTCGAAGCCGCGATGGGCGGTCGATCTAGGCGCGACGATGCTGATCGCTGCCGACGACGGAATGCACGGGAACGAACTTTGGGTGAGCGACGGGACCGAGACCGGCACGGCCTTGGTGAAAGACGTCAATACGAGGTCGGGTGGAAGCAGTTTGACCGGTTTTACCGCCGTCGGCAGCGAACTCTTCTTCAGCGCGTACGACAGCCGTACAGGCAAGGAACTCTGGAAGAGCGACGGAACGGAAGCGGGTACGGTAATGGTCAAGGACATTTACCCTGGCGTCTACGACTCGGCGCTCGGCAGCTTGATCGACGTCGACGGCACACTCTTTTTCGGGGCTCGCGACGGTACGCACGGATGGGAGTTGTGGAAGAGCGACGGCACGCAAGACGGCACGGTGATGGTCAAAGACATTCTCCCCGGAGCCGATGGTGCCGGGCCGAGCGAGCTTACCAACGTTGCGGGGACACTTTTCTTCGCAGCATATGACTACGTGCACGGGATGGAGTTGTGGAAAAGCAACGGCGCCGGTGCGGTTACCGTTCTCGTCAAGGACATCGTGTCGGGCCATCAGGACTCGTGGCCGGAAACGCTCGTAAGCGTCAACGCTTCGCTGTTGTTCACTCCTCAATGGGGCCCGGACCCGCATCAGCCCAACCTCCAACTCTACCGGAGCGATGGCACCCAGAACGCGACCGGTCCGATAAAGACCGTCACGATGCTGGCTCGCCTCAGTGTGGGCGAGACCGTTTTTTTTGACGGCGCCGATGGTCCGCAGGGGTTTGAGTTGTGGAAGAGCGACGGCACGGAAGCCGGAACTGCAATGATCAAGGACATCAATCCGACCTGGATGAGCTACTCCAGTTCGTATCCCTACGACTTTACCGACGTGGACGGCACGCTGTTCTTCAGCGCCGACGACCGCACGCACGGCCGAGAGTTGTGGAAGAGCGACGGCACCGAGGGCGGCACCGTCCTCGTCAAGGACCTGACCCCCGGTCCGGTGGGTGGCTTCGCCTATCCGTTCGACGAACCCGAGTTCACGAACGTGGACGGCACGCTGTTCTTTGTGGCGGGCGATGCTGCGCACGGACGAGAGTTGTGGAAGAGCGACGGCACGGAGGGCGGCACGGTGATGGTCAAAGACATCCGTCCCGGTCCCGCCGGTTCCTCTGTGGTCGGGTTGACTCGCGCCGATCACACGCTGTTCTTCAGCGCCGACGATGGAATGCACGGCTCCGAGTTGTGGAAGAGCGATGGCACGGAAGCCGGCACGGTGCTGGTACAGGACATCAACCCCGGTGTCGGCGGATCGTACCCGGTCCAACTGACAGATGTGGACGGCACTCTCTTTTTCGGTGCCTCCGATTCGGTCGACGGTCACGACCTGTGGGCCGTCCGCGCGCGGGCGTGCGGGGACGGCGTTGTCGAGGCCGGCGAGGAGTGCGACGACGGCAACAGCCGCGACTGTGACGGATGCGATAGCAATTGTACCGTCCCGCGCTGCGGGAACGGCATCGTCTGCTACCCGGAAGCGTGCGACGACGGTAACGCGGCCGATGGCGACGGATGTTCGCAAGCCTGCCGACTGGAGCCTGGCGCCCGAAATTGCCGGGATAGCATCGTCACGGCCGGAACGGTGTTCCTGAACCAGCAGCTTCGCGTGCACCAGCATTGTCGCAACGCGGTTCGGCGCGGTCGGCTCGGCATCGAGCCCGAGGAATGTGCCGCGCGACCGGCGGTTGCCGAGCGGCTGAACAGGGCCGGGCTGCGACTACGTGGGGCGCTCGAAGGAACCTGTACACAGAGCGACCTTCACGCTCTGGCGGCTTGCTCTCCGACCGTGGAGGTACTCGTCGGCGCGGCCGGAGCGACCGGCTGCTTGTTGAGCCGCCACGTTGCCGCGGTCGGCGCGATGATTGAGGCGGAATATGGCGGAGGGCCGCAACCGGACGAAGAGCTCGCGCGGCGCTGTCAGAAGCGGATCGCCCATGCTGGATGGTCCTATGTCAATCAGGTTCTGGCGTCGCTGCGACGCTGCCGCAGCAGGAGCGACAGTTCCCGATTCGACATCGATCCGGCAACCTGTGCGCTGCAACCTGCAACAGCGAGCGAAATCGTCTCGAAAGGACTCGACTTCAGGCGCGCGATTGCCGGCGCATGTCCAGATAGCGTCCTTGCGTCATTGGAACTGTGCGCGAGCAGTCTTGACGAACTGGTGGCGCCGAGCGGGGACGCCGGATGCCTGGTCGCCAGTCACCGACAGATCAGCGCGGATGTGTTGCGCGCGCAGTACGGATACTGAATCGGCAACTGCTCCCGTCACACCACCGCCTTCCCCCTCTTCTCGAACCCGGCGAGGATGCGGCGCGCCACCACTGTCGCGAGCCAATAGGAAAAACAAGCGGCGTGTCGGAAGGATCGCCCCTGCCATTTACGTGTTTTCTTCGGGTCAGAGTGATGGATCTTGTCGACCAGAGACCCGCCCGGGGCGCCAAGCCCCGGGCGGGACCATCAAGTCCCGACGAGTCCCCCGGCGGCTCTTGGTCAGCACCGAGTTCGATGCAAAGCAGGCGCTCACCGTAGTACTGGCCGGCGACGCCCGCCGCATCGAAAGCCTGCTCGGCGATGTCCTTGCCGATCAGCATCGCGTTGCCATCGGGCGCCGCGCCGGTGTTGGCCGAGAGGTAGCCGCCGGAGGCAATGATGCGATCGAAGGCGCCACGATCCACGCACAGGTCTTTGAGAACCGGGAATGCCTTGGCACGGAGCGGCTCGACCACCAGCGTGTCGCCGTCGGTGAAAGCGCGCATGAAGAGCTGGCGGGCGGTCTCGCCGGTGCCAGGCCCGTGCGGAACGCCGTTGACCACGCAGCCGCACGAGCTACAGGTGCCTTCGCGGCAGTCGGAATCGAACGCCACGGCTCGCCGTTGATCCTATCGCCCTTTCTTGGCCGCGCAGAAAGCCAAACAACAGCCTCAACCGACAGGTGGGCAGTTGAGCGTGATCTGCTCACCCACCGCGTTCCTGAGCACCGAGAATGCGTCGCTTGCTACCACGTCGCCGCTGTCGTCGGTGTCGCAAACGGAGAGGGGACAGGAAACGTCTTGCCCCATCGCTTTCCTGAGTACGCGCAGTGCGTCGCTTGCTGTCACATTGCCGTTCCCGTCGGCGTCGCCGCAGATCGTAACCGTGCAGTTGCTCGCCGGGATGACGACTTCGCTCCAGCCCCAGCACACGACGGAACCGTCGGACTTGAGGCCGCAGGTGTGATCATCGCCCGCCGTAACCTGTGTGAATGTACCCGCGGGCGGTGTGGCCTGGCCGTCGTAATTGTATCCCCAGCACACGACGGAGCGGTCGTCCGTGATGCCGCAGGTGTGCCACACTCCAGCCGCAACCTGTGTGAATGTACCCGCCGGCGGCGTGGCCTGGCCGTAGTCGTTCTCTCCCCAGCACACGACGGAACCGTCGGGCCTGATGCCGCAGGTGTGCCCCCCTCCCGCTGCAACCTGCGTGAATGTACCCGCCGGCGGCGTGCACTGGCCGGAGTGGTTGTCTCCCCAGCACACGACTGAGCCGTCGGACTTGTTGCCGCAGGTGTGCTTGTCGCCCGCCGCAACCTGCGTGAATGTATCCGCGGGCGGCGTGGCCTGGCCGTAGGAGTTGCTTCCCCAGCACACGACCGAACCGTCGGACTTGAGGCCGCAGGTGTGCAGATAGCCCGCCGTAACCTGTGTGAATGTACCCGCGGGCGGCGTGCACCGGCCGGAGCAATTGTCTCCCCAGCACACGACGGAGCCGTCGGGCCTCAGGCCGCAGGTGTGCCCCCATCCCGCCGCAACCTGCGTGAATGTTCCCGCCGGCGGCGTGGCCTGGCCGTAGTCGTTCTCTCCCCAGCACACGACGGAACCGTCGGGCCTGATGCCGCAGGTGTGTACCAGTCCCGTCGCAACCTGGGTGAATGTGCCCGCGGGCGGCGTGGCCTGGCCGTCGTAATTGAGTCCCCAGCACACGACGGAGCCGTCGGGCCTCAGGCCGCACGCGTGCGCCCCTCCCGCCGCAACCTGCGTGAATGTTCCCGCCGGCGGCGTGGCCTGGCCGTAGTCGTTCCATCCCCAGCACACGACGGAGCCGTCGGACTTGAGGCCGCATGTGTGCGCCCCTCCAGCCGCGATCCGCGTAAACTCCACTCCGCACGATTCGCCGGCCGCGGCTGGACACGAATGGATTAGCAGCCACCCACCACACACAAATACCGCCATGCACACGCGACGCTGTAGCGAACGAATACGGCTTAGTTTCACAGGCCACATCTTCGGTGCGCAGTCAGACAAAGCAGGTCACCGGTGACAGACTATCGGGCCGCTCGACGCGGGGCCACCAGGGGGAAGTATCACCGATGATAACTTGTAGTATCCCGGGTCGCCACCAAGTAGCCGCGCACGAACGCGAAGACGGCAAGCTGATGATTCGCCACGGCGATCGCGTGCTGTGGCACCCTGCCCACGCCAAGGATGAAGCGCGGATCTCGCAGGGAGCCATTGTCGAGAACAAGCAACTTGGAGCGGCGCTCGGCTGGATCGCTGAACGTCAGCGAGTACGCGACGCGCAGAGCCTGGCCAACCCCGAAGTCACCCTCAGGACCAAGGCAAGGATTCTAGCAGCGGCCGACCTGACGGCCTTGAACCGGGGCGATCCTTCAACGACCCCCGCTCAAAATACCCGCCGTAGCCGACGCCGATCGAGGTGTTGTTGGCCAGCGCCGCCGCACCGGCGCCGCGCGCGAACAACGACTGCAGGTCGGCCGAGCCGGGCCGCACCAGCGTGTGGATGCGCACGTGCGCCGCGGCGTCGAAGGCGTGCAGGTTGGCGCCCAGCCATGCGCGCGAGGTGCGTTCGGCGATTTCGGCTAGCGGCAGTTCGCTGTCGCCGACTCGTGAGACGGCCCTGCCGGACAGGAAGATTTCGATCGGTGCGGTGACTTCGCCGCCGCCGAAGCGCGGCCGGCTCTGTCCGCCGACCAGCAGCACCTTGTCGACATTGTGATGCAGCACGCGGCCGGTGCGCTCGCGGTAGGCGCGACTAAGAGCCAGGCTGAACTGCTCGGCCAGGCTGTCGCAGATCGTGTCGGGATGGCCGGAGCCCTTGCGTTCGACGACTTCGACCGCGCGCTCGGCGGCTCCCTTCCCGGTCAGCGCCTCCAGCTCGATCTTCACGCCGGCATTGTTGCCCCATCGGCGGCGAAAAGCGGAACGCCGGCCGCGCCGGTCGCGCTGGCGCCGGCAGCGGGCGCGAGCGCTGGCTACGACGGCGGGAGAGGGCGCTGGCTACGACGGCTGGCGATGGCTAAACAGCGGGTCGACGCAGTCTCGCCGCGCGGCGTCCGCGTCCAGGAGAACTCGCATGCCTCGCATCACCGTCAATTCGATCGAACTGGCCTACGACACATTTGGGGGCGCTTCGGCGCCGCCGCTGCTGCTGG
>JACRCR010000058.1 GCA_016218925.1 Deltaproteobacteria bacterium | reverse complement strand
GCCGGCGCCGACGCCGACGCCGCGCGGATGCGCCACCCAGGCGGCGTGGGGGATGTGCAGGTCGATCACCTCGTTGTCGTCGGTCCCGCGCTTTTGCACCGTAACGCGGGCCTGCAAGTCGTACTTGTTCTCGGTGATGTGGCGCGCTGTGGCCAGATACAGCTCGCGACCGAACAGCAGAAAGAACCCGGTGCCGTCGCTGTGGCCCACATACTCGGTCACGTCGCTGCCGGCCCTCTCGACGACGTCGTAGTGTTCCAGGCGCACCACGCCGCGTGTTACCTGATCGTAGAACGACTCGGAATGCGGCGCCGCGGCGGCCGGGGCTGAGCCGGGTGCAGCCGACGCGCCCGCCGCAGGCGATGGCGCTGCCTCGGCAACTACTGCCGCGGCCGCCAGCGAACCCGCGTGGACCGCCGGCGCGGACAGCGCGACGACGCCACTCAGTACAGCAGCAACGGCGGAGCGCAGTACTTGTCGGGATTGCACTCTAGAAAGTCCTTGCAGTCTTTGGTGCCGTTGCACGGTTTTTCGCATTTCCCGGTGAAGGGATTGCAGCGATAGGGCGAACCCAGCGGAGCGCAGGCGGAGTTCGATTCGCAAGCGACCGGCAAAGTCGAGGTCGTCGAGGACGTCGACGACGTCGTCGTCGAGCTGGTCGATCCGGGCGGCTTGGTCGTCGTCGTCGTCGTCGTTACCGGAACGCAGTCGGGGCACATCAGCGTGACGTTCTGCCCAACCGCGTGCTTCAGGCACAGCAGCGCGTCGGCCGCGGTCAGCGAGACGGACCCGTTGACGTCACACACGCAGAACTCACAAGTCACCAGAGCGATCGCCGACTTGAGGATATACACGCAGTCGGATGCCGTCGGGTTGGCCCCAGTCGTGGAAGGCTGCGAACAGTCCCCTTTTGCCGCCAGACCGGGCGCGGGCGTCGCGATCACACAGATGCCGGCGAGAACCGACGCCGCAGCCCAGCCTGCGACGCGCATTGAGCCGCGGCAGCCGGCGAACCTCATTGACCCGCGGCAGCCGGCGAACCTCATTGAGCCGCGGCAGCCGGCGAACCTCATTGACCCGCGGCAGCCGGCGAACCGGCCACGAAACCGTCCGGGAAACAGAGATCGAACCTGCTGCACTGTCGGAGTCTTCACTTTTCCAGCCTCCACGCCTGCTACTGCCGCCTGCCCGGGCCGCGACCAGTCAGCGAGTGTGCCCGCGTTCGGGCGAGGTCACAAGTCGGTTTCCCGGCCGGCAACTCAATTGCGGGGTTCATAGTGGTAGCGATTCCAGAGATCGTTGCAGGAGTCGGTGATGCGCGCGACCAGCGCCGCGGCCTCCCCGTAGGGCTCGGCCGGAAAGTGCTCGAGTTCATCGAGAAGCGCGGCGCAATCAAGGGCGTGCTCCGCCTGACGCAGCAGCAATTCGAGCAACGCCGGTTCGCGCGCAAGCCGCTGCGCGCACCCCTCGGGGTCGGCGCGCAAGTGGGCTAGCTCGCTGTGCGTGAGCATCTTCCTCGCCGTGGCCGTCGTGTTCGTCGCCATCACGTTCTCCCATCGTGCTCTTGCGCGTTCTTGCGGCCTGCACCGGCGCGTCGCATCAGCAGGCCATGAGGTCGCCCGGGCCCCGGGGTTAGCCGACCTTATCCTCTCGCGCTTTCGTAGCAACGTCGTGCGCCATTTTTCAACCCGAGCCGGCCTGTGCTAGCTCAAACCTGATAACCCGCATGAGCACGCCGGACTTCGCCAACATCTCCAACGCCGCCTACGTCGAGGAACTCTACGAGAAGTACCTCGCCGACCCCGCCTGCCTCAGTGAGGACTGGCGCAGCTTTTTCGGCGCATTCGAACTCGAGCACGGCGGCCCAACCAGGCGCGACCGGCTCGCTGCACTGGAGAGACGGGCCGAGCCCGCGCCGCCCTTCGCCAAACAGGCACCCGCGGCGGGCGCCGCGAAGGCGTCGGGACTGTCGCGACGCGAGACGGTGATCGAGCCCACCACCGGCGTCTTCGATCTGATCCATTCGTACCGCGACCTCGGCCACTTGATCGCCGATCTCGACCCGCTCGGCGACAATCAGACCAGCCATCCGTTGCTGGAACTCTCCGAGTTCGGCTTTCGCGAAAGCGACCTCGACCGCGTGTTCGAATGCCCGAGTTTCAGGGGCAAGAGCGTGTGCCGGCTGGGCGAGCTCGTCGATCTGCTGCGCGCGACCTACTGCGGCACGATCGGCGTCGAGTACATGACGATCCAGAGCAAGGAGCAGCGCGACTGGATCAAGCAGCGGATCGAGCCGACGCTGAACAAGCCCGACCTGAGCGATCTGGAGCGCAAGGCGATCCTCGAGCAGCTCTTCCGCACCAACGGCTTCGAGCAGTTCCTGCACAAGAAGTATGTCGGCGCCAAACGCTTCTCGATCGAGGGCGGCGACTCGCTGGTGCCGCTGCTACAGAACATCATCGACGAGTCGGCCGACGCGGGTGTGCGGGAGATCGTCATGGGCATGCCGCACCGCGGCCGCCTCAACGTGCTCACCCACATTCTGGGCAAGCCCTACGAGATGATGTTCTCGGAGTTTGAGGGAAGCTTCCTGCCCGACAGCATCCAGGGCGACGGCGACGTCAAGTACCATCTGGGCTACTCGCGCGACTACACGGCGCCGCGCGGCCAGCAGCTCCACGTTTCGTTGCTGTTCAACCCAAGCCACCTCGAAGCCATCAATCCGGTGGCCGAAGGCATCGTGGCCGGCAAGCAGCACTACCTCGGCGACCACGAGCACCGGCTGGTACTGCCGGTATTGATGCACGGCGACGCTGCATTCATGGGTCAGGGCCTCGTAATGGAGACGCTGGCGCTGTCGGAGCTCGCCGGGTTTCACACCGGCGGCACCATCCACATCGTCGTCAACAATCAGGTGGGATTCACCACCTCGCCGCGCGACTATCGCTTCACCCGCTACCCAACCGAACTGGCCAAGCTGATCGGCGCACCGGTGCTTCACGTCAACGCTGACGACCCCGAGGCCGTGGTGCAGGCGGCGAGATTCGCCGCGGCGTTCCGCGCCCGTTTCGCCGAAGACGTGATGATCGATCTGGTCTGCTACCGGCGGCACGGACACAACGAACTCGACGATCCGACCTTCACGCAGCCGGTGATGTACAAGAAGATCACCGCGCGGCCGACCGCGCCGCGGCTGTACGCCGCGCGACTGGTAGCCGCCGGCGTCGTCACCGAGGACGAAGTCCGCGCGCTCGAGGACAAGATCCAGCACGAATTCGAGACCGCGCTCGAGTACGCCCGCGACTTCATGCCCAGGCAGCAGGTATTCACGTTCGGCGGCGCGTGGAAGGACATGACCTGGGCCGGCACGGACCAGGAGGCGCGCACGCGCGTGAGACCCGAGGCCCTGCTCGAGGTCGTCGACTCGCTGGCGGTACTGCCCGACGGGTTCAACGCGCACCCGAAGGTCAAGCGCCTGTACGCCGAGCGCTCGCAGATGCTCGAGGCCGGCACCAACATCGACTGGGGCTGCGCCGAGATGCTCGCGCTCGGTACCCTGCTGATGGAAGGGACCGCGGTGCGCCTGAGCGGACAGGATGCCGGGCGTGGCACCTTCAGTCACCGCCACGCCGCGCTCTACGACCGCGACACCAACGAGCGCTACGTCCCGCTCGACCACATGAGCGACACCCAGGGCCGCTTCTATCTGATCGACAGCAACCTCTCGGAAGCCGGCGTGCTCGGCTTCGAGTACGGCTTCAGCTCCGCCGACCCTCGCAATCTGGTGATCTGGGAGGCCCAGTTCGGCGACTTCGCCAACGGAGCCCAGGTGATCATCGACCAGTTCATGACCAGCGCAGAATCGAAGTGGCAGCGAATGAACGGCTTGGTGTTGCTGCTGCCTCACGGCTATGAGGGCCAGGGTCCCGAGCACTCCAGTGCCCGCTTGGAGCGTTTCCTGGCGATGGCCGCCGAGCAGAACATCCAGGTCTGCAACATGACCAACCCGGCTCAGCTCTTCCACGTGCTGCGCCGCCAGATGCACCGCAAGTTCCGCAAGCCGCTGGTCATCATGAGCCCCAAGAGCATGCTGCGCAGCAAGTTCTGCCAGTCGCGGATGGAGGAGTTCACCGACCGCGACTTCCGCCGCGTGCTCGGCGAGACCGAAGACATCGAGGCCGGCAAGGTCAGGCGCGTGCTGCTGTGCAGCGGCAAGATCTACTACGACCTGGTGGCAGGCCGTCAGGAACGTCGCATCCGCGACGTCGCGATCGTACGCGTCGAGCAGCTCTACCCGTTCCCGCTGCTGGAACTGCGCGAAGTGCTCGCACGTTATCCATCCAACTGCGAGGTTTTCTGGGTTCAGGAAGAACCCAAGAACATGGGAGCGTGGCGCTTCATCTCGGATCGCAACCACATGATCTTCAACGACGGGCGCGCGCTCGCCTATGTCGGCCGCGACGCGGCCGCGAGCCCGGCTACCGGGTCCTACAAGAACCACCAGAGCGAGCTTCGCGCGCTGGTCAACAACGCGTACTGCCCGCCCAGGATCACGCTGGTGCCGGTGCGAAGGAAGAGAAGCCATGGCAGTTGAGCTGCGTGTTCCCCAACTCGGGGAATCGATCAGTCAGGGAGAGATCCTGCGCTGGCTGCGCGCCGACGGGGATCTGGTCGCCGTCGACGAAGTGCTGCTCGAGCTGGAGACCGACAAGACCACGGTCGAGATCCCTGCCCCCAGCGCCGGCGTGCTGCGGATCCTGAGGCCGCAAGGCGCGGTCGTCGAGGTCGGCGAAGTGATCGCGACCATCGATGCTGCCGGTGCGGCACGGCCGGCTGGGAAGACGGCCGCGGCCCCCGTTGCTTCCGAGCCGGTGCCGGCTGCAGCCGCCGCGCCGGCGCCGATGGCGCAGCAGGCAACCGGCACACCGTCGGGCGCCGGGCAGCAAAGTGAGGCCCGTCTCGGCCCCGCCGCGCGGCGACGGGCCGCGGAGAAGAGCATCGCGGCCGAGCAGGTAGCGGCCAGCGGGCCCGGAGGTCGCGCGACCAAGACAGACGTGCTGGCCGCGGTCGCGGCGCGCGAAGCGGCCGCCGCCGCGCCGCCGCCGGCGGTTTCCTCACCTTCTATTGTTGCGCCGTCGCAGCCCACGCCGCCGCGCGTCTCGGTCGGCGACGGCCAGCAGCGCACGCGCATGTCGCGCCTTCGCCGCACGATCGCCGATCGTCTGGTGGCGGCCCAGCACACCGCCGCAATTCTCACCACCTTCAACGAAATCGACATGAGCGCGGTGATGGAACTGCGCGCGCGCCACAAGGAACGCTTCCAGAAAACCTACGGCGTTTCGCTCGGGTTCATGTCGCTGTTCGCGCGTGCCTGCGTGATGGCGCTGCGCGACGTGCCGGTGGTCGGCTCGCACATCGACGGGGACGACGTCGTCACAAGTGCCCACGTCCATCTTGGCATCGCGGCCTCGACCGACCGCGGCCTGGTGGTACCGGTGGTCCGCAACGCCGACCTGCTCGGTCTCGGAGAGCTGGAACGCGAAATCGCACGGCTGGCAGCGCTGGCGCGCGACGGCAAGCTCACGGTCGAAGACCTGAGCGGCGGCACCTTCACGATCTCCAACGGCGGCGTGTTCGGCTCGCTGCTGTCGACGCCGATCCTCAACCCGCCGCAGAGCGGCATCCTCGGCATGCACAAGATCGAAAAACGCCCGGTGGTGGTGAACGACCAGATCGTCATCCGGCCGATGATGTACGTGGCACTGTCCTACGATCACCGCATCGTCGACGGTCGCGACGCCGTCACCTACCTGGTGCGCGTCAAAGAACGTATCGAAGACCCGAGCCGCCTGCTGCTGGAAATCTGAACTTCGCGTCGCGAACGCAACGGAAAGGAACGTGAGCCCCACAACCAAACAGACCTACGACCTCGTCGTAATTGGCGCCGGGCCGGGCGGATATCAGGCCGCCATACGAGCCGCCCAGCTCGGCCTGCACACTGCGATCGTCGAGAAGGAAGGCACGCTCGGCGGCACCTGCCTGAACATCGGCTGCATCCCGAGCAAGGCCCTGCTCGAATCCTCGGAGTTGTACGCCCGCGCAGCGGCCGGACTCGGCAAACACGGCATCAAGCTGGGCGCGGTCGAACTCGACCTCGACGCGATGATGGCGCGCAAGCGCGAGGTGGTCGAGAGCCTGACGCGCGGCGTTCAGGGCCTCATGAAGAAGAACAAGATCGACGTCTACCATGGGCGCGGGCGCCTGCGCAGTGCGACGCTGGTAGAAGTGCGCGGCGAGACCGACGCCGATCTGACCACCGCGCGCGTCCTGCTCGCCAGCGGCAGCGTACCGATCGCGCTGCCCGCGCTGCCCTTCGACGGCAAGCGCATCATCTCTTCGACCGAAGCGCTGGCGCTGGACAAGGTCCCCGAACGCCTGCTGGTGGTGGGAGCCGGCGCGATCGGACTCGAAATGGGTTCGCTATGGAAGCGGCTGGGCTCCAGCGTGCGCGTTGCCGAGCTGATGGACCAGATCGTTCCCGGCGCCGACAAGAAGAGCGCGATGCTGCTGAGGCGCGCTCTCGAGAAACAGGGTCTCGAGATCCTGCTGCAAACCAGCGCCACCGCCGCCGAAGTCGGATCGCGCTCGGTCAAGGTCACGCTGGAAGGCAAGGACGGCAAGCAGACCACCGACAGCTACGACATCGTACTGGTGGCCGTGGGGCGCCGCGCCTACAGCGAGGGCCTCGGTCTGGACGAAGCCGGCGTGGCGCTCGACGAGTGCGGCCGCATCCGCATCGGTGAGCACTTTGCGACCAGCGTCGCCGGCATCTACGCGATCGGCGACGTGGTGGGCGGCGCGATGCTGGCCCACAAGGCTTCCGAAGAGGGCGTCGCCTGCGCCGAGCGCATGGCCGGGGTGGCGGGCCACGTAAACTATCGCGCGATCCCGTCGATCGTTTACACCTGGCCGGAACTTGCCGCAGTGGGCCTCTCCGAAGAAGCCGCCAAAGCGGCTGGGCACGAGATAAGGGTGGGACAGTTCCCGTTCCAGGCCACGCCGCGGGCGCGCTGCATGGGCGAAAGCGAAGGCGCGGTGCGCATCGTCGCCGACAAGGCCAGCGACGAGGTGCTCGGCGTGCACATCGTCGGACCGTACGCCTCCGAGATGATCGCCGAGGCCGCGGTAGCGATGGAGTTCGGCGCGACCTCCGAGGACATCGCGCGCTCGGTGCACGCCCACCCGACGCTTGCGGAGGCGATGAAGGAAGCCGCGCTGGCCGTGGACGGGCGGCCCATCCACATTTAGCGGCTATCGTAGACTCGGGCACGCTGCTAGGGTCCGAGGGTGAGGCGAACCGCCCACTCTTTGCGAGCGACCAGCCCCCTGCGGATGCTGGCATGCAGCACGATCGTCATCGTGCTCACGCTCGCCTCTTCGCCTGCCGCGCATTCAGCGGACTGCTCGCTCGCTCTGCCCGACTCGGTGCTGACCGGCACGATGCTGGAGAACCTGCCGCCCGGCTCGTCGATCCTTTTCTGGGGTGACAGCGTCACCGCGCGGGGGCTCGAGAGCAACTTCGCCAAGATGCTGGTGCGCATTCTGAACGCGAGCTTCGCGCGCTTCTGCGACGACGGCTCGACCTCTTCCAGCCCGTCCCTGCACGCGCTGATGCGCGGCCGAGCCCGGCGCAACTCCTACCAGGAAGCCAACGAGTTGCGCACTGCGGTGGTGAACCTCGTGCCCCGCTGGGTCGTCGTCCAGGACGCGGGAGCCTCGACGCTGCTCGCGCCCGCGTCAGGGAACGGGTTTGGCGACGATGTGCAGGCGAGCATCGACGCCGTCTTCGGACCGACTTCGGGC
>JACRCR010000057.1 GCA_016218925.1 Deltaproteobacteria bacterium | reverse complement strand
TCACCACCAGCATGTCGTTCTCGTGCGCGAAGGGAGACTTGATGGCCGAGCGCATCGGCCCGCACGTATGGAAGGATCTGATCCCGCTACGGCGGCTGCTGCGCGCCGGCCTCACCGTAGGCTGCGGCAGCGACTGGGGACCAAAGAACGTTTTCGAGCAGATAGCACTGGCCCAGACCCACGAGTTCTGGGGCAGCGGCCACCGCAACGACGACGACGACCATCGTGTCACACGCCGGCAGGCGGTGGCGATGTGGACCCGCGATGCTGCGACCGCGCTGGACTGGCCCGGCATCGGCGCGCTGAATCCTGGCAACCACGCCGACCTGATCGTCCTCGATCGCGACATCATCGAGTGCGCAAACCAAGACCTGCCCGCAACGCGCGTGCTGCGCACCGTCCTCGGCGGCGAGACGATGTTCGACGGCGGCGAGTTGTAACTCGCGAAATCAGGCTGCTTCGAACAGCGCCAGCGTCTCGACGTGCTCGGTGTACGGGAACAGCGCAAACGGCGTCAGGCGTCGCAG
The DNA here is from genome assembly GCA_016218925.1 of Deltaproteobacteria bacterium. Taxonomy (GTDB): domain Bacteria; phylum Desulfobacterota; class Binatia; order UBA1149; family CAITLU01; genus CAITLU01. Next base: position 13,651 of record JACRCR010000057.1, on the reverse strand, counting down.
CCGCAGCGCGCCGTCCGCGAGCAAACGCTGGCAGTCGCGGCTGAGCGAAGACGGACCGCAACTCACGTAGATGAGCAAACGCGGCCGCGCTGCCATGATCGTTTCCAGCACGGCGGCGTCGAGACCACGCCGCGGCGGATCGACCAGCGCGACGTCGGCGCCGTCGAACATCGCCGCGCAGGCAGAGGCGTCGCCGGCCAGCACGCGCGCCTTCGCTCTCTCGTGGGCCGGCCTTTCGGCCAAGCCGAGTTCGAGCCCGCGCAAACCGTGAGGGTTGTCCTCGTTCAAACGCACTTCTCTCGCGCGCGCCAGCAGTCCCAGCCCGAAAGACCCGCAGCCGGCGTAGGCCTCGGCCACGACCGCGCCGTCGGGAACGAGCCCATGAACCGCCGCGACAATGCGGTCGGCCAGATCCAGGTTACTCTGCCCGAAAGCTCCAGGTGGAAAGAACACCGCAGCGCCGCCGATCCTCTCGCGTAGCGCCTCGGGGCCGGACAGGCGCTGCCAGTGCGGGCCGAAGATGACGTTGGTCCGCTCGGGATTGCCGTTCCACCACAGAGAGTGAAGGCGCGGCCCGAGCCGGTCCGTCAAGCAATCGGCCAGCGGCAGGACACTCTCGGCCACAGCGTCATTGCAGACGAGCACCACCTGGACCGCACCGCTGCCGCGTTCGACGACGACTTGCAGGTAGCGCAGCAGCCCGCGATGCGATGCATCGACGTAGGGCGCGACGCCGGCGTCGCGAATGCAATCTTTGAGAACCCGCACTGTCTCATTGATGCGCGGGTGATGGATCACGCACGACGGGACGTCGACGATGCGGTGGGAATCCTGCTGGAAGATGCCGATCTTCGGCGAAGACGCGCGCCCTCGCACCGCCAGTCTGGCACGCACGCGAAACGACTCACGCGCACCTTCCACGACGGGGTCGAGCAAGGCGCCGGACGAGCACGCCAGTTCGCGCAGCACCCCGAGCGCACCCACGGCCACACCGCCCTCGCCGTAGCGAGGGCAGCCCGGACACGGCGGCCGATGCGAACAGGCATGAATCAATGCGAAATCCGCAGCGTCAGTCGTGCCCGGCGCCCATGTCCCCCGCTACGAACGTTACACGCCGTGACCGAGCACCGCGCCCATCAGCGTGCGGATGAAATGCTCGACCTTGTCGCGCGGGCGACCGGCGAACTTCATCTGCGCAAGCATGTGAGCGGAGCCGACCAGCAGGCGTGCCTGATCGTCGGCGTCGGCCTCGTGCGAGATGGTGCCTTCGCGCTGGCCGCGCTCGAGAGTCCGGCGCACTATCGCAATCATCCCTTCTTCGAACTGCAGGTAGCGATCCCAGACTTTCTCGCGAATCGCGGTGCTCCAGTCCAGCCACACGCGCGCATAGGCGGGGTGCGACTCGACCGAATCAGTGAAAGCCACGATGTGGTCGCGCAGGATCTCGTGGGCCGGCTTGGCCTGCGAGTGAACGTGCTCGCCCATCTCGATCAGGAAACGCGCGACTTCGTCGAGCACCGAGTCCACCAGCGCCTCGCGTGTCGGGAAGTAGACGAACACCGTAGGCACCGCCACCGCGGCCTCCTCGGCTATCTCTGCATGACGCCCTTCACCGAGCCCCCGGCGTGCGAATACCGTAAGTGCGCAGTCGAGCAATTGGGCCCGGCGCGCCTCCGACGACAGCCGCCGTCCCCTGGCAGGCCCGGTCCCGCCCTCTCTTTGTTGCAACTCATCCGACATTGGTGCCAACCTCCCGTCCGGATATAGTCTGGTACTTCTAGTTGATATTAGTGTCAATAACGCCCAGTGCCCCGCCGCGGCACGAAGGAGACCGTGATGTCCAATCCCCTAGCACTGCCCGTCGACGTTGAGCCTCTTATTACCTCGCTTCCCCTGAGTGAGGAAGGGCTCATCCATTATGAGGAACAGTTCTCCCGCCACTACCAGGGCTGGTCGGAGATCCTGATGGAGAACCACGAGCGCCTTCAGCGCGGCAGCTACTCTCTCCATTGGATGAATACCGACGGCGCCAACTGGGGAAAGCGAGCCAAGCCCTCCTCGCGCGGCCTGACCTATACCGACACCAACCGAATCCCGGCTTACGGGACCCTGCCCGAGCACGCCGAGTGGCGAAACTTCGCCCCCCGCGGCTCGGTGCGCGAGCCGTACCGCGAGCGCATGCCGGTGCTCGACGAGTATGTGGTGATGGAGCGCGACGACGTGTGGGCCGACAACGTCCTGACCCTGTACGAGGAGGCCAAGGCCCGCCAGTGGAACGCTACCCGCGACATCCCGTGGGGTGAACTCGAGCCGCTCCCCGAGGACCTCGAGAAGGCCACGTGCCAGCTCTGCACTTTCCTTACCGAGGTCGAGTTCGTCGCCGGCGACTTCCCGGCCAAATGGCTCTACCGCATCCCGCAGGATTTCCTCGAAGTGAAGAGCTTCCTGGCCACACAGATCATGGACGAGGCGCGCCACCAGGAAGTGTTCCGCAAACGCGCGATCGCCGGCGGCGGTCTGCTGCACGCCTCGCCGGGGTTCGAATGGGCGCTCAAGGCCATTCTCGAAGCGCCCACGCACACCATGGGGACTTTCCTGCTCAACCTGCTCGGCGAAGGACTGGTGCTGTCGATCTTCCGCTCCGGCGAGATGATCGCCAAGACCTTCGTCGACAAGGAAATCTTCCGCCGCTGCCTGCAAGACGAAGCGCGTCACGTCTCCTACGGCGTGCTCCAACTGAAAACCCACCTCGACGCCGCGCCCGATCGCGAAGCGGCTCTCGAGCAGATGCACCGCTTCGCCGACGTCGGCGAGATGGTGATCCTGACCGCATTCACCGAGGCCGCGTTGGTGGAACCGGTGGCGATCTTGCTGGCCGGCAGCCTGGGCAAGATCGACCAGGGCATGCAAGGACTCGCGCATGTGTGGACGATGTTCATCGAAGAGTACTTCGCCCGCTGCGATCGGGCCGGCTTCGACCGGCGCGCGCGCAGCCGCATTCCGCTCAGTGCGCCGTGGGCATCGTGAGCAGCGCGGTGCAGCCCGACATGGCCGAGCGTGACACCCAGCCGGCGGCCGGAGCCGCCAAGACCGCTGACGCCGGAGGAGCGGCCGGCGCGCAGTTTCCGAGCGTGAGCTGGTTTCGGTGCCTGGCCGATCTGATGAACGCCAATCGCGCGCGCCAGGAGCAACTCGGGTACGTCGACTGCGTCGCTGGCTTCCGTGTGCTGGACGGACCGGGCGGCGCACCGTGGGCCTGCGAGGTCACCTTCGAGGAGTTTGAGGCGATCGATGTGCGCGAGTGCGCCCGCGGCGACGCGTCACGCGCGAACTTCACGCTCGAAGCCACGCAGGCAACCTGGCGCGAGATGATCGAAAGCATCGCCGCCGGCGACGGAAGACCGGATCTGACGCACACGCTGAACTACCTGACCCATCCCGGCACGCCGATGCGGCTGGTGGCGGACGATCCGCTCGAGGCCGACCTGTACTTCCGTTACAACCAGAGTCTGCAGGAGTTCGTCAACGCTTCGGCGCAGATTGCTACGGTGTTTCCGATCTCGTGAGCGGGCGCGTCGGACATTTCTACATCGACGAAACCTGCATCGGCTGCGGGGCCTGCGACCACGCGTGCCCCGGCAAGGTGGACGCGGTGTACGAGGTACCCGGCGATTTCCTCGGGCGCTTCGCGATCGTGCTCGAAGAGTGCATCGACTGCGCGCTTTGCGTGCCGCTGTGCCCGGTCGACTGCATCCACGACGCGCGCACCGAAGGCATCGACCTAACCGAGGGCGCCGGCGGCTATACGCGCATCAAGGAGCTTCAGGCCTGGGCACGCGCGCGCGACGCGGAGCCTCCGGCCTGAAAGACTGCCGCGCTGCCTCCCGTCGGGGCACGCGCGCGCGACGCGGAGCCCCCGGCTCAGTAGCAGCGCAGCTTGGTCGCCGCCGCGTCCAGCGTGCAGGTGACCGCGCTGGCGTGGGTCTCGGCGCAGGTGGTGCGCAGGTCGAGCAGCAGCCTGGCCTGCGCAGCGCTCGGCGCCGGGATCGTCATGTTCTTTCCCTTGATCGTGAGGCGGTAACCACCGAGCGTCCCGCGCAGCGCCTTTAGCTGCGCCGAGCGGATCCCGGAGGCGGCGCCTATCGGATCCTTGTAACGGAACGAACCGTTGTTCTCGACGAACGGGGCCGGCGCGCCCGGTCCGCCCAGATCCGTATCGACCAAGACGTCGCTCGCGCTCTCAACGCGCAGCCGCACTCCGTCGGCGACCGGGTCGAACGACGCCGATGCGACCAGCGTGCCCTTGATGGTGAGGCGATCGGCCGCGCCGTCTCGCAGATCGACGTTGAGCCGCGACAACTCGACCGCGTCGCCGATCGGGCACAGCAGATCGCAGACGTCGCCGACACCGTCGTCGTCGGTGTCGGCCTGATCGGCGTTGGCGTCGGCCGGGCAGTTGTCCTGGAAATCGCACGCGCCGTCTGCGTCGGCGTCGTCACAGAAGTAGATCGAGCGGTAGGCTTCGTTGACCGTGTCCCACAGCGGGCCGCCCCCCGACATTTCGTCGTAGTAGTACCACCAGAACACGCCGCCATCGCTGTAGTCGAACGACAGGTTGGCCAGGTACATCTGCTCCGCCAGCGCGCGCCGCACCGCGCCGGTCGGATCGACCTGGCTGCGCCACCACCAGGCTTTGGTGGTCCCCTGCGACCAGTAGCCGAGTTCCCCCATCACTATGCGCTGCGCGGGAAATAGCGCATGCAGCCGCTCGTAGACTTCGTCGTGGGCCACACCCAGAGGCGCGTCGCCGATCCAGGTGCTGAGCGCGACCACGTCTGTATCGGCGCGAAGCGCGGCACCGACGTTGTCGGCGATCCACTGGAACAGCGTCGTGGAGGCGCCGCCGGCCGTGCCCATCTGCCAGTAGAAGGTCAGCACCGTGGTGTCGCTCGGGTCTTTGGTCTTCACGTAATCGGCGGCGTAGGCGATCTTGGCGGCAACGCCGGCGCCGAGCCATTCGCCGTTGACCTCGTTGCCGATCTCCCACAGGTCGATCTGCGGGAAATGATCGACGTACTCGCGAACGCGCGCCTCGAAACCCGCCTGCGTGTACGAAGACATCGCGAAGCTGTCGAGAATCTGGCCCATCACGCGCAGCCCGGCCGCCTGCGCGGCGGCGACAATCGCGTCGTAGTCGACCGCGGCAACGCCTTCGTCGAAGACGATGCGCACGACCGCGCGGCCCGCAACGTTCTCGACCAGGTCCGAGACGGAAGCGAGCACCGACGGATAGTTGTTCACGCGGTCGACGGTGACGCCCCACCACTCGCCGAGCGGCGCGCTGCGCGCGCGCTGCAAGCCATGGTCGTGGAGCAACACTTCAAAGGCCTGAATGAGCCGGTCCAAAGCCTCCTGCGCCAGACGCCCGCGCTCGGACTCGGTGCCGGCGCCGGCGGCCGCCACCAGCAGCGCGTTGGCCTCGTTGTCCAGAGCCGTGTAGGCGGCGCTCGGCACGAAGGCAGGCCGCCGCGCGCGCGCCGCGTCGAGCTTGGCGCGCACGTCGCGTGCGGCCAGATCGTTGAACACCACGGTTCCGGCCGCCAAGCCAGCGCCGAGGTTGTCGAGCAGCAGCGTCGAGTAGCCGGCGTTCTCGGTTGACCAGGCTACCGCCAGACCGGTTCCGCCCGCGGCGATGTCGAGCGCCGGCAGTCCCGCCAGATCGTAGATCGGCGTGTGCGCGACGGCGGTGCCGTCGCTGATCAGATAGGTGAGATCGTTGCGCCAGCCTTTGGGAGCGGCGCTGGTGCGGTCCAGGAAGGCCTGGGTGGAAAGCAGCGTGCCCGCCTCGTCGTACGCGTGCAGAACCACCGTGGCGGCGCAGGCTGCGACGGGATTGATCGACAATACAGCGGCAACCGATAGAACGGCGACCAACGAAGTGAGCAGTGACGACGACCGGCGGCTTCGTGAACCCATGAGGTCAGTGTAGTAGCACTGCCGCCGTCAAAAAGACCCTCCGGTGAGAAAGTTCGCTATCCACGGCAACGGCAGCGGCGGCCAGTCGCGCCCTCGGTCGCCTTGCGCCATCTCGTCAGAGCCCTTGAACCTCGACCGTTGCACCCCGCGGTCCGTGGCACGGCGCGGCGTAGAACATCCGGTAATGGAGTTGGCCGTAGTCTCCGGCCAGATGCAGCGTCTTCCACGGAGAGGCCACCGGTTCCTGATTGCCCTTCCAATCCTGGAATTGGAACGGCTCCCACGCGTGGTAGACGATGACCTGCCCAGGCTGGGCGCTGGCGGCGATCTTGACTCGAATGACGAAGTCGCCGATGTCGTTCGAGACGCGGACGCGGTCGTGGTCTTGGATTCCCCGTGAGCTGGCGTCGCCCTCGTTCATGTACATGACCGGCTCTCCGCGCTGCAATCGCAGCAGATTGGGCTCGTCGCGCCAGATCGAGTGGATGCTCCAGCGCGTGTGCCCGCCCGTCATCCGCAGCGGATAGTTGCCGCCGGAAGCCGGCGGTTCCTTGTGCACCGGCAACTCTTCGCCGAGTTCGAGGAACCACGGGTGATCGATGTAGAACTGCTGCCGCCCAGTCAGCGTCGGCCAGGCTTCCTTCTTCTCCGTGAACCAAGCTGACGGGTAGACCGTCTCTCCGGCGTGGTAGTCGCTGCATATGGAGTTGGTCGGAACCATCTCCCCGATGTCCTTTATCGGTAGAGCGCCCTTTTCACTGATTTCCTTCCACGTGTAGCCACGGCTGACGGCCGAATTCTCGAGGATGTGATCCAGCGGCTTTTCGGAGTCGCTTTCGTGGAAGCTGCCTCCGACCGTCCACTCGTCGTAGATGTCGTCGAGTCTCCGTTCTTCACCGAGCGCTGTCTTGTAGGTTCCGACCCGCCGCTGCTGCGCCCGTTCCTGGATCTTCTTGGCGAGCAGACCTAACATCTCCCACTCCGACTTCGACTCTCCCAGCGGCGCTACCGCCTTGTCGCCGACTACAACGTAGGGCAGATAGCTTTGCGTGTACTTGATCGAAGCTTTCTCGTAGTACCCGGCGGCGGGAAGCAGGAAGTCGGAATACAGGCCGGTGGTGCACATCTTGACGTTGGCGTTGACGATGAGTTCGAGCTTCGGCCACAAGTGCTTCAGGGCCAACTGAGGGGTTGGCCAGCGGCGCAGCGGATTGGGCCCGGTAAACACGTAGACCTTGGGATTCTTGCCGGGCTTGGGGTGTACGTGCAGCCACTCTTTCTCGGTCGCCTCTTGCACGTATTCGGCGAATGGCCGTTTGAGGGCCGGATCGTTGAGTTCCTTGCGCCCGGCGGCCTCCGCGCCACCCGCGTGCGTGTACAACCACGGGATCAGCGGAGTGAACGCACGCTTGGCCGCTTCGTCGGTGAAGAACTGTTCGGTTTCCCGAACGGTCGGCGTGTGGATCAAGGTCGCCAGTCGCTGCACGAGATTCGGGTTGACCCCGAAGGCCCATTTCTCCACTTCGGTGACGGTGAACCACGCACCGATGCGAAGGCCTCCGCCGCGTTTGCCCTGATTGCCGGTGAGCGCGACCAGCAAAATCATCGCGCGCTGAAACAGATCACTATGGTAGTGCTTGGCGGCGCCCCAGCTCGCAAGGATCATCCCGGCCTTTGCTCGCGCGAAACCACGGGCGACCGCGCGAATGGTGTCGGGCCCGACACCGGTGATCTTGGCTGCCTGCTCGGGGGTCAGCCCGGCGATGCGCTCCCTCAAAATCTCGAATACCGGCCGCACGCGAACCATCTTTCCATCGTGCAACCGAACCTCGAAGCTACCTTCCAGTGCTGGGTCGAGTTCGCCCAATGCCAGGGTCTGGCTGCTATGGCCCGGGGTTCCGGGAACCGTCGCCGGCGCGTTCGTCTTCGTGTCCCAGAAGTACAGGACGTCGTCCTTTCCGCCCGCTTTCAAGTCGCTCCCGCGCAGGAACCGATGCGTGTCGTCGCGCACCAGGATCGGCAGATCCGTCTGCTCCTTGACGTAGTCGGTCTTGTAGAGTTTCTCCGAGACGATCACTTGGGCCATCGAGAGTGCCAAGGCGGCGTCGGTGCCCACCCGCGGATTGAGCCACATATCGGCGTGGATCGAGGTGGCGTTGAGGTCGGGCGCGACCGACACCACCGTGGTCCCTTTATAGCGAGCCTCCCACAGGAAGTGGCACTCCGGAATGCGGGTATATTGGAAATTCATCACCCACATCAGGATGTAATCCGAATGCACCCAGTCGTCCGCCGTGCCGTCGACGTTGTACATGCCCCAGGTCTGGATGGCGCCCATCGGCAGATCACCCACGCCGGCCCAGGAATCGATCTGCGTGGCGCCGAGCAGGTTGAAGAGCGAGGCTTCGCCGACCAGATCGACGCCCATGTCGATGTTCGTCGTACCGTGATCGTAGACCACGCAGTCCGCGCCATCCTCGACGCAGACGTCGATGATCTTGTCTGCAATCGCGGTGAGCGCCTCATCCCACGAGACGCGCCGCCAGTTCCCTGAACCCCGTTCGCCGACGCGCTCGAGTGGATACTTGATGCGCGACGGGGCGTACATCAGCGAACTGTAACAGGCGCCTTTCTGACATCCGCGGGGGTTGAAATCGGGAAGCGCAGTGCTGGTCTGCGCGTAGATCGCATTCTGCTCCTCGCGCCAGACCATTCCGTCGCGGACGAAGACGTTCCACGAACACGCAGAGATGCAGTTCGCTCGCAGGTGTGTGCACTTGGTGACTTTGTCCCAGGTCCACTTGTTCCGGAATACGTCTTCCCAGTTGCGGTAGTCGGGTGTTTTTCCGATCTGGGCCGGAGCTGCGGTCTGATTCGACGCGCCCGCAAATCGCAAGTTGCCAAGGGAGAGCGCCAGGATGGAGGCGCCCGTGCCCGCCAGGAACTGACGTCGACTAAGGATGATCTCCATGCATTTCTCCGTCACCAGTTGAACTCGCCGATTCGTACCCACTCGCGCTCACGCTCGAGCTGTCGCTTCATGTAAGCGTGGCAGGCATGCACGACACGCCGTGTCTCCGAGGCGCCATCGGCTCCGGTTCCGTCTTCGATGCACTCCAGTAACTTGCTCAGATATTCCTTCAGAGCGACGTTCGCCTGCGCGACCGTTTCCGGCGTCCGAGGTAGATGCCCCGCGGCGTCCTCTTCATCGACGCGCCTCGAGATCGCTTCCAGCAATGAGCGAACGTCCGGTCGTTCCTGGCTGGCGGACCGCAGCCGTTCGACCGCTTCCGACAGGGCCTGGCGCAATTCGGTGTTCTCTACGCGATGGAACTCCTCGGCCTGGTCCCAGCGCGCCACGATGTGCTCGAGAACCAGCGCCATGAACGTCGCCTGCTCCACCGCGAAAGGGTCGGTCAGTGAAGGGACTATCACTTCGCCGAAGGTTCTCTTGACTCCACGAAGCAGGTCGCCGATGTGTGGACGCACTGGGTCCTCCTTTCCCTGGTGGACGGTTCAGAGGTCCAGCTGCGACACCAGGTCTGCCAGCAAGCGTGGAACCATGAAGCCCACCATCGCCAGCATGGTGTGTGTCGTCTTGCCCTCGCAAAAGCTCTTCACGCCGGTCAGAGCGATCGTCGCCATCTTCACGTTGCCGAGCACCTCGTAGAACGATACCCGCCGGTGATCGACGCTGGTCCCGGTCAGTTCCTCGTAGCGTCGGTACAGTTCATCGCGCGGCATCAAACCCACTGCGAGTCCGCCGCCGCTCCAGAACTTCATGCACGCCCACCCGAGGTCCTCCATGGGATCCCCGAGGTGCGCGAGCTCCCAGTCCAGCATCGCCGTGATCCGACCGGTGCCGTCATAAAGGTAGTTGCCCGAGCGGTAGTCGCCGTGGACCAGCGCGACTTGATCGGTTGCCGGAAGGTTCCTGCGCAGCCAGCGGAAGGCAGCATCCAGGATCGGCACGCAATCCAGGCAGTCGTTGCGATAGGCCCCTTCCCACAGCGCGACTTGTTGCTGCGCCGCAGCTGTACCGGGCTTCGGCGCGCCCATGAAGGAAAGCCCGAGCGCGTTCCAGTCGCTCTGGTGAATGTGTGCGAGGATCTCCACGAATCGCGGAGCCAGTCGCTGGCGGATCACCGGATCGCCGTTGGACGGATACGTGGGCAACGGCGTCGGCTGTCCCTCGACGCGTTCCATGATCAGCGAAGGCCGCTCCAACCATTTCCCCTTCTCGTCCAACCAGTAGGCCTTCGGAGCCGAGACCGGACGCGACTCCATGGCCTCGAGGACGCGGAACTCGAACGAGCGCTCGGTCTTGTCGCTATTGAGAAGGCTCGCCGGTGGATCCCGGCGCAGGATGCACTGGCGGCCGAGCGCCTTACCGTCCTCTTTCCAGGAAACGTCGAAGGCCCAGCTTTCCCGCGACGCACCGCCCGGACGCCGCTGCAATCCGCTGATGGCAACCTCGGTGGCGCCAGGAATCTGGCTCTGTAGAAACGTCCGCAGTCGCTCTTCCACTCGGGGCTCCCCTTCGAACCGCGCTCATTCCCAGACGATGGTCGACGGGTCGCGGTCGAGGTGACCGAACGCGTCCTTCCAGCGATACAGGATCAGCGCGTCCATCACTTCCGAGGCCTGCCCGCGGCGCTTCTTGTCCAGTTCGGCGCGCAGAGCGTCCAGAGCGCCGTGCACCGCAGGGCCGAACAGCGACTCCAGGTACGCCGGCGGGATGCGGTGGCCGCCTTCGTCGAAGCTGCCGTCCTCGCGCAGCGGAGCCGGCGACAGCGGCGGTACATAGTAGACGTTCGGATGCGTGCCCTTCTCGGGATGCAGCGGCAGCGCCACCTTCCACTTCTGCACCAGTTTGTGGACGGCCGTGCTCTCGTCGTCGATGAAGCCGATGAAAGCCGCGCGCCCCGGGCACTGGCGTACGCAAGCCGGGGCCACGCCCCGGTCGATGCGCGGAAAGCATCCGATACAGTGCTGACTGACGTTGCGCATCTTGTTGTAGTAGATCTTCTTGTACGGGCAGGCGCGCCGGCAAAGCTGCGCACCCTTGCACTTGTCCTCGTCGCGCAGCACCAGTCCGTCGTCGCTGCGCTTGAAGATCGCGTCGTTCGGGCACGACTCCAGACACGCCGGCTCGGTGCAGTGGTTGCACAGCCGCGGCAGGTAGAAGTAGTAGGCATTGGGGAACTCACCGCCGCCTTCGTCTTCGTCCCAGTTCATGCCCCAGGTCTTGGAACCCGAGACTTTGTGCAGGTACTTGGTGCGCCCGCCGCCGCCGCGCAACACCTCGTCATAGTTGAAGTTCCAGCCGCCTCCGACCTCTTCGTCGGTAGCGCTGTGTCCGAGTTGCAGCTTGCCGGCAGCGTCGTAGCCGCCGCCCATCGTCTCCCAGTCGCGCGGCGTGCCGCGGCCGGGCTGCGTGTTCACCGTCATCCACCACTGCTGCTCGGTGCCGGGATCTTCTTGCGGCCACAGCACCTTGCAGGCGACCGAGCAGGTCTGGCACCCGATGCACTTGTTGAGGTCGAACACCCAAGCCAGTTGGCGCTTCGATTTCGTGATGGTTCCCATGACGTCGTTTCCTTCTGCTGCTTGGCGTCAGACTTTCTGCACGTCGACCCGTACCGCGCGATCGGCGGGGATGGGCTGCCACGAGAAGAGCCGGTACTTGAGGTGCCCGTAGTTGCCGACCAGCCCGAGGTGCTTTACGTGGCCGGGCTCGAGTTCCGAGTTGCCGTGCCAGTTCTGGTGCATGTACGGCTCGAAGCCGTTGTAGAGAATGACCTGACCGGGCCGGCACGACGGCGTGACCTTGGCGGCCAGGATCGACTCGCCGACGTCGTTCACCAGTTTCACCTTTGCGCCGTTTTCGATTCCGAGGCTGGCGGCATCCGCGTCGTTGATGAAGACGAACGGCTCGCCGCGGTGGGTGTTCATGATCACGTTGTTGGTCATGTTCATCGAGTGGATGCTCCAGCGGTTGTGACCGCTGGTCATCTGGAAGCGGCGACCGCGCCCGCCCTGCGGCGGCGGCTCCTTGTGGGTCGGCAGTTCTTCGCCAGCCTCCAGGAACCATTCGTGATCGATGTAGTACTGAGCGCGCCGCACCAGCGTGTCGTACGGCACCTTGTCTTCGGTGTGCCAGCGAAGCGGGTTGAGAACCTCGTCGGGTTTGATGGTCGAGGCCTGCGATATCCCGTGGCCGACCATGCCCCAGCCCTCCATGCGCACCGAGCCCTTCTCGCGCAAGGTTTCCAGTGTCGTTCCCTTCGGCAGGACACCGTAAACCACGTTGTCGAGAACGACCTCTTCGAAGCGCTTCTCCTCGTCACGAATCGCACCGCCGAGCGTGGCACGCGCCATCAGCCCCTCGAGGCTGCGGTAGTTGCCGTTGCGGTCGGTGAATCCCTTCATCCCGCGCGCCGCAGCCCGCTGCTCGATCTTCTCGACGAGCCGTACGCCGATCTCTACGTCTGCAAGCGAATCGCCCGCCGGCGGTGTGGCGCGGTCACACAGCACGTAGTTGAGGTGATGCATCGACGGGATGCTGGTGCCGAGCTTCTCGTAGTGCTGCGCGGCCGGCAGGATGTAGTCGGAATACAGCCCGGTGGTGGTGATGCGGTAGTCCACCGAGACGATCATCTTCAGTTTCGGCCACAGGTTCTCGAGCAGGATCTTCTGCCCGCCCCGCTGGCGGCGCAGCATGTTGCCGCCCGCCTCGAAGAGCACCCGCGGCTCGACATCCTTGTAGGCGCTGGTGCCAGCCGCATTCCACCACCCCTTGTCGACCGCCTCGTTGAGATACTCAGTGAAAGTGCGCTTCATCGAAGGATCGTGATTCTCGGGATTGTCCCAGCGGTCCTTGTAGCCGTACTGGTGGTACCACAAGAAGGCGGGCGGGATGGTATTGCCGAACCCGCCGAGCTCGCTCGCCATTTCGGCGCCGCGGTTGGTGGCCATCTCGGTGGTCATCGTCGGATCCTCGGCGGCGACCATGCGGCGCATGGCGATCATCTGGCCGATCAGCTTTTGTGCCTCCTCCTGTCCCGCACCCGCCTTGCGGTGCATGAACGCCATGCTGTCCTGCCCCATGATGGCCCAGGAGCGCGTGCCGGTGCCGCGCTTGCCCCAGTTGCCCGTGAGCCCGAGCAGCAGCGCCATCGCGCGCTCCATCAAGTCGCCGTGGTAGTACTTGCCCGAGTTCCAGCCGATGAAGATCTTGGTGCGGTGGGTGGCCACCTTGCGCGCCAGGCTGCGGATGTTGTCGGGATGGATCTGGCAGATCTCGCCGGCTTTCTCCGGCGTGTAGTCTTCGAGATGGCGCTGTAACCTCGCAAACACCGGTTCGACTTCGACGGTGGTGCCGTCGAGCAGCGTGACCTTGTAAGTTCCGTCGAGCACCGGATCGACGCCGGTGGTCGCCAGCGTGTGCCGCGGCGCAGGCGTGAGCAGATTAGTCAGCCGGTCCCACCAGAAGAACTGATCCTCGCGCTCTCCTTCGTACACCTCGTTGCCGCGCAGAAAACGGCCGCTGTCCGTGCGCACCAGCAGCGGCAGATCGGTCTGCTCCTGCACGAACTGCTTCTGGTAGAGCCCGCCATCGATGATGACCTTGCACATCGCCAGCGCCAGCGCCGCATCGGTGCCGATGCGGATC